>CAIOHT010000090.1 GCA_903858185.1 uncultured Caulobacterales bacterium
TCACGCCATGTGATGACGAACCCGCCGTTCGACAGGGGGGTGATCTGGGCTTGATCCTGGCCGCCGGCGGTGGCGGTGTTGACTCGGAGTTCCGACCCCACCCGCGTGCCGTCGGCGGCGAACACCTGGGCCTTGACGGCGTTGCCGTTCGTATCGCCGGTCGCGCCGCCGACTCCAAAGCTGCCGTCCGTCCAGGTGACCACGAAGCCGCCGTTAGACAGGGTCGTGATCTGGGAGGCAGTCTGATTGCCGGCGGTGGCGGTATTGACGAGGATTTCCGACCCCACCCTCGCCACCGGCTGGATCGCTACCGACGGCCCGCCCGTCCCCGCGAAGGCCTGCGGCTTGTCGCCGACGGCCTTGGGATCGAGGATCAGGGCGCCGGTCGTTGTCGGCGCGGTCGGCGCCGGCGCGCTGCCTCCGACCGTCGGGGCGGCCGCGCCACCGCTGGCGCCGCCGCCCGCCGACCATCCGGCGGCCTTGATCGACTGCGGCGTCGCGTCAAGCGCGTTCTCGGTCGCCGCAGGTTCCTTCAGGCGGGTCAGTCGTGCCGGTGCCATCGTCGGGCCTTCTCACAGGATCTCACGCGCGAGCGCCGCGCGAGCTCCAGACCAACCTCGGATATCGGCGATTTTCCAGCGGCGACTTGCCCGATTTCCGGGATTTGGCGCGCGACCGCGCCAGCCGCGGTTTCCTGTGGCCCGAATGCAGCACCGCACGGCGTCGATACGAACTCTGACGCGCCGGGAACAGACGCGTATCCGTTCCGCGCGCGCACCCTGTATCGACAGCTGCGGCGCCTGGCCGGGACCTGCCTCAACGCCCCTGCCCCTTCGCTCCGCGGCTTCAGGTCCCCTTCGCCTTTGCCCCCGAATCCAGCAGCTCCGGACGCTTCGGGGTCATGTCCTCGAGGTTCCAGTCAGCGTCGACGAACGGGCGAGCGGTCGGCGCATAGACCGGGTAGCCGTGGAGATCATTCTCGGAGTCGATGATGTTGCCCCGCCCCTCGGCGACGTCCGAGATCAGCTGGACGTCGTAGGCGTCGCGGTCCCAGGGACGGGCGCCGGCGTTCTTCAGCACCCACTGCTGGACCTGCTCGACCGGGATTGCGACCAGCCCGGCGGGCCAGACCGGAGCCCGGTTCATCAGGATGATCTTCGCGGGCGTGGTGGTGTAGCGGCCGAACATCGGCAGCGGCTGGCCCCAGCGATCCACGGCGGTGTTGTCGCGACCGAAGTACTCCACGTCGGCGTAGCCGCCGAGCATGAACAGCGGCAGGCCCTCGGGCGTGTCCAGGCCGCCACGCAGAACGTTGCCGACGACCGACAGCTTGCCGATCTGCCAGGGATTGGCGCCCCATTCCTCGGCCATCAGGTTGTAGTGGATCGCCCGCTGGCCGGGGTTGAAGATCAGGTTGTTGACGATCGCCGCCCAGACACCGCCCTTAAGCATCGGATTGCGCTCGTAGTTGTGGGCGTAGAGGTTCCCCCAGATCAGGATGCCGGTGACGTTGTCGTGCACCAGGGTGCCCTTGGAGTGCTCGATCTTGCCGTGGGTGCTGTAGCGCAGGCTCTCGGCGATGATGTTTTGCGAGAAGGTGATGTTGCGCGAGGTGCCCGCGCGCCACTCTTCCGGGGTCTTGCCGACGAACCGGGGGCCGGAGGCCGACAGGTTCTCGTCGGTACCCCAGGTCAGGGTGCAGTGGTCGACGATGATGTTGTAGGCGATCCCCTGGGTGGAGATGGAGTCGAAGTCCTTGCCACTCTTCTTCGGGAAGCCCGCCTCGCCGGGGCGGACCCGGATGTGACGCACGACGACGTCGTGGGTCGCGATGTCGATCCCGCCGCGAATGAAGGTCACGCCTGGAGACGGCGCCGTGTGGCCGGCGATGGTCATGAACGGTTCGCGGATGGTCAGGGTCTTGCCGCCAAGATCGACCACGCCGCCGACCTCGAACACGACGATGCGGGGTCCCTTGGTCTCGACCGCCTCGCGGAACGAACCAGGCCCCTCCCCGGCCAGGGTCGTGACCCGCAGGATCTGGCCGCCGCGTCCGCCGGGCGTTGTCGCTGCCCAGCCCTGGGCACCCGGGAAAGCCAGCTGGACAGGAGCCGCCGGAGTCGCGGGCGACGAATCACGCCTGCCGAAGGGCCACTGGGCCAGGGCCGCCGACGCCATCACGAGGCTCACGCCAAGGCCGATCAGAACAGGTCTCAACATGTGTTTCACTCCCGGACTTCGGTTCATTCGCGGGTCTTCGCACCGCATGCCGTTGAAAATGACACCGGTTTCCTCTAGACACAATCGAGAGCCTGAAACTGGGGCCATCGCGTAGGGGAGGACAAGAGGCGTGACAGCAGGGGCGAGCGCTTCAATGACTCCCGCGACGACCGGCGCCACGCCGGTCGAGATCGCGCGCGCCTTCGTCGCCGCGCGGCTGGCCGCCCGATCGCTGCCGGCTTTCCCCGGCGCCATCCCGGCAAGCCTGGCCGAGGCCTATGCCATCCAGGACATCGCTGTCGGCCTCTATCCTGACGATATCGCCGGGTGGAAAGTCGGCCGTGTGCCGCCCGAGCTGCAAGGCCGGCTGGGCGAGGAACGGATCGGCGGCCCCAGCTTCCGCAAGGCCTTGCGCCTGCCGCTGCGCGGCGAAACCGTCCGCCTTCCGGTGATTGCCGGGGGCTTTGCGGCGGTCGAGGCCGAGTTTGTCTATCGCCTCGCATCCGATGCCCCTGTGGGCAAGACCGACTGGTCCGTGGCCGAGGCGCTGGCGATCACCGCCGCCCTGCACATCGGGGTCGAGTTCGCCGGCAGCCCGCTGAAGACGATCAACGATCTGGGCTCGACGGTCGTCGCCGCTGATTTCGGCAATAACGCAGCGCTGATCGTCGGGCCGGAGATTCCCGACTGGCGGGATCGCGCGGACGCATCCCTCCTCTGCGAGACCTTCATCGACGGCGTTTCCGTCGGCGCGGGCGCGGCGGCTTCGGTCCCCGGCGGACCGGCCCCGGCGCTGGCCTTCCTGCTCGGACATTGCGCTGCGCGCGGCCTGCCGCTGAAAGCCGGCATGTACGTGACGACCGGCGCGGCGACCGGCATCCACGAGATCACGGCGGGCCAGACCGCCCGCATCAGTTTTGGTGAGTTCGGCGAGATCCTCTGCACCGCAGAGATCGCGAGACCGAGCCCCCGCTAGGGAGTCGAAACGTCATGGCGGAAGCCGCTGCTGCATCCGAAGGCCGGATGACTCGCCAACGCTGGGTGATCTGCGCCCTGCTGTTCACCGCCGTGGTGATCAACTACGTCGACCGGCAGATGCTGGGGGTGCTCAAGCCCTTCATCTCCGAGGACCTCGGCTGGTCGGAGACCGACTACGCCGACATCGTCTTCTATTTCCAGGCCGCCTATGCGGTGTCCTACCTGCTGTTCGGCGCCTTCGTGGACCGGGTGGGGGCCAAGATCGGCTATGCCACGGCCTTCATCATCTGGCAGGTCGCGCACATCGCCCATGCCGGGGCCAGCAGCCTGGGCCACTTCTTCGCGGTCCGCATCCTGCTCGGCATCGGCGAAGGCGGCAACTTCCCCGCCGGGATCAAGGCGGTCACCGAGTGGTTCCCCAAGAAGGAACGCGCGCTCGCGACCGGCATCTTCAATGCCGGGGCCAACATCGGGGCGATCATCACGCCGCTGGCGGCGCCGGCGATCATGCTGCTGTGGGGCTGGCAGGCGGCTTTCGTGATCACCGGTCTGATCGGCCTGCTCTGGCTGGTGGCCTGGTTCGCGCTCTACAACGAGCCGCGCAAGGCCCGGGGCGTCAACGCGGCAGAGCTGGCGCACATCGAACAGGACCCGGCCGACGACGAGAAGAAGGTCGGCTGGTTCAGCGTGCTGACAAGGCGCGAAACCTGGGCCTACGCCCTGGGCAAGTTCCTCATCGATCCGGTCTGGTGGATGCTGCTGTTCTGGCTGCCGGACTTCTTCAAGAAGACCTTCGACCTGAAGCTGTCGATCGGCGGGTTCCACCTGGGCGAGATCGGCACCTACGGCCTTGTGCTGGCGATCGTCTACATCATCTCGGACGTCGGCAGCGTCGGCGGCGGCTGGCTGTCCTCGCGGTTCATGACCATGGGCTGGAGCATCAACCGGGCGCGCAAGACCACCCTGCTGATCTTCGCCATCGGCGCCCTGCCCTACTTCATGATCACCGGCGTCACCAACCTGTGGGTCGCGACCCTGCTGGTCGGCTGGCTGGCTGCGGTGCACCAGGCGTTCTCGGCCAACCTCTACACCCTGCCCAGCGACGTCTTCCCGCGGAAGGCCGTGGGCTCTGTCATCGGTATCGGCGGCATGGTCGGCGGCATCGGTGGCATGGTCATGGCCAAGTCGGTCGGCCATGTGCTCGAGGGTATGGGCGGCTACGGCCCGATCTTCGCGGTCTGCGGCGGGGTCTATCTGCTGGCGATCCTGGTGATCCATCTGCTGACGCCGAAGATGGAGCCGGTGGCGCTCTAGGCCGCCGCTGTTGTGCGCGACGCCGAAAGGCCTGCTAAAGCTTGTGCCGGTTTGAACCCCGGGAGGCGACCATGGCCGTGACAGGCATTGGCGGAATCTTCTTCCGCGCAAAGGATCCCAAGGCGTTGACCGCCTGGTATGCAGACCATCTCGGCGTGGGTTCATCTCCCTACGGCGAATGGCAGACCCAGGCGGGCCCGAGCGTCTTCTCGCCGTTCAAGGCCGATACCGACTACTTCCCGGCCGATCGCCAATGGATGCTGAACCTGCGCGTCGACGACATCGACGGCCTCTGCGCCTCGCTGCGGGCGGCCAGCATTGAAGTTATCACCAAACCGGAGTGGGACATGCCGGGCGTGGGCCGCTTTGCGCGGCTGCACGATCCGGAAGGCAACGCGATCGAACTCTGGCAGCCAGACCAGGCGGCCGGAGACTCCTAGGGACCCGTCCTGACCAGCGCGGCTTACGGCCCATCCTCCGACCAGACACCCTCAGCCGCGCTGGGAACGGGCGGTGGGCTAACCGGTCAGGGGCGATCGACCTTGCGCATCCCCTCGCCCGTGACTTCCCACAGCTGGCCCGGATCGGAAATCATCACGTAGACCGGCTTGCCGATCCAGCGCGACAGCCAGACATGGATCTCCGTTGGCATCGGATCGAGCATATGGCTGACCATCGCGGCGACCGCGTTCGCTGGCAGCGCCTGGACCATGCAGCTCTTCATGAAGGGGCGTGTCGAGGCGACCTTCCCGTCCGCGCCCACGGTCACCAGGTAGTGCAGGCCGAACGGATAGGCCCCGGCCTTGACCTGCGGCGTCAGCAGATAGACCTCGACCGGCGCGGTCTCCGAAGCGGGTGGCACGATGATCGTGTTGAAGGGCTTTTGAACACAGGCCGGAGGATTGCTCGCCGCCGCGATCCTGCGGGCGTCGGCCATGCGCCTTTCGACGAGGGTCAGCGTCCGTTCCGGCGCATCCGCCGCGATCAGGACCGGCTCGACGACCCTGCCGTCGCGGAATCCTGCGCGGAAGACGCCGTAGGGCGCCTCGCCATCGTAGCCGTAATAGAGCACCGACAGACCGCCGCCGTCGGGCTCGACCAGCCAGCCCTTGATCTCGGCCAGCCGCTTGCGCGGGACGGTCTCGACCATGACATCGGTGGTGTGCCAGGCCGCCTGGTCGTAGTCGTAGAGCAGCTCGCCCCGCGCAACGATGGCGGCGATACGCGCATTCTCAGTAGGAGCCCTGGCGGCGGCGAAGGAGCCGGCGGCGAGCATCAGGACCAGGGCCAGAGCGATCCGATGGAAGATGGTCATGGCGAACTCCCTGTCCTCAACCCGAGCCTAGCCGGGGGGATGCGGTCCGGCCAGACTCTCGTCAGGGTCGGAGCTTGAGGCGCGCTCGTTCCTCCGCCACGCTACGCAGACGGGCGGGACAATCCGGTCCTCTACTGGTTCTTCACCGTCTTGATCGGGCTGATGACCCTTTATGGCCTGGGTGAGCTGGCCAAAGGGCTGATTCCGGGATTTGCCCTTCCGCCTCTGCGGCTACCGGATAACCCGAGCGCCCTTGCCTTTCATCACAGCCTCGACCTCGGCGGCGCGGACCATCGAGGTGTCGCCGGGCGTGGTCATGGCAAGAGCGCCGTGGGCGGCGCCGTACTCGACGGCGGCCTGGGGACCCTTGCCCTCCATGAAGCCGTAGGCGAGGCCCGAGGCGAAGCCGTCGCCGCCACCGACCCGGTCGTAGATCTCCAGGTCGTTGCGTTCCATCGACTGATAGAACTGCCCGCCGGCGTAAAGGATGGCCGACCAGTCGTTGATGCTGGCGGTCTTCGCATTGCGCAGCGTCGTGGCCGCGACCTTGAAGTTCGGGTACTGCGCGACCGCCGTCTCGATCATTTTCTTGAAGTTGGTCGGGTCGATCTCGCTGATGTGCTCGTCGAGACCCTCGACCTCGAACCCGAGGCAGGCGGTGAAATCCTCCTCGTTGCCGATCATCACGTCGACGTATCTGGCGATCTCGCGGTTGATCTTCTGGGCGCCGGGCTTGCCGCCCTGGCTCTTCCACAGCGAGGCGCGGTAGTTGAGGTCATAGCTGACGATCGTGCCGTACTTGCGGGCTGCCTCGACCGCCTCGATCACCGCCTCGGCGGTGTTGCTGGCCAAAGCCGCGAAGATGCCACCGGTGTGGAACCAGCGCACGCCCTCCTCACCGAACAGCCTCTCCCAGTTCACCTCGCCGGGGCGGATCTGCGAGGCGGCGCTGTGGCCGCGATCGCTGCAACCGAGCGCCGGCCGGACGCCAAAGCCCTTCTCGGTGAAGTTCAGGCCGACGCGGGTGTTGCGGCCCAGGCCGTCGAACTCGCGCCAGACCACGTGGCTCATGTCCACGCCGCCCTGCATGATCAGGTCCTCGACCAGCCAGCCGAGATCGTTGACCGGCAGCGCCGTCACCGCCGTGGCGCGCTTGCCCCAGCATTTGCGCATGGCGCGGGCGACGTTGTATTCGCCGCCGCCTTCCCAGACATGGAACTGACGGGCATTGCGCACCCGGCCGAAGCCCGGGTCGAACCGCAGCATCACCTCGCCAAACGAGGCGCAGTCCCAGCGGGTCTCGCTGGCCGGGCGGATGTTGAGGACGTTTTCGCTCACGCGAGCTCGCTCCGTATCTTTCGAATGAGATCCACGGTCTTGCGCACACGGGCTTCGATGCCCGCCCAGTCGCCTGCCTTCAGCAGGTCATTGGTGATCAGCTTGCTGCCCATGCCGGCGGCGACGATGCCGGCGCCGAACCATTCCCGCAGGGACGCCTCGTCGGGGTCGACCCCGCCCGTGGGCATGATCTTGGTCCAGGGCATCGGCCCCAGAACGTTCTTCACGAAGGTCGGCCCGCCGACGCTCTCGCCCGGGAACACTTTGACGATCTCGCTGCCCAGCTCCTGGGCGTAGCTGATCTCGGTCGCGCTGCCACAGCCGGGGCTATAGGGCACCATGCGCCGGTTGCAGACGCGGGCGACCTCGGCGTTGAGGATCGGCCCGACGACGAATTTGGCGCCGTTGGCGATGAACAGGCCGGCTGTGGGCGCATCGACGATGCTGCCGACGCCCATGATCACGCTCGGGTCGGCCTTTGCGAAATGCCGGGTGACATCAAGGAAGGTGTGGGCCGCGAACTCACCGCGATTGGTGAACTCGATGCAGCGGGCTCCGCCGTTGGCGCAGGCCTGGATGACGTTGACGCAGGTCTCCACGTCCGGGTGATAGAACACGGGGATGACCCCCTGATCGATCATGGCGGCCAGTACGGCCATGCGGTCCTTGGTCATGGGTGTCTCTCACGTCCTCGCGCCTTGTCCAGCCTTACGCCGGATGGTGGAAAAAAGAAGGGCGCCGGGGGTGTGCCCGGCGCCCAGTCTGCGCAAGGAGGTTGAACTAGAAGGTGTACTTGAAGCCGAAGTTAAACTGCCGGCCGGTATGGTGGTAAACCGACGTGCTCTGGCGGTCGTCGCTGCCGACCCACTGGCGGTTGAAGGTGTCCAGCAGGTTGAGGCCCTCGAACGTCAGGCTGACCTGCGGGCTGACCTTCCAGCTGGCGGCGGCGTCGACGTTGAAGCTGTCAAGCTTGCCTTCCAGCGCATTGGCGTTCCGGCCCGGGATGTTCTGCAGGTAGCCTTCGCGATAGGCGGCCGACACCCGGGCGCTCAGACGGTCATCCTCGTAGTAGAGGGTGGCGTTGTAGGCCGTGGGCGAGAGGTTCACGAGATCCTCGGTGATGAACGCGGTGCAAAGCGCGTTGACCGTGGTGTCGCAGTAGTCGATTTCCGACTTCACCTGGGTGTAGTTGGCCTGGATGCCGAACCGGTCGAACGGCGCGGGCAGGAAGCTGAACGGGGCCTGGAAGGCAATCTCGAAGCCGGTCAGCGGGCCGCCATCGGTGTTCACCGCGCTGGTCAACTGGAACACCTGGGTGGGCGTGCAGGCCCCGATGCAGAGCGCCGGAGCGAACGCGATCGGATTGATCGCGGTCAGTTCCTGGTACTGCAGGTCCTGGCGGATGATCTGGATGTAGCTGTTGATGTCCTTCTTGAAGAGCGACACCGAGAACATGGACTCGGGCGCGAAGTACCATTCGAAGCTGAGATCGTAGGTGTTGGCCAGGAAGGGGGCCAGGTCCACGTTGCCGATGCTGGCCGTGAAGTTCGGGCCGCTCGCCGCCAGGGAGGTCGTCGGCACGAGGTAGTTGGTGCCTGCCAGCGTGTTGCCGATCTGCGGGCGGGCCATGACCTTCGCGGCGCCGAAGCGGACCATGACGGTGTCCGTCACGTCGAGGGCGAGGTTCAGGGACGGCAGGGTGTTCTCGTAATTGTTGGCGCCGGACACGAGCGTGCCGCCACCGGTCGAGCTGTAGCCCTCGGCATAGAGTCTGGTTTCAACCTGACGGAAGCCGAAGTTGCCGCGCAGCGGCATGTCGAAGATGTCCGTCCGGAAGTCGGCCTGCATATAGTAGCCGCGGCTCTCTTCGCTGATGAAGCGGTTGCCGCCGCGGGCGTTGCCGTTGGTGATGCCGGTCAGGGTGAAGTTCCCACCCGCGACGCCGGTGTCACAGTTGCAGTTGATGTTGAACAGGCTGGTGATCGCATTGAGGTTCGGGACGATCCACTGCGTGGCGTTGCTGCCCGGCATGTCGAGGTTCCGGCCGAAGCCCGACAGCAACTGCGAGATGTCGGCGATGGTCGTGCCGACCGGCAGGACCGGCACGACCGTTTCGTCGGCGCGACGGTTCTCGAAGGAGTCGGATTCGAATTTCTTGAAGTTGTAGCCGAACTTGATCGTCAGGAAGTCGGTCGCTTCCCACTGGAAATCGAGCTGCGCGGCGTTGAACGTCGTCAGTACGCCGTTCGGACGCATCCGGATTTCCGACCGCGGCAGCGCCGCCGTCGCGTTGCCCAGCGACGTGTCGCGCCACGACCAGTTGGCCGGGTTGGCGACGTCGAAGCCGTAGTTGATCAGCGGTGTGCTGTTGTTCCCGCCGGTGAAGTCCCAGGAATAGCCCTGGGTGTTCTGGCGATCGAACGTGACCGTCGTCTGGATCGGGTTCTGGAAGTCGGACTCGGACGTGCCCAGGAAGGCGCGCATGCTCAACCGGTCGCCGAAGTCCTGCTCGAGGGTCAAGGTGTACTGCGTGAACTGGGTCTGCAGTTCGTCGTACCGCTGCTCGCTGCGCACATCGACGTTGTTGAACGTGCCGCGCGCCAGCTGGCCCGACGGGTCGATCAAGGCGTCGACCACGTGGATCTGCGTCTTGCCGGCGGCCGCCGCGTTCCGGCTGAAGGACAGCGACTCGAGGAAGTTCTCCTGACGGGTCGAGCTCAGGTCGGAATAGAGGACGTCGAGGCTGATGGTGGTGGAGTCCGTCGGGCGATACTGGATCGCGCCGGTGAAGCCGGTGCGGTCCTGTTCGTGGACCAGGCGACCGTAGCGAGGCAGCCGGGGAATGAACACGGTCGCCTGGTTGGCGGTGGTGTAGGCGGTGTTGTTGGCTGCGGTATTGGCCGGGCGTGCGACGCCCGTCGCGCAGTTGGCCGCGCTGCTGCCGGTCGCCCCGCTGTTGGCCGGGTTCTGCGGCGCGAAGCCGAACGGGCTGCAGAAGCCGCCGTTGTCGGTCGCCCGTTCCCAGCGAACCGAACTGAAGCCTTCTTCAAACGAGCTGCGCTGGCTGTACGCCAGGGACGCCAGCACGCCGATTTTCCCGTCGAAGAAGGTGTTGCTGTAGAGCAGCGCCGCGCGCGGGTCCCACTCTTCCGACAGGTCGTTGTAGCCGTACTGGAGCGAGCCCCCGAGCTTCATCCCCTTGTAGTCGAACGGTCGGCTGGTCCGCAGGTCGACGGTCGCGCCGAGCGAGCCCTCCTCGACCTCGGCCGAGGCGGTCTTGCGGATCGTCACGCTGTTGAACAGTTCCGATGCGAAGACGTTGAAGTCGAACCCGCGTCCGCGGTTCGCGCCGCCCGAACTGTCGGTGCCGCCGGTCGTCGCCTGGCCTTCCATGCCGTTGATGCGGGTGCGGGTGAAATCGGGACCAAGGCCGCGAACGGTGAGCGTGCGGCCCTCGCCCGCGTCGCGGTCGATCGAGACGCCCGGGATTCTCTGGATGGCTTCGACGAGATTGGAGTCGGGGAAGTCAGCGATGTCTTCCGCCTTGATGGCGTCGACGATTGCCGTTTCCAGCCGCTTGGTCGTCAGGGCGCTTGCGAGACTGCCGCGGAACCCGGTCACCACCAGGGCGTCGACCTCGGTGTCCGCTGCGGTCGTGGTTGGCGCGGCATCCTGCGCGTGAACGGCGCCGGCGGTCGCCAGGCTGAAAGCGATTACGGCCATAGAGGCGCCGAGACGCAGACCCCCTTGACGCGAACGGTTAGCATTCGACACGTCCAACTCCTCCCCTACGGCGCGTTTGCCCGGCGATCTCCGCCGCCGGTGATTGTCATTAGCCGCCCTGATCGTCGACCGCGCTCCGCGCCGCCGATCGGGGTGACACCGGTGTCATTTCCAGATGCAATCTGTTTGACACCGGTATCATCGATATGGATACCGTAAGACCGATGCCAATGACAAGTCATTCGCGCCACACCATCGTCACTTTCTCGCCATGAGCGAACCAGGCCGCAGAACCGGCCCGCGATATCGGAGCCCTGCCTTGTTTCTCAAGCCCTTGACTGCTCTGGCCTTCGCGATCGCCTCCGTGGCCAGCGCGTCGGCAACCCCGGCTACGAGGCAACAGGTGGCGTTCCCGGGAGCGGAAGGCTTTGGGCGCTATGCCCTCGGCGGACGCGGCGGGGCCGTCTTTCACGTCACCACACTCGATGATTCGGGCCCGGGCAGCTTGCGCGCCTCAGTCGAGGCCAGGGGGCCCCGCACGGTGGTCTTCGACCTGGGCGGCACGATCACATTGCTGAGCCCGCTGAAGATCAGCCGGTCCAACATCACCATAGCCGGCCAGACCGCACCGGGCGACGGCATCACCTTGCGCGGCCAGCCGCTGATCATCGCCGCGAACGACGTGATCGTCCGCTACCTGCGCGTCCGGCTCGGCGACGAATCCGGCGTGCAGGAGGACGCCCTGTCGATCACGCGGGGCCGCCGGATCATCATCGACCACGTCTCGGCCAGCTGGTCGGTCGACGAAACCCTCTCGGCCGGTAGCCGCTACAGCCCGCCCGAAGAGGGTATTCATGACCTGACGGTCCAGTGGTCGCTGATCGCGGAGTCGCTGAACGCGTCGGTCCATCTCAAGGGCAGGCACGGCTACGGCAGCCTGATCCGGGGCGGCCATGGCGCGCGCTTTTCCTGGCACCACAATCTGTGGGCCAATCACCAGGCGCGTATGCCCCGGCCAGGGAACTACAACAGCGCCGCGATCGACCCCGAGGGGCCGCTGTTCGAGTTCCGCAACAACGTCTTCTACAACTGGGGCGGCGGTCGGGCGGGCTACAATGCCGACACGGATTCCCGGGCCGGCTACGACTTCATCGCCAACTGGTACCAGCCTGGACCGGACAGCGAGGGCGCCCTCGCCTTCTGCGAAGAAAACCCGGTGGCCCGCGCCTTTTTCGCCGGCAACGCCATGAACGGGATCGAGCCGGCTGACCCCTGGAGCCTGGTGGGCTGCACGCCGGGCCCAGACTATCGCGCGCCTGCACCGCTGGCCGATTCCGGTCTGGCCACCGACACGGCTGCCCGCGCCTTCGAACGCGTGTTGGCGGGCGCAGGGGCCTCGAAGGCCCGCGATGCGGTGGACCAGCGGATCGTCGCCGGCGTCCGAAACCGGACAGGCGGGCTGATCAACAGCCAGACCGAGGTCGGCGGCTGGCCCGTGCTGAAGAGCGGCCCGGCCTGGATCGACTGTGACGGCGACGGCATGCCCGACGACTGGGAACGGTCGCATGGGTTCGATCCGACCAACGCTTCCGATGGCGCCCAGGACCGCAATGGCGACGGCTGGACCAATCTCGAGGATTGGCTGAATTCGCTGGTCTAGGGGACATGTCCCCGCAGATTAACGCGCCAGCCAGCCGCCATCCACCGGCAGCGTCACGCCGTGGACATAGTCGCTCGCCGACGACGCCAGGAACACCGCCGCCCCGCCAATATCGCCGGGCTGGCCCCAGCGGCCGGCCGGGATCCGTTCGAGGATCGACCTGTTGCGCGCCTCGTCGGCCCGCAGGGCCTCGGTGTTGTTGGTGTCGAAATAGCCGGGCGCGATGGCGTTGACGTTGATCCCCTTCGCCGCCCACTCGTTGGCGAGGATCTTGGTCAGTCCGGCCAGGCCGCTCTTGGAGGCGGTGTAGCTCGGCACCCGGATGCCGCCCTGGAAGCTCAGCAGGCTGGCGATGTTGATCACCTTGCCGCCGCCGCTCGCCAGCATGACCTTCGCCACGGCCTGGGTCAGGAAGAACACCGTCTTGAGGTTGGTGTTCATCACCGCGTCCCAGTCGTCCTCTGAAAAGTCGATCGAGTCCGCCCGCCGGATGATGCCGGCATTGTTGACCAGGATGTCGATCCCGCCGAGCGCTGCCAGGGTCTCCTCGACCACCCGCACCACGGGCTCCGTCGAGCCGAAGTCCGCCTGGATCGAGACGAACTTTCGGCCCAGCGCTTCGACAGCAGCCTGCGTCTCCGTCGGCGCGGACCGGCCGGCAGCGGCGATGTCAGCCCCCGCTGCGGCGAGCGCCACGGCGATCCCCTGGCCGATGCCGGTATTGGCGCCGGTAACCAGGGCCACCTTGCCGCTGAGATCAAAGGGACTGCGCATTGGGATATCCAAGGCTTGAAACGCCCCTCCTCCGTCTCCCCGGCGCAGGCCGGGGCCCAGATTCAGTCTGAGCGTTCAGTGAGTTTCATCTGGATCCCGGCCTGCGCCGGGAAGACGGGGGAAGTTATTTCAGCTGGCAGATGTCGAGGACGTTCATGTCGGTGTAGTCGAGGTTCTCGCCGCCCATGGCCCAGATGAAGGCGTAGTTGGCGGTGCCCGAGCCCATGTGGATCGACCACGGCGGGCTGATCACGGCTTCCTCGTTGGCGACCACGATGTGGCGCGCCGCATCGGGCTCACCCATGAAGTGGAACACCCGCTCATCGGGCTTGAGGCCGAAGTAGAAATAGATCTCCGACCGCCGGTCATGCAGGTGCGGCGGCATGGTGTTCCACACGCTGCCGGTCTTCAGGATCGTCAGGCCCAGCAGGAGCTGCGCCGACTGGCAGACGCCCGGAATGACGTACTGGTAGATGGTCCGTTCGTTCGACGTTTCCAGCGAACCGCGCTCGAGCGGCGTAGCGTCGGCGATGGAGATCTTCTGCACCTTGTAGGCCGCATGGGCCGGCGTCGAGGCGAGATAGTAGCGGGCAGGATTGGCTGGATCGACACTCTCGAACACGACCGACCTGGCGCCCATCGGCACATAAAGGCCGTCCTTGGGGCCGATATCGTAAGCGACTCCGTCGACCGTCACCCTGCCTGCGCCGTCAGCCACATTGATCAGGCCGAGCTCGCGGCGCTCCAGGAACGGATGGCCGGCGGCCGAGGCCGGCTCGGTCTGGTCGGGCAGGCTGACGGGCGCATCGATCGGGGCCGCCCCGCCGATGACGAACCGCTCGTTGTGCGAATAGTTGAGCATCACCTCGCCGGGCACGAACAGGTCGGTGACCAGATAGCGGTCGCGGAGCTGGTCGTTGTCCACCAGCTCCATCATGTCGGGATGGGTGGCGTGATAGGTCTTGTTGAACATGTCGGAGCTCCGGGTCGGTCAGAGTTTGTAGGCCCGTTTGGGCAGGGTGTAGGCAAGGTCGACAGCGACGTCCCGGGCCTCGTCGAGATCCAGGCGATGCTCGGTCACCAGGCGGGCGAGGAAGGAACAGTCCACCCGCCGGGCCACGTCGTGCCGCGCCGGGATCGACAGGAAAGCACGGGTGTCATCGTTGAAACCGACGGTGTTGTAGAAGCCGGCGGTTTCGGTGGTCTGTTCGCGGAACCGGCGCATGCCCTCGGGGCTGTCGTGGAACCACCAGGCCGGACCCAGCTTCAGGCAGGGATAGTGGCCGGCCAGCGGGGCGAGCTCGCGGCTGTAGGCGGTCTCATCCAGCGTAAACACGATCACCGACAGGCTCCGATCGTTGCCGAAGGCGTCGAGCAGCGGCTTGAGCGCGCGGACGTAGTCTGTCTGTGTCGGGATATCGGCGCCCTTGTCCCGGCCGTAACCCTCAAACAGCATCCGGTTGTGGTTGCGGAAGCTGCCGGGGTGGATCTGCATCACCAGCCCGTCGTCGAGGCTCATGCGGGCCATCTCGGTCAGCATCTGGGCGCGGAACAGCTCGGCCTCGGCCGGTGAAACGGGCCCGGCGATGATCCGGCTGAACAGCGCCTCGGCGTCGGCCTGCGGCAGATCGGCGGTCGCCGCCGTCGGATGGCCATGATCGGTCGAGGTTGCGCCCAGCGCCGCAAAGGCTGCCCGGCGGATGCGGTGCGCCTCGAGATACCCCTGCCAACTGTGGACGTCCTGCCCGGTCAGGCGGGCGAAGGCCTCCAGCGCGGGGCGGAACTGCTCATGCTCGGCGTCGATCACCGGGTCGGGCCGATAGGCGGTGACCACCCTGCCCGGCCAGCCGCTGTCGCGGATCGCGCGATGATGGACCAGGTCTTCCTGAGGTCCCTCGGTCGTGGCCAGCAGTTCGATATTGAAGCGCTCGAACAGCGCCCGGGGCCGGAAGGCGTCGGTTCCCAGAGCCGCGCCGATCGCGTCGAAATGGGCGTCGGCAGTCCCGGCGCTGAGGCGCTGGGTGAAGTTGAACACCTCGGCGAACACGTGATCCAGCCACATCGCCGACGGCGTGCCGCGGAACAGATGCTGGTTCGCCGCGAACAGCCGCCAAGCCTCGCGCGGATCCATATCCGAAGGCCGCCCGTGGGCCGGAATGCCCAGCAACTCCAGCGAGACACCCTGGCTGTAGAGCATGCGGTAGAGGTAGTGATCGGGCTGCAGCAACAGCTCGGCGGCATTGCCGAACGGGTCGTTGGTCGCGAACCACTCCGGGTCCGTATGCCCGTGCGGACTCAGGATCGGCAGCCCCTTCACCTCCGCGTACAGCTCACGCGCCACTCCCCGCGCCGCCGGCTCGGCGGGAAACAGGCGGTCCTCGTGGAGGTGAAGCGGGGTGGACATGCACGCTAGGTAACCGGTGTCATATCACGGAGCAAGGTCCGACACTCTCCAGCGCGTCATCATCTGGCGCCGAAGTACTGCTTCATTCGATCAAGGACTTCCGACGTCGGGGTCGCGCCGGGGCGCGCCCAGACAAACCTTCGCCCACGCCGCCGATGCCTCTGTCGCGATCTGAAGCGAGCGCCTGGCGCTTTGCACCTCGATGGAACGCCCGTTCAGTATGAGGATTGAACGCGCGATCAATCCTGTTCTACCCCCTCGGCCCGCTCGTCGACTCCCGCACCACCAGCGACGGCAACCGGTCCGCCGGGTCGCGCTTGTCGTCACCGGCCTGGCCGATGAGCTTTTCGGAGGCCAGCCGGCCGATCTCGCGGGTCGGCGAGCGCACGGTGGTCAGCGGGGGCCAGACGCGCGAGGCAATCTGGAAGTCGTCGAAGCCCACGACAGACAAGTCCTCCGGAACCGACAGTCCGGCCCGCCGGGCGGCGTGCAGCGCGCCGGCGGCCATCTCGTCGTTGCCGGCGAAGATCGCCGTCGGGCCGTTCGGCAGGGCCAACAGTTTCGCCGCGCCCTCCAGCCCGGACTCGAACGTATAGGCGCCCTCGGCGACGTGCTCGGCCGCCAGGGTCAGACCGTGCTCGGACAGCCCTTCCTCGAAGCCTCCTCGCCGCTCGTGCGACGAGCGGAAGGTCAGCGGACCGGAAATGAACCCGACCCGCCTGTGACCCAGCTCCGCCAGATGGCGCCCGGCGAGCAGGCCGCCGTGCCGGTCCTGGGTGACGATCGAATGGGAGGCCTCGTCGACGGCCACCGAGGCGACGCGCACATACTCGCAACCGATCTCACGCAGCATCGCCGCCACGCCCTCGTCTTCCGATACCGACGGAGTCAGGACCACGCCGAACAGCTTCTGTCGCTCGATAAAGGCGCGGATGTCGGGCACCAGGGTGGTGCTGCCGCGGTCGCAGGGGTGGACCACCAGCTCGAAGCCGGACCCGCGCATGCCGTCCAGCAGGCCCAGCTGCATGTTCACGACATACTGCGGGTTGGGGTTGTCGTAGATCAGCCCGATCAGGAACGACCGCCGGAAGGCCAGGCCGCGCGCCTGCGGGTCGGGCGCATAGCCGTACTTCGCGATGACAGCCTCGATCTTCTCCCGCGTTTCCGGGCGCAGCGACGGCGAGCGGTTGATGACCCGCGAGACGGTCTTCTTCGAGACCCCCGCGATCCGGGCGATGTCGTTGATCGTGGCCCTGCGCCGGCCGCCTTCGAGGGCGGCATCATCGGCGGGCTTCGGCGTCCTGGGACTCAAGCGGAGACTCCGGCAAGGCTGTCTGACCTGTGATAGCCCGCCCGCGTGTGACATGCCAGCGGGCTGCCCAGGTTCGATTGACACCGGTGTCGGAGGAAGTCATGCCTTACCCATGGCCGATGCCTTGCCCGTGACCGCCGCCGTTCACCGCGTCGATCCCCGTGACGACGTCGCCACAGCCGTGCGCGACATCACCGTCGGGGAGCGGGTCGGCGACGTGATCGCGCGGGCCTACATTCCGAAGGGTCACAAGCTGGCGCTGACGGCCGTCGCCGCCGGTGCGCCCGTGCGCAAGTACGGCTTTCCCATCGGCCTGGCGACCGCAGACATCGCGGCCGGCGACCATGTCCACAGCCATAACCTGGGCACCGGCCTTGCAGGAGAGCTCGACTACCGCTTCGTGGGTGCAGCGGCGATTGCAGCCCCGGTCGCGGACAGCCGGACCTTCCTCGGCTACCGCCGTGCCGACGGACGAGTCGGCACGCGCAACGAAATCTGGATCCTCGTCACCGTCGGCTGCGTTGCCAACACTGCCCGGCGGCTGGCCGAGACCGCAGCGCGGGAATTTGGCGGCCGCGTGGACGGCATCCATGCCTTCCCGCACCCGTTCGGCTGTTCGCAACTGGGCGACGACCTGTCCGCGACCCGGCGAATGCTGGCTGCGCTGGCACAACACCCGAATGCCGGCGGGGTTCTGATCCTCGGTCTTGGCTGCGAATCCAACCAGCTCGATGCCTTGCTCGGCGACATCCCCGACCGGTCTCGCATCCGGGCCTTCACGGCCCAGGGCGAGGGCGATGAGTTCGAAGCCGGTCTGGCGGCGATCGCTGATCTGGTCGCCATCGCCGAACGGGACCGCCGCGTCCCCTGCCCGCTGTCGGACCTGGTGATCGGACTGAAATGCGGCGGCTCCGACGGCTTCTCCGGCCTGACGGCAAACCCGCTTGTCGGTCACGTCGCAGACACCCTGGCTGCCGCGGGCGGAACGCCGGTACTGACTGAAATCCCCGAGATCTTCGGCGCCGAGCACCTGCTGCTGGACCGCGCTGTCAGCCGGGCGGTGTTTGATGGCGCGGCCGGGCTGGTGAACGGGTTCAAGCGCCACTTCCTCGAGCAGGGCCAGCCGGTTCACGAGAACCCGTCTCCCGGAAACATCGCCGGCGGGATCACCACGCTTGAAGAGAAGTCCCTGGGCGGGGTGCAGAAGGCAGGACACGCCGTACTGACCCAGGCGCTGGCCTATGGTGAGCAGGTGCGCGAACCCGGCCTCGCCCTGCTGGAGGCCCCCGGCAATGACGCGGTCTCCTCCACCGCCCTGGTGGCGGCCGGCGCGACCGTGGTGCTGTTCACGACCGGGCGCGGCACGCCGCTCGGCTTTCCGGCCCCTACGCTCAAGATCGCCTCCAACTCAGCCCTGGCCGGGCGGAAGCCACGCTGGATCGATTTTGATGCCGGAGTCGTCCTGGGCGGTGTCGACATGGCGGCCGCCGGTGAGGCGTTGATGGATCTGATCCTGGCGACGGCGTCAGGCCGGTCGACCCGGGCTGAGGAGAATGGCGAGCGCGAGATCGCGCTCTGGAAGCGGGGCGTCACCCTGTGACGCGGCTGTCGGCGGCGACCCTGCCGCGCTCGCTGGCATACGATCGTGACGCGACGGTCATCGGCATCGTCCACTTCGGCCCAGGCGCCTTCTTCCGCGCCCACCAGGCCGCCTATATCGACTATCTGCTGGCCCGTGACCCGCGATGGGCGATCAGCGCCGTGGCCTTGAAGACCGCTGGCGTGCGCGATGCCCTCGGCCCGCAGGACGGGCTCTACACGCTGCTGGAACTGGGTGAGACGACGCGGGTCCGCACCATAGGGGCGATCCGCGAGCTGCTGGTGGCCAGCGAGGATCCTGCCAGGGTCGCCGCACGGCTGACGTTGCCGGAGACCCGCGTCGTGACCTTGACCGTCACCGAAAAGGGCTACTGCCTGAAGCCCGACGGGACACTCGACCTCGACCACCCTGACATCCGCGATGACCTCGCAGCGCCCGAATGGCCCGTCAGTGTCATCGGCTGGCTGGTGGAAGGACTCGCACGCCGCCGGGCGGCGGGCCTCCCGCCGTTCGTGACGCTGAGTTGCGACAACCTTCCATCCAACGGCCGCAAGCTCATGGCCGCCGTAGTTCGGCTTGCCGAGGTGCGCGAGCCGCCGCTCGCTCGCTGGATCGAGACCGAGGCCCGCTTCCCCTGCTCCATGGTCGACAGTATCACGCCGGCCACTGACGACGCCCTGCGCGCCCGCGTCCGGGACCTGACCGGCCTGGACGACGCCTGGCCGATCCAGCGCGAAACCTTCACCCAGTGGATCATCGAGGATGACCTGGGCCCCGACGCACCGGACCTGGCGTCGGTTGGCGTGACCCTGACCGACGATGTCGAGGCCTGGGAGCGCGCCAAGCTGCGCCTGCTCAACGGCGCCCACTCGACGCTGGCCTATGTCGGACTGCTGCGCGGCCACGAGACGGTGCGCGAGGCGATGGCCGACATAGCGCTCGCGGGCCTCGTCCGCGCGATGATGCTGTGGGACATCGCCCCGACCCTGAGCGCGCCGGCGGGACTGGATATCACGGCCTATGTCGACGCCCTTCTGGGCCGGTTCCGCAACCCGGCCATCGACCATCGCCTGTCGCAGATCGCCTGGGATGGTTCGCAGAAGCTGCCGATCCGGATTCTCGGGACCGTCTCCGACGCGTTGGCGGCGGCGCGACCGGTCGAACGTCTGGTCGTCGGGCTGGCGGCGTGGATGCTGTTCGTCGAGCGGCAGTCGAAAGTCGGTCTGACGGTGGTTGATCCTCTGGCCGAGCACTTGCGGCTGGTCGGCCGCGCGGGCGGCGTAGATGCGTTTCTGGCGATCGGGGCGATGTTCCCGCCGACGCTGGCCGGCGATCCGGCGTTTACAGGCCCGCTGCGGAAAGCCTACGAGGCGCTGCAGTCCGGCAGCCTTCCCGCACAGAGACCATGACAGACCCCATCCTCGTTGACGCCCGCGGCCATCATTGCCCTGTGCCAACCCTGCGACTGCGGCGGGCGCTGGACGAGGCTGGTCCGGGCGCTGTCGTGAGGTTGCTGGCGGACGATCCCATGGCCCGCATCGACGTGCCCCACTTCGCCGGCGAGAAGGGTTACACCCTGATCGACAGCGGCGAACTCAACCCGCCGCCGGGGCTTTTTTTCGTCGTCTCAAGACCGGCTTGATCTTCCGCGTGTGCAGGGCGATTTCCATCTCGGTCGCCAGCGCCCCGCCGAAGAACAGGGCGTTCACGTTCCAGCTCAGCCAGATCAGGAACACGACCACGGTACCGACGGAACCGTAGGTGGCTCCCAGATGGGCGATCTGCTCGACATAGATTGCGCAGAGCCAGGACGCGACCAGCGCCAGTACCGCCGAGGCCAGGCCGCCGACGATCGACGCCCGCCAGGCGACCGGCTCGCGTGACATGGCGAACCGGTAGATCAGGCTCATGGCCAGCAGCATACAGACACTGGTCCAGGTCCATTCGCTGTAGAGCCAGCTCAGGCCGGCGAGCGGCTTGAGGCCCCAGGCCGTCGCCGCAACCCGCAGGCCGAGGAACAGGACGGAGACCAGACCCATCAGCACCAGTGAAGCGACCAGAACAATCAGCGCCATGACATTGAAGCTGACGAACCCGCGCTGGTTCTCCTCGTCATGGATAAAGGACAGGCCCGCGAGCAGCGCCTTGTAGCCGCGATGGGAGGCATAGGCCCCGATGATCAGCGCGACCAGGCTCTGGGCCGAGACCGCGACATGGGGCGCATGCGCGAGCCGTTGAAGCTCGCCCTGAAACAGGCTCCTGGCGTCAGCCGGCAACATGCGCGCCAGGGCTGCCGCCTGACTTGCGACCTGCTCGGGCGAAACGAGGATCCCGTAGAGGCCCACCGCAATGACCAGCAGCGGAAACACGGCCAGCATGATCCAGAAGGACACGCCGCCGACGTAGAGCATGACGTCCCGCCCCCAGAGGCGTTGCAGGGCCTTGCCCAGCACGTCCAGGGTCGCGCGCGCCCAGTGCACGGGATCCAGGTCCAGCTTTCCCGGAACGTCCGGGTCCTTCGCAGTCGACATCCGGAGACCCTGCCCGCGCGGCCCCTGCTGCGCAACGTCAAAGGCGCGCCGCGGCCTTTGGCCACGACGCGCCTGACAGGATGACCTTGCCTTCTTCCTGTGTAACCGAGCGCCGCTTCGAGGGACGGGAGAGCAGGACGACCGGCTACAGGTGCGAAGATGGAATCGGCCGGCTGAACCGTGGCTGAACGCTTCTGGCAGCCGGCGTTGTCGATCAGATCGCGCCGGATGCCCGCAGCGCATCGACTTCGGCAGCGGAGAAGCCCCACTGACCCAGCGCCTCGTCGTTGTGGGCACCGATCTTCGGCGGCGGCCCCTGAATGGCGCCCGGCGTGGCCGAGAACCGTGGCGCGGGCGCGGGCTGGACGACGCCCTCGACCGTCACGAAAGTCTCGCGGGCGACGTTGTGCGCGTGGTTGGGCGCCTCATCGAGCGTCAACACCGGGGCGAAGCAGATATCGGTCGCGTCCATGATCGCGCACCATTCCGCCTGGGTCTTCTTGCTCAGCACGTCCGCCAGCTTGGCCTTCAGTTCCGGCCATTCATCACGGCTCATCTGATTGGCGAACTGTGGATCGGTAATCCCCGTCTTTTCAAGGAGAAGTGCGTAGAACTGAGGCTCGATTGATCCGATCGAGATCCACTTCCCGTCCGAGCACTGGTAGGTGTCATAGAAGTGGGCGCCGCCGTCGAGCAGGTTGCTCCGGCGCTCATCCTTCCAGATGCCCGCGCCCTTGAAGCCGTAGAACATGGCCATCAGCGAGGCCGCGCCATCGCTCATCGCGCAGTCGATCACCTGCCCCTCACCGGTTTCCCGGGCGTGGATGATGCCGGCCATCAGGCCGAACGCCAGATAGAGGGCGCCGCCCCCGAAATCGCCGACGAGGTTCAGCGGCGGCACCGGCTTCTCGGTCGTGCCGATCGCGTGCAGCGCGCCGGTGATGGCGATGTAGTTCATGTCGTGCCCGGCGGCCTTGGCGTAGGGCCCGAACTGCCCCCAGCCCGTCATCCGGCCGAACACCAGCTTCGGATTGCGCTTCAGCACGACATCCGGACCCAGACCGAGGCGCTCCATCACGCCGGGACGGAAGCCTTCGATCAGGCCGTCCGCGTTTTCCAGCAGCTTCAGCACCGCCTCAATGGCGTCAGGCGACTTCAGGTCCAGCGCCACGGAACGGCGGCCGCGGCTGGTGACATCGGCGGGCGAGGCCCGGCCGGAGCCCTTGCGGTCGACCCGCACCACGTCGGCGCCAAGGTCCGACAGCAGCATGCCGCAGAACGGCCCCGGCCCGATGCCGGCGAACTCGACGATCTTCAGACCCGAAAGCGGACCCTTGCCCATGGTGTTTCTCCCGTTTGGGAGAGAGTTAGAGGCGCTGACGCATGGTCAGGCAAGCCGCCTACAACGTCTGCCCGTCGTCGAGGCTGATCAGTGTCCCGGTGATGAAATGCGCCCTCCGGCCGGCCAGCATCAGCAGGGCCTCGTCCAGCACGTCCTCATCCATCAGCCGGCGGCGCGGGAAGCCCTTGATCTGCTTCTGGCCGCCTTCGGTGTGGAACCAGTCGCTGTTGATCTCGGTCTCGATGTAGCCCGGGCAGATGGCGTTCACCGCGATCCGCGGCCGCGCCCATTCGCGGGCCAGCCCTTTGGTCAGCGACGCGCAGGCGGCCTTGGAGGCGCAGTAGACGCTCAGCCCGGGCAGCTGGTTGAACGCCGCGATCGAGGCGATGTTGATGATGCGCGCCTCGCCCGCCTCGGCCTCGCCGCTGGCGATCATCCGCTTGGCTGCCTCGACGGCCCCGAAGTAAACGCCCCGCACATTGACCGCAAAGGTCTGGTCGAAGGTCTCGACCGACATATCCATGGCCATGCCGTCGCCGCCGACGCCGGCGTTGTTGACAAGGATCGAGATGGGCCCCAGGGCGGCCTCGGCGGCGTCGAACGCCGGGCCGATGGCTGCAACGTCCTGGACATCGAGCGGAATCGCGATGGCCTTGCCGCCCTTTGCGACAATCGCGGCGACCTCCGAATCAAGCCGGTCAGTGCGCCGCGCCATCAGCGCGACGGCCGCGCCGGCGTCTGAAAGCACGTGCGCAAAGCGACGGCCAAGCCCGCTTGAGGCGCCAGTGACGACTGCAACCCGTCCGGCCAGTGGTTTATCGCTCATCCGATGCCTCCTGCGGCGCTGTATCGCTATGCCGGCCCCTTGCCTCTGCTATGGTGAACCGTTGCGAATCCTGACGCGCAGCGGATAGCCGACGGGGGCCCGGCGGCGTCAAGGGCGGGAGTTCAGACGGCTTGTCAATTCAGGCCCGCATTTTGATCGTGGCGCGCGACGACGCGCTCGCCGGACCGCTGGCCGAAGGGCTGGATCGGCTTGGCTGGCGCACGATCACGGCGCGAGGGCCCTATGCGGCCATCGCGGCGCTCGGTGATCTCGCCATTGAGGCCGCCATCGTCGACGTCGCCAGCGGCGGTCACGATGCCCTGACCCTCGCCCGGCGGCTCAAGGCGGCCTGTGCGCCGCGCCGGCTGCCGGTCATCGCCATCGGCGATCCCGATCCACAGCTGGACAGCTACGCCTTCGACCTGACGCTCGCCCCGCCGCTGCACCCGGCCCAGGCCGTCCTGCGGCTGGAGTCGCTGGTCCGGATGGCTGTCGCCGAGGAAGAGTTCGAGCTGCGGCTGGAAACCTTCGCCGAGCGGGGCCGCCGCCTCGACCTGCCCGAGCCCAAGGCTGATCCCTATCGCGTCCTCGCGGTCGGCGAACCGGCGCCCCAGTTCCTTGCCCTCAGCAACGCCCTGACGCGCAGCGGCGCAGACGTGGTCGGCGCCTTCACGGCGTTCACGGCCTTCGACTACCTGCACGAGCGGGACTTCGACTCGGTCGTGCTCTGGGCCGGCGACAACAGTTCCGAGGCGCTCAGCATCGCCGCGGGCATGCGCCGCAACACCCGGCTCTATCACATCCCTGCCCTGCTCTATCTGCGCGGCGAGAGCTATGTGACCACGGCCGAGGCCTTCCACCGCGGCGTGTCCGACGTCGCCTCCCCCGAAACACCCGAGACAGAGACCGCCAAGCGGGTCATCGAACTGTCTCGCAGCTACCGACGCGCGGTGTCGATCCGCAAGGCGCTGGAACGGGCGCGCAGCAGTGGGCTGATGGATGCGGCGACAGGTCTGTTCACGCGCGACCTGTTTGCCGGACATCTGGTGCGGCTGGCCCATGCCTCGCGGGTGCGCAATCGTCCGATGAGCGTCTGCGTGCTGCGTCTGGCCGACCGCCCCGAGACCGCGGCAGCCCGCGCCGGCGGCTACCTTGATCGTGCGATTCCGCAGATCGGCTCGATGATCGGTCGGCTGGTGCGGGTCGAGGACACCGCCGCCCGGCTTGGGCCGGAGGTATTTGCCCTGGCCCTTCCGGCGACCCCGGCCTCCGCCGGTCGCGCCGCCGCCGAACGGATCGCTGCGGTCATCGCCTGCACCGCCTTCGAGGCCGGCGAGGGCAAGACACCCTTCACCGTCGACTTCGACATCGGCATCGCCCAGCTCGAACCGGGCGAGAACGCCGCCCGTGCGCTGGAGCGGGCCGCCAGCCGCGCCCTGCAGCGCGAAGCCAGCTAACCTTCGGGAGATCCCACCATGCAGATCGACTTCATCGCCGATGTGGTCTGTCCCTGGTGCTACCTCGGCTGGAGACGGCTGGAGAAGGCTTTGGCCATGCGGCCGGACCTTGAGGCCACGGTGACCTGGCGGCCGTACCAGCTCGACCCGACGCTTCCCGAGGAAGGCGTCGACCGGAAGAACTACTATGCCGCCAAGTTCCCTGATCCGGAGCGGCGCGAAGCGGGCGCGAAGGTGCTCAATGCTGCGGCGGCCGAGGACGGCATCACCTGGAACCTCGCCGAGATCCCTGTCTCGCCCAACACCAACGCCGCCCACCGCCTGATTCGCTGGGCCCAGGGCGAGGGCCTTCAGGGTCCCGTGCTCGAAGGTGTGCTGGCCGCCTATTTCACCGAACTGAAGGACATCGGCGATCCCGTGGTGCTCGCGGACATCGGCGAGAAAGCCGGTATGGACAGGATGCGGCTGCTTCAGGCGTTCTCCGAGGGCGTCGACAAGGAGGCGGTCGCCCGCGAACACTTCCAGGCCCACCAGGCCGGTGTGTCGGGCGTGCCGTTCATGATCTTCGACGGCAAGATCGCTGTTTCGGGCGCCGAGCCAGCCGAGCGACTGGTCAAGGCAATCGACAAGGCGCTGGAACTGGCGGCTTGAGCGCGCTCGACCGGGAGACCATCGGCCCGCTCATCGGCATTGCGGTCCTGGTGGTCGTGATGTCGATCCGGCTCCTGCGCGGCCAGAAGCAGCGCCCGCTGAAGCTGGAGTGGATGTGGGTGATGCCGCTCGTCCTGATCGCACTCGCCTGCGCGCTGATCTCCCAGTTCCCGCCCCAGGGCCTCGAATGGCTCTGGCTCGCCCTGGCGTTTGGAGCCGGCGCGGCGCTCGGGTGGCAACGCGGCCGCCTGATGGCCATCACGGTCGACCCGCAGACGCACATGCTGAACCAGCAGGCGTCGCCGGAGGCGATGATCTTCCTCGTCGTTCTGGTTGCCATCCGTTTCGGCCTGCGATCCGTCCTGAGCGAGGAAGCGGGCGCGCTGCACCTGTCCGCCGCCTTCCTGACGGACGTGTTCGTCGTCTTCGCGGTCGGCCTGCTGGCGGTTACGCGGCTGGAGATGTTCCTCCGCGCGCGCAGGCTCCTCGAGGACGCCCGCGCGGCCGGAAAGATCGTCAGCTAGCCAGCGCCGCCGCGATCGGCAACTTGCGGATCGGCTTCCCGGTCAGGGCGAACAGCGCATTGACCAGAGCCGGCGTCGCCGGCGGCACGGGCGGCTCGCCGACCCCGCCGATCGTCTCGCTGTTCTCTATGAACACGGTGGTCACCACATGCGGCGCCTCGTTCATCCGCATGATCCGGTAGCCATCGAAGTTGCGGTTGGTAGCCTGCCCGCCGGCGATCTCGATGCCTTCGAACAGCCCCGACGACAGACCCTGGATCATCCCGCCCTCGACCTGGTTCCGGGCCCCGTCCGGCGTCACCACCTGGGCGCAGTCGAGCACGCAGGTCGCCTTGTGGATCGTCACAGCGCCGTCCTTCAGCGAGACCTCGACGACCTGGGCGCAGAGGCTGCCGTAGCTTTCGACATAGGCGAATCCGCGAGCGCGACCGGCGGGAAGCGGTTTGCCCCATTCACCGGCCTTCGCCGCCTCGTCGATCACCTTCAGTGCACGGGGGTCATGGGCCAGAAGCTCACGCCGCAGGGATACCGGGTCCTTCTTCAGCGACCGGGCCAGCTCATCGACGAAGGCCTCCATGAAGTAGCCGTTCTGGGTTGCGCCAACAGCCCGCCACGGGGCCATCGGCACCGCCTGATCGACCCGGACCCAGTCGACCCGATAGGCGCCGGTGCGATAGCGGGTGTCGGTCAGGGTCTGCACCGAGGATCCGTCGATCTCACCCTTGGGCAGCCCTGCCGGGGAGAATGTATGGCGCATCGACGGGCCCGCCGTGCGGACATGCAGGGCGACAACCTTTCCCGACGCATCGATGCCGGCGCGAAGCCGCGCGACCTGGGCCGGGCGATACCAGCCCTGGCCGATTTCGTCCTCGCGGCGCCAGAAGAACTTCACCGGCTTCTTCACGGCCAGCGCCACCAGCACCGCGCCCGGCGTGCCGTCATCGCCCAGACGCCGGCCATAGCCGCCGCCGAGCATCAGGGTATGCAGGACGACCTTCGACGGATCGATGCCGGCCGCCTTCGCCGCCGTATTGCGATTGCGATCCTGCGTCTGGAACGGCCCCCAGATTTCCAGTCCACCGTCAGCCGTCGGCTCCACCGTGACGGACCATGGCTCCATGGGCGCGTGGCAGAGATAGGGAACTTCGTAGTCCGCTTCGAACACGCGCGCCGCACCGGCAAGCGCTACGGTCGTATCGCCCTCGACCTTGCCGACGATGGCCTCGGCGTCATTGTCCAGGCCCATGTGCATGGCGGCGGATATGGCGTCGGAGGACAGGCCGTCGATTGATGTGGATTTCCAGCGCACCTTGAGGGCTGCGGCGCCCTTCATGGCCGCCCACTGGGACGTCGCAACCACGGCCGCGCCGCCGGGGATCGGCACCACCTGCTCAACGCCCTTCACGACCAGGGTCGCGCTGTCGTCGAACCCGTCCGCCTGACCGCCAAACACCGGAGCCAGGACCGCGCAGGCATAGACCATGCCCGGCCGGGTGAAGTCCTGCGAGAAGATCGGCTCACCGCGCACCTTGGCCGGGATATCAACCCTGGGCGTGGCCTTGCCGACGTATTTGAATGTTGCAGGATCGCGCAGCGCGCCCTGCACTGGCGGCTGTCCCGCGGCCAGTGCGGCCGCCTCACCGAGCGTGACCGGCAAAGCCTTGCCGGCCCGCAGAAACCGGCCGTCCACAAGGGTGATCTCGGCGACCGGCGCGCCGGTCTTTCCGGCGACCGCGGCGATCAGGCTGGCCCGCGCATTGGCGCCGACCTGGCGCAGGGCCGCGTACCACGCCCGCACGCCGGCCGACCCGCCCGAGCCCATGGAGCCATTCCGACGGAAGGGATCGGACGGCAGGGCGGTTTCGACGCTGACCCAGCTGAGCGGTACGCCGATCTCGTCGGCGATGATGGCGGCGTGGGCGGTGTGGGTCCCCTGCCCCATCTCGGTCGTCGGCGACTGGAGCGCGACACGCCCGTCGGTTCCGACAGTCAGATAGGCGGACCAGGGCGGCGGCGCAGTCCCGGCCTGCTGCGCGCGCGCGTCAGCAACCGTGAAGCTGAGGGTGAAGGCACCGGCTGTCGCCAGGAAGGCGCGGCGGTCGAGGCTGGGAGCGTTCATGGCGGGTTTCTCCCTCAGGCCTTGGCCGCGGCCTTGATGGCGGCGCGAATACGCGGATAGGTCCCGCAGCGGCAGATGTTTCCGGCCATGGCCGCATCGATGTCGTCGTCACTCGGCGCCTTGTTCTCATTGAGCAGGGCAGCCGCGCTCATGATCTGGCCGGGCTGGCAGAATCCGCATTGCGGGACCTGTGCGGCGACCCAGGCCTGCTGCACGGGGTGTTTTCCGTCAAAGCTCTCGATCGTGGTGATCGACTGACCGTCGAGATCCCCGACCGGCACACTGCAGGACCGCACCGGCTGCCCGCCGATGTGAACCGTGCAGGCGCCGCACTGGGCGATACCACAGCCGTACTTGGCGCCCTTGAGATCCAGTTCGTCGCGCAGGACCCAGAGCAGCGGCGTGTCCGGATCGGACGTTACCGTCACCGCCTGGCCATTGATGGTCAGTTTGGTCATCGTCGCCTCCCGCGCCTCGTCGAACAAGGCTATGCGCTGAGGGATACATGCGCCACCGATCGAAAATGACAAATTCGTGGGAGGGCTCGATAAAGCCCTGACGCTTACGCTTTCGCCAGTTTCGCCAGCGTCGTCAGGATCCGCTCGGCGGCATCGAGCCGCTGGGCGGGGGTGTCCCACTCGCCCTTGATGACGATCTTCTGGTCGGGCCGCAGTTTCCAGACGATCTGGTTGGCCTGGATGAATTTCAACAGCGCCATGGGATTGGCGAAGGTGTCATTGCGGAAGCTGGCTACGGCGCCCTTCGGCCCAACGTCGATCTTGGCCACATTGGCCTCGCGGCACAGGCCCTTGATCGCCACGACCTTCAACAGGCTGCTGGCTTCCGGCGGGATGGGGCCGAACCGGTCGATCAGCTCGGCGGCGAGCGCCTCGCGGTCCTGGGCCTGCTCGGCCTCCGAAAGGCGTCGATAGAGCGCCAGCCGCACGTTCAGGTCGGGCACATAGGCTTCCGGAATCATCACGGCGGCCCCGGTATTGATCAGCGGCGACCAGCCGCGATCCGCCAGCGCTTCGGCACCCTGGCGCTGGCGCAGTTCGGCGACGGCGTCCTCCAGCATCTGCTGGTACAGCTCGACGCCGATTTCCTTGATGTGGCCGCTCTGTTCGTCGCCCAGCAGGTTGCCGCCGCCGCGCTGGTCGAGGTCGTGGCTGGCCAGCTGGAAGCCGGCGCCCAGGCTGTCGAGTGACTGCAGCACCTTCAGCCGCTTCTCGGCCGACAGGGTCAGCTGCTTCTCCGCCGGCGTGGTCATGTAGGCGTAGGCGCGCGCCTTGGCCCGCCCAACGCGACCGCGCAGCTGATAAAGCTGGGCCAGGCCGAACATGTCGGCCCGGTGGATGATCAGGGTGTTGGCCGTCGGAATGTCCAGGCCGCTCTCGACGATCGTGGTCGACAACAGCACGTCGTACTGGCCGTCGTAGAAGGCGCTCATCACCTCCTCGAGCTGGGTCGGGCTCATCTGGCCATGGCCGACGACGAACTTCACCTCCGGAACCTGCTCACGCAGGAAGCGCTCGATGTCCGTCAGGTCCTTGATCCGCGGCACGACGAAATAGGCCTGTCCACCGCGATACTTCTCGCGCAGCAGCGCCTCGCGCAGGGTCACGGGGTCCCACGGGGTGATGTAGGTCCGCACCGCCAGCCGGTCGACCGGCGGGGTGGCGATGATGCTCATCTCGCGGATGCCGCTGAGGGCCATCTGTAGCGTCCGCGGGATCGGGGTCGCGGTCAGGGTCAGCATGTGCACATCGGCGCGCAGCTCCTTGAGTTGCTCCTTGTGCTTGACCCCAAAGTGCTGCTCCTCGTCGACGATGACGAGACCGAGGTCCTTGAAGCTGACCTGCTTGCCGAGGACGGCGTGGGTGCCGACGACGATCTCGATCTCTCCGGCGGCCAGACCCTCGCGGGTCTCGGCGACCTCCTTCGCCGGCACCAGGCGCGACAGCCGGCTGACCTTGATCGGCCAGCCCTGGAAGCGCTCGCTGAAGGTCTTGAAGTGCTGCCGGGCCAGCAGGGTCGTCGGGCAGACGATGGCCACCTGCTTGCCGCTCATCGCCATGATGAAGGCCGCGCGGAGGGCGACCTCGGTCTTGCCGAAGCCGACGTCGCCGCAGATCAACCGGTCCATCGGCTTGCCCGAGCCCAGGTCGGTCAGCACATCGGCGATGGCGTTGAGCTGGTCGTCCGTCTCCTCGTAGGGGAAGCGGGCGCAGAACTCGTCGAACAGGCCGGACGGCGGATCGATCTCCTCGACGGCCTTCAGCTGGCGGGCGGCGGCGATCTGGATCAGGCCCTCGGCCATCTCGCGCAGGCGCTGCTTGGCCTTGGCCTTGCGGCTCTGCCAGCCGGCGCCGCCCAGCTTGTCCAGCTGGATGTTCTCGCCGTCCGCGCCGTAGCGGGTCAGCAGGTCGATGTTCTCGACGGGCAGGTAGAGCTTGGCCTCGCCGGCGTAGTGAAGTTCGAGGCAGTCGTGCGGGGCGCCCTGCACATCCAGTGTCTTCAGGCCGGCATAACGGCCGATGCCGTGATCGATGTGCACGACCAGATCGCCCGGCGTCAGGGCGCTGGCCTCGGCGAGGAAGTTTGCGGCCCGGCGCTTCTTCCGCGGTCGCGCCAGCCGGTCGCCGAGGATATCGGTCTCGGAGATGACCGCCAGATTGTCGGTCTCGAACCCCGCTTCCAGCGGCAGCACGACGCGCTGTGGGACCTTGGGATCCGCCGCCTTGGCCGCCTGCCAGTAGGGCGAGAACGGCACGCGCTTAAGGCCGTGATCCGAGAGCATGGTCCCCAGTCGCTCGGATGAGCCCTCGGTCCATGAGGCGAACAGCACGCGCTTGCCGGCGGCGGACCGGGCGGTGGCGTGATCGGCCGTCGCCTGGAAGAGGTTGACGCTGTCCTGTGAACGCTCGGCCGCGAAAGTCCTGCCAAGCTTCGCGCCCATGTCCACGGCGCCGATGGCGTCGCTCTGGAAAGGCGTGAACCACCGGTTCGGCCGCTCCGACACGCGCGCGGCCAGTTCCTCGGCGGTCAGATAGAGGGCGTCCGGCTCGACCGGACGGTAGGACGACTTGCGGTCGGCGCTCGCGCGGGCATCGTAGGCGTCGGCGATCATCGCCATCCGCTCGGCCTCGGCCTCGCCGACCAGGTGATCCATGGCGACCAGGGTATCCCCCGGCAGGTAGTCGAACAGCGTCTCCAGCCGCTCGTAGTAGAGCGGCAGCCAGTGTTCCATGCCGGCCCGGCGGCCGCCGGCGCTGACCGTTTCGTACAGCGCGTCGTCGCCCGGGGCGCCGAACCGCGAGACATAGCCCTTGCGGAACCGCGCGATGGCGTCGGGATCGAGCAGCACTTCGCTGACCGGCAGCAGGTCGATCTCTTTCAGCTGCTTCGTCGAGCGCTGGGTCTCGGGATCGAAGGCGCGGATCGACTCCAGGGTATCGCCAAACAGGTCCAGCCGCACCGGCTCCTCGCCGCCCGGCGGGAAGACGTCGATCACCCCGCCGCGGATCGCGAACTCGCCACGCTCGGATACGGTCGAGGCCCGGCTGTAGCCGTTGACGGCGAAATAGCGCTCCAGGTCGCCGATCGCGACGTCCTGACCCGGCTCTGCGCTGTAGCCGGCCCGCTTGAGATCGGCCCGCGACGGCAGCCGCTGCAGGATCGCCGGTGCTGCCGTAACCAGCAGCGTCGCCTTGCCGGAGAAATCACCGCGCGCCAGCTGCGACAGCGTCGCCATCCGCTGGGCGGCGATCCCGGCGGAAGGGCCGATCCGGTCGAACGGCAGGCAGTCCCACGAAGGCAGCTGCAGGATCGGAATTTCCGGCGCGAAGAACCGCATCGCGTCGATGAAGGCGCTGGCGCGGGCGCCGTCCCGCGCTACGAACACGGTCAGACCACCGCGCGCCCGGGCGATGTCAGCCATGACCAGGGCGTCGAAGCCCTCCGGCGCGCCGGTCAGCTCGAGCCGGCCGTCCGCCTTCGCCACATACTTCAGATCAGCCACCGGGCGGACGTCCTGAAGGGTCGAACGCCTGCAGCAGGGCGAAAATCTCGGGATCGATATGGTCGGCGACCGGAGTCTTGCCGAGGTACCAGTCGTAGATGTCCTGGTCAGCCTCATCCATCAGCGCCTCGAAGGCGTCGAGCTCGGCGGAGGTCATGCCCGGGACGTACTTGTCCGCAAACGGCCCCAGAATGAGGTCCGCTTCCCGGAAGCCACGGCGCCAGGCCCGCAGCCTGATCTTCTTGAGGCGGTGCTCGTCCATGTGGAGGCGGCGGATATAGAGCGGGTTGAGAGGTAGCGCCAGTGTGCGTGGTTCGAGACGCTCGGCTGATGCCTCGCTCCTCACCATGACGGGCAAAAGTGGTCGTCATCCTGAGGAGCGATCCCTCAGGATCGCGTCTCGAAGGACGCACCAACTCCGCGCTACACTCCCTCCGATGCGACCCGAGATTCTGTTCCCCCTCTTCGCCCCGGTCAGCACGCTGAAAGGCGTGGGGCCGAAGGTTGAGCCGCTGGTCGAGCGGGTCGCCGGGCCGCTGGTGCGCGACGTGCTGTTCCTCGGACCCCAGTCGCTGATCCATCGCACGCCCACGACGGTCGACAGTGTCGTCGACGGCCAGGTTCACACCCTGACGGTCGATGTCGAACTGCATACGAAGCCGGCCCGCATGGACATCCCGTGGAAGATCCGCTGCTTCGACGGCACCGCCTTCCTGACCCTGATCTGGTTCAAGGGTCATGGCGAGCATCTGATGCGCCAGCACCCGGTCGGGTCCAAACGGGTCGTCAGCGGCAAGATCGAGCGCTGGGGCAACGAGATCCAGATGGCGCATCCGGACTACATCGTCCCGGTCGAGCGCGCCGCCGAGATCCCCGAAACCGAGGCTGTGTATCCCGCCACGGCCGGCCTGCCCGCCCGCAACGTGCGCAAGATGGCGCATGAGGCCCTCTCGCGCGCGCCGGAGCTGCCCGAATGGCAGGACCCCGCCTGGATGGCCCGCGAGGGTTTCCCCAACTGGCGCGCGGCGCTGGAGCGGTTCCACAACCCGCAGAGTGACGCGGACCTGTCACCACTGTCCGCCCATCGCCGACGGCTGGCCTTCGACGAGCTGCTGGCGCACCAACTGGCCCTCGCACAGCGCAAGGCCGCACGCCGATCGCAGCCTGCGCCCGTAATCCCGGCCGGCACCATGGCCGACCGCATCGAAGCCGCCCTGCCCTGGAAGCTCACCGGCGCCCAGATCCGCGCGCTTTCGGAGGTGCGCGGCGACCTTCAGTCCGGTGAGCGGATGAGCCGGCTGCTGCACGGCGACGTCGGCGCCGGCAAGACCATCGTCGCCATGCTGGCCATGGCCGATGCAGCCGAGGCCAGACTGCAGTCGGTGCTGATGGCCCCGACCGAAATCCTCGCCCGCCAGCATTTCGAGACGATCGCCGCGCCGCTGGAGGCCCAGGGCCTGCGGGTCGTGCTGCTGACCGGTCGTGACAAGGGCGGGGTCCGCACCGAAAAGCTGATGGCCCTGATGGACGGCACGGCCGATATCGCCGTCGGCACCCATGCCCTGTTCCAGGATGACGTCCGCTATCGCAGTCTCGGCCTGACGGTCATCGACGAGCAGCACCGGTTCGGCGTCAGCGAGCGCAAGCGCCTGCAGGACAAGGGCGAGAGCGTCCATCTGCTGGCCATGTCGGCCACGCCGATCCCGCGCACCCTGGAGCTCACGGTGTTCGGCGACCTCGATGTCAGCCGTATCGACGAGAAGCCGCCTGGCCGCACGCCCGTCGCGACACGCGCCGTCCCCTCCCCGCGCATGGGCGAAATCATCGCCCGGCTGCAGGAAGCCGTGCGCGGCGGCGCCCAGGCCTTCTGGATCTGTCCGATGGTCAGCGAAAGCGAGTTCGCGGATCTCGCCGCTGCCGAGATCCGCGCCCGCGAACTGCAGAAGATCATGGGCGCCCAGGTGGGTCTGGTGCACGGCCAGATGCCGCCGGCCGAGAAGGACGCCGTGATGGCGCAGTTCGCCGAAGGCCGTCTCCCGGTCCTGGTCGCGACGACGGTCGTCGAGGTCGGGGTCAATGTGCCAAACGCGACGATCATGGTCATCGAACAGGCCGAGCGGTTCGGTCTGGCCCAGCTGCACCAGCTGCGCGGTCGCGTGGGTCGCGGCCGGCGCGAGAGCGCCTGCGTGCTGCTCTACGACCCGCCTCTTTCGGAGACGGCCCAGCAGCGCCTCGATATCCTGCGCAAGACGGACGACGGCTTCCTGATCGCCGAGAAGGACCTCGAACTGCGTGGCGGCGGCGATCCGCTCGGACTAAAGCAAAGCGGTTTCCCGGCCTATCGCCTGGCCGATCCGGTCGCGCACCGCGCCATGATCGCGGCCGCCGCGGACGACGCCCGGCTGATCCTGAACCGCGATCCGGACCTGACCTCGCCGCGCGGACAGGCCGTCAGGGTGCTGCAGGAGCTGTTCGACTGGCGCGCGGCCGGTTTGACTGACGCCGGGTGAAGGAGCCCAATCCAGACCCATGAGCGATCTGCACGCCGCCCTCACCGCCATAGCCCCGCAACTCGGCGGGACCACGATCGAAAACCTGCGTCGCCTGTCCGGCGGCGCCAGTCAGGAAACCTGGGCATTCAGCCTGAATACGGGCCGGCCGTTGATCCTGCGCCGCAAACCCCCGGGCACGGCCGGAGTCACCGGAACCGCGACGCCGCTGGCCACGGAGGCCGCCCTGATCCGCGCGGCGGCGCTGCAAGGCGCGCCTGTGCCGGAGGTGCTGGCCATCTGTGACCCCGGCAGCGAGGTCGGTGAAGCCTATGTGATGGCCGCGATCGAGGGCGAGACCCTCGGCAAGCGCATCGCCCGCGATGAGAACTTCGCCGCCATCCGTCCGAAGCTGGCCTTCCAGTGCGGTGAGGCCCTGGCGAAGATTCACGCCATACCGCTCGACGACAGCCTGCCGCCGCTCAACCGGTCCGGCGCGCTGGACGAGCTGGACAAGTACGAGACGGTCTATCGCAACCTCGGCGCCCGTCGTCCGATCCTCGAAGCGGCGTTCCGATACCTCCGCGACCGCGCGCCGCCGCTCGATCGCCCGGTCATGCTCCACGGCGATTTCCGGAATGGAAACATCATGTTCCAGCCGGAAGCTGGTCTTGCTGCGGTGCTGGACTGGGAGCTGGTCCACATCGGCGATCCGGCCGAGGACATGGGCTGGGTCTGTACCGCCTCCTGGCGCTTTGGCGGCGCAAAGCCCGTCGGCGGCTTCGGCGACTACGCGGACCTGCTGGCCGGCTATGAGGCCGCGGGCGGAACGCCGATCCCGCTCGAGCGCGTGCTCTACTGGCAGATGCTCGGGTCTCTGAAATGGGGCGTGATGTGCGAGGGCATGTACGCCTCATTCGCCAACGGCACCGATCCTTCGGTGGAGCGCGCCATGATCGGCCGGCGGACCTCGGAATGCGAGATCGACCTGATGGCCCTGCTGGAGCGTGCGGCATGATCACCCATCCGACGGCCCCTGAACTGATCGACTCGGTGATCCGGTTCATCGAGGAGCGCGCCGCGCCACAGTTGAAGGACCGCGATGCCTTCCTCTGCCGGGTCGCCGTCAACGCCCTGGCCGCGGTGAAACGCGAGATCGAACAGGGCCCGGCGGCGGAAACCATGGCCGTCGAGCGACTCCGGGTCCTGCTGGGCCGGGACGGCGACTTCGCGACCCTGAACGCCGCCCTGTGTGACGGCATCCAGGGCGGCGACATTGACCCGCTCGACCCGGCGGTGCTGGCGCATATGAAGGCCAGCATCATCGACCAGGTCCGCATCGACCAGCCGCAGTACAGCGGGCTGAAGACCCTGACGTCCTGAGCTGATCAGTCGATCCGGTGAACGGGCGAGGTTCGGACCTCGACGGGCGCCGTCAGCGGCGGGGCCGTCCGACCGTAGACCTGTCGCCCCAGCAGCGCCGACACCCTCGCCTGCCCGTCGGCTTCAAGATCTCCGTAGAACAGGTTGTAGGGCGAGACCTTGAGCTTGTCGGCCCACCGTCGCGCAGGCCGGAACACCGACGACTTCGCCTTCGAGACGTCCAGGAAGCCGTCAACGCATCGGGTGCTGACCACGCGCTTGAGATAGGGCGGTCTCACGCCATAGCCCATGCCGCTGGCGTTTGCGGCGCCCAGGCTTTCCTGCTCGCTGACCGCTGCGTTGGTCGTCGTTCCGCTGAGCGGGTTCACGCACAGCACCTCGCGACCTTGCAGACCGGTCAGGATGCCGCTTTCGTCCCAGATCAGCGCGCGCTCGCGCATCCGCCGGCGATCACCGTCGCGCGGCGTCGCCCAGGCGACCACACAACGGGCCTGGTTGCGGCTGGTGCAGGCCGGCACCGGCGCGGTCCCGTCAAAGCTGCTCGCGGGAACCACTGTCTCGATCAGGTAGACGCCGGCAAGCCGTGACCGCAGCGCAGGGTCGGGCGCGATCTCCTCGCGCAGCAGCCGTTCGAGCAACAGCCCTCCCTGTTCGACGCCCACGATCACCAGCGGCCGCCCGCTGTTGTAGTGGGCCTTCCAGTATCGGAACGCCTCGCGCACATCGCCGTAAGCGAAGCCTCGCGCGGCCCGGGCGTCTTCGCGAAGGGTAAGCTGCGAATAAAGGCTGGCCTGCCGGTAGCGCGGCGCGAAGATCCGGCCGACACGGGCGAACGGCCCGGCGTAGTTGGGCAGCATGACCCGGTCCAGCTGGCGCATCGCGTCCTGGTCCCGGAGCGGCGAGTTCCAGTGATCGCCGCCGTCGTAGGTCGTCGGGTGAACAAAGAAGACGTCGGCGGGCAATTCCGCGACCGGATGCAGGCTGATCGGAATCGCCCAGGCCTTGGGGTCGGCATAGTTGGGGGCGCTTGGCGGCGTATAGGCCTGGAACGGCACCTTGGGGTCCAGCGACGTGCGCAGGATGTCGGCGCGGAACACGAAGGCTGCGACCGCCACGAGCACGAGAAGCGCCGCCAGCCCCAATGCGATCCAGCGTTTGAACCCGGTCACGGTCATAGCTCTGAGCATTACACGACAGACCGGGAGCCGAGAACCCTACCGGTAGGGATCACCCGTGTTCAGGTAGCCACCGACATAGTCGGCGATGCCGTCTTCCAGCGGCGTCATCTGCCCCGCGTAACCTGCCTCACGCAGACGGTCCATCTTCGCCTCGGTGAAATACTGGTATTTGTCGCGGATCGAGGTCGGCATCGGGATGTAGTCGATCTGCGGCTCACGGCCGGCGGCCCGGAAGACGTTCTCGGCCATGTCGCGGAACGAACGCGCCTTGCCCGAGCCCAGGTTGAAGACGCCGTTCACCTCCTCGGTCTGGCTCAGCCACTGGACCACCTCGGCGACGTCGCGGACGTAGACGAAGTCGCGCAACTGACCGCCGTCCTCGTAGTCGGGGTTGTGCGACTTGAAGAGCTGGACCGAGCGACCGTCCTTCACGTGCGGCCAGATCTGCGAGGCGACTGACTTCATCGACGCCTTGTGCTCCTCGTTGGGGCCGTAGACGTTGAAGAACTTCAGACCCACCCACTGCGGCGGGGCGTAGTCGCGGGCGGCCTGACGCGCGGCGAACAGGTCGAACAGCGCCTTGGACCAGCCATAGGTGTTCAGCGGGCGCAGCGCCTTGAGCGACTCGATGTCGTCTCGGTCCTCGAAGCCCTGGGCCCCGTCGCCGTAGGTCGCGGCCGACGAGGCGTAAATGAACCGGCGCTGGCGGTCGGTGCACCAGCGGAACAGGTCACGAGACAGGCCGAAGTTCTGATGAATGATCTTGTCGGCGTCGGGCTCGGTGGTCGAGCTGATCGCGCCCATGTGGACGACCAGCGCAACGTCCTGCCAGCGCTTCTCGAGCCATTCCATCATGTTCTCGGGCGCGACGAAGTCGCCGATGGGATGCTTGGACAGGTTGCGCCACTTGCCCAGGTCCGCCTCCTGCAACCAGTCGCAGGCGACGAGGTCCAGCGACGGGTCCTCGGCCAGTCTGGCGATGATGTTGGAGCCGATGAACCCGGCCCCGCCGGTGACGAAAACAATGCGGCGGCTCATGGGTCAGGCTTTCTCGATCATGCGGGCGATGGCGGCGGTGGTGGAGTAGCCCTCGACAATGGCGGCGAGTTTCACCTCGCCACCCCAGCCCTGGACAAGGTCATGCCCGACGACCCCCTCGATGGTGTAGTCGGCGCCCTTGATCAGGACGTCGGGCCGGGCGGCGCGGATCAGCTCGACCGGCGTGTCCTCACTGAACGGGGCGACCAGATCGACCGAGCCCAGCCCGGCCAGAACGAGCGCGCGGGATTCCAGGTCGTTGACCGGCCGGCCCTCGCCCTTGAGCGCCCTCACCGAACTGTCGCTGTTCACGCCGACAATCAGCCGGTCGCACCAGGCGCGGGCCTGGGCCAGATAGGCCACATGACCCTTGTGCAGGATGTCGAAACAGCCGTTGGTGAAGCCGACCTTCAGACCCTGGGCGCGCCAGGCTGCGGCCTTTTCGGCCATCTGCGCGGCCAGGACGACCTTGGCCTCGGCGGGCGCCATGTGCGCGGCGATCTCGGCCTCGATCAGGTCATGCGGCGTGGCCACCGCGGTGCCGGCCTTGCCGACCACGACGCCGGAGGCCAGCAGGGCGAACGCGACGGCCAGATCAGGCGAGGCCCTGGCCGCCAGCGCCAGCCCCAGCGCCGCAAGCGCCGTATCGCCGGCCCCGGAGACATCGAAGACCTCGCGCGGCCGGCCCGGGAAATGGCGCACAGCCTCGCCGCGCACGGCCAGGCTCATGCCCTTGGCGGCGCGGGTGACCAGCACGGCTTTCGCCCGCGACAGGTCCAGCGCGCGCAGCAGGGCGGCCTCGACCTCTTCATTGGTGTCGGTGGGAAGCTCGGTGGCTGCCGCCAGCTCGGCGGCGTTCGGCTTGACGATGTCGGCCGCGCCGTACCGGGCAAAGCTGCGCGCCTTGGAATCAACGATCAGCACGGCGCCGGACGCCTTCGCGGCGGTGAGGCAGGCCTCGATCACGGCAGGCGTCACGGCGCCCTTGCCGTAGTCGGACAGCAGGATGGCTCCGGCCCCGCCTGCGGCGTGGCGCACGGCCGTGACCAGCCGGACCTCGGCGTCCTTGCCCGCCGGGCGGGCGTCTTCCGAATCGACGCGCAAAAGTTGCTGGCCAGCGGCGACGTAGCGGGTCTTCACCGTGGTCGGCCGGCCGCGCTCGGCGACCAGATGGCCTTCCATCCCGGCTTCCGCACCGACCAGGCCGAGCGCCTCATTGGCGGCGGCGTCATCGCCGATCACGCCGGTCAGCGCCGCCAGGCCGCCAAGAGCAGCGACATTGCGCGCCACGTTGCCGGCGCCGCCGAGCATGGTTGTCTCGCGGCCCCGCGCCAGCACGGGTACGGGCGCCTCGGGCGAGGTGCGATTGACCTCGCCGTAGACGAAGCGGTCGATCATCACGTCGCCGACGCAGACCACGCGCACGCCGCTCACGGCGGTCAGCAATGACTGAAGGGAAGCCAGATCCATGCGGTCAGGGTGTGAGCTTTGACGCTAGGGTGGTCAAGCGGGCCGTCCTATATACCTGCCCACCAAATGTCGGCCCGGCCGCCGACTCGCTCAAGATCCGGAATGTGACCGATGCCTGTGGTGACCCTGAAACGCTGGAACTTCGCCATCGGCGAGGGGCATCCCCTGGTCGTGATCGCTGGCCTCAACGTGCTGGAAAACCTCGACCTGGCCCTGAGCGTCGGCAAGGAGCTCAAGGCGATCTGCGCCGATCTCGGCCTGCCCTACGTCTTCAAGGCCAGCTTCGACAAGGCCAACCGCTCCTCGATCAGGAGCTATCGCGGCCCCGGCCTGAAGGATGGCCTGGCCATGCTGGCCGAGGTGAAGGCGCAACTGAACGTGCCGATCGCCACCGACCTGCATGAAGCGGGGCAAGCCGAGGCGGTCGCCGCGGTCGCGGACCTGGTGCAGGTGCCGGCCTTCCTCTGTCGCCAGACCGACCTGATCGTCGCCACGGCCCGCGCCACGGCGGCTGCCGGCGGCGTGATGCACGTCAAGAAGGCGCAGTTCATCGCCCCCTGGGACTGCAAGAACATCATCGACAAGGCCCGCGAGGCGGCCCCCGACCTCGACATCATCCTGTGCGAGCGCGGCAGCTCGTTTGGCTACAACAACCTCGTCGTCGACATGCTCGGCATCGGCGAGATGCAGAAGCTGGGCGTGCCGGTGACCATCGACGCGACCCACGCGGTCCAGTTGCCCGGCGCGGATCCGCGCACAGGCGGGGCCTCCACGGGCGGCCGCCGCGCCGGCGTGCCTGTGATCGCCAAGGCGGCCGTCGCAGCCGGCGCCGACGGCGTGTTCCTCGAGTTTCACCCGGAGCCGGACAAGGCCCTCTGCGACGGCCCCAGCTGCCTGCCGCTCGACGGCGCAGCCGGCCTGCTGACGACGTTGAAGGCCCTGCACGAGGCCGCCAGGGCCTGATCCGGTTGCCGTATTTCGCGGCGGGCTGATCCGACGTTCCGGTCGCGACGTAGACCAGTTGTGACCAGCGCGCTTCACCAGGTTCCGTCCTCCCCCGCCGGCCCGGCCATCGTCTGGTTCCGTCAGGACCTCAGGCTGACCGATAATCCGGCGCTGGCCGAGGCGGTCGCGACGGGCCGTCCGATCATTCCCCTCTACATTCTGGATGAAGCGCCGGGCGCGCGACCGCTTGGCGGCGCTACCCTGTGGTGGCTGGACA
>CAIOHT010000091.1 GCA_903858185.1 uncultured Caulobacterales bacterium
ATCCGGCACATCGTGGCCCTGCGCGGAGATCCGCCCGGCGCGATCGGCGGCGCCTATGTTCCGCGCGAGGACGGCTATCTCAACGCCACTGACCTCACGCGGGGCATCATGGACGTGGCGCCGTTTGAGGTGTCGGTCGGTCTCTACCCTCAGGTCCACCCGGAAAGCCCGGGCGTCGACCATGACATCGACGTCCTGAAGGCCAAGATCGACGCCGGCGCGACCCGCGCCATCACCCAGTTCTTCTTCGATACCGATGTGTTCCTGCGATTCATGGACAAGGTCCGCAAGGCCGGTGTGACCATCCCGATCTCGCCCGGGATCATGCCGGTGTCCAACTTCAAGGGTCTGCAGCGCATGGCCGACCCCTGCGGCATCCCGCTGCCGGGCTGGCTGGGCGGTCTGTTCGACGGCCTGGACGATGACCCCGAGACCCGCCGCCTGATCGCCGCGTCGGTGGCCGCCGAGACCTGCGCCAGGCTGGCCGAGGAAGGGTTCAGCGACTTCCACTTCTACACCCTGAACCGGGCCGATCTGGTCTACGCCATCTGCCGGGTGCTGGGCGTGCGCGAGACCCCGCCCCCTACGAAGGAAGCCGCCGCATGAACCGCCTCGACCGTATCGCCGCTCTCAAGCAGGCGGCGCGCGAGCGCATCCTGATCCTCGACGGGTCCTGGGGGGTGATGATCCAGCGTCGCGGGTTGTCCGAGGAGGATTTCCGAGGCGACCGCTTTGCCGACCACGACGGCCAGCTGAAGGGCAACAACGATGTCCTGTGCCTGACCCGGCCGGACGTCATCGCCGATCTGCATGACGCCTATTTCGCGGCCGGCGCGGATATCAGCGAGACCAACACCTTCAGCGCTACAACCATCGCCCAGCGCGACTACAGCCTCGAAGGCGCCGCCTACGACATCAACCTCGAAGGTGCGAAACTGGCCCGGGCTGCGGCGGATCGCTGGACCGCCAGGACGCCGGACAAGCCGCGCTTCGCCGCCGGCTCGATCGGGCCGCTGAACGTCATGCTCTCGATGTCTTCGGACGTGAACGATCCGGGCGCCCGCACAGTGACCTTTGATCAGGTCTACGAGGCCTACCGCGAGCAGGTGAGGGGGCTCTACGAGGGCGGGGTCGACCTGTTCCTGATCGAGACCATCACCGACACCCTGAACTGCAAGGCGGCCATCAAGGCGATCATGGACCTGCGCGACGAGGAGGGTCACGAGGAGCTGCCGATCTGGATCAGCGGCACCATCACCGATCGCTCGGGCCGCACCCTGTCGGGCCAGACCGTCGAGGCCTTCTGGAACAGCGTGCGCCACGCCAGGCCGTTCGCCATCGGCCTGAACTGCGCGCTCGGCGCCGATCTGATGCGGCCGCACATCGCCGAGCTGTCGCGCATCGCCGACACCCTGGTCGCGGCCTATCCCAACGCCGGCCTGCCCAACGCCATGGGCCAGTACGACGAGGAACCGCACGAGACCGCCTGCAGCCTGCATGAGTGGGCGGAGAGCGGCATCGTCAACATCCTGGGCGGCTGCTGCGGCACGACGCCGGACCACATCGCCCATGTGGCGCAGTCGGTCGCCGGCCTGGCGCCGCGCGCGCTGCCGGAACGGCCGACCGCTATGCGTCTGGCCGGGCTGGAAGCCTTCGAGCTGGCTTGATGGCGATCCTCGGCTTTCTCAGGAACCTGCTCCGGCGGAAGGGGCCGCCGTTTGTCTATGCGGACTGGGTCGCCGGCGCTGAAGCCGAGTTGGCGATCAAGCAGGACGCCTTGACGGACGGCTATGGCCTCGGAACCTGGCCGGTGTGGAATGCAGAGCTCGGTCAGGGCTCGCTGACCTTCTCGGACGACGACGGAATCCAGGTGTTCGCCGAGGTTCAGATCGCCGGGACGCTGGGGCCCCGCAACTGGGTCTGGGCGTGGGGTAATCCGCATCTTCCGCAACCGTTCACAACCGACAGTGCGGCGGCGAAGGCCTTTGGCGACAGGCATAACGTCGCCGAGCTTCGAGAACGGATCGTCGCCGGTCCCGATCTTGAAGCGCTGGCCTGGCGGCTGACCGCTGCGGCCGTGAAGCTGGCCGAGGGCCTGGGCGCCTATCGCGCGCCGGCAGGTCAGGCGTCCGTCTATCTGATCATCAAGTCGGTCGCGCGCAGCAGGTCGGCAGCATGACCGCCCCCCGCGCCGTACTGGCCCTCGGACCCATCGAGACCGAGATGCTGCGGGATATCCGCAGCCGCCTGAACCGTCGCGCTGTCAGCGACGCGGCGCTCTTCGCGCTGGGCACGGCGTTCATGACCGCCTGCGGCCGGGCCGATGTGCCGGCGACGACCGCCGTGCCGGCCAGGGTGCTCTCCGGCGAACTGGTGGTGAAGATCGCTGCAACCGCGGACATCGCCACCCTGTCGCGGCTGGTCGCGACCCTGGCCGAACACCGCACCCTCGACCCCAGATGCTGGCCCGGTCTCGTCGCCGCCGGCGCCCCCCAAGCCATTCTCAGCCGCCGCCTCGCCCTCGCGGGTCGCGAACCGGCCATCGAAAGTTCCACGCCCCAATGAGACCTGTCTTTGTAAACATCGGTGAGCGCACCAACGTCACCGGCTCGGCCAGGTTCCGCAAGCTGGTGGCGGAGGGCGACTATCCGGCCGCCCTGTCCGTCGCGCGCCAGCAGGTCGAGGCCGGGGCCCAGGTCATCGACGTCAACATGGACGAGGGGTTGCTGGATTCGAAGGCGGCCATGGTCACCTTCCTCAACCTGATCGCTGCCGAGCCGGACATCGCCCGCGTGCCGGTGATGATCGACAGCTCCAAGTGGGAGATCATCGAGGCCGGCCTGAAGTGCGTTCAGGGCAAGGCCATCGTCAACTCCATCTCGATGAAGGCCGGCGAGGCGGAGTTCATCGCCCAGGCGAAGCTGTGCCTGCGCTACGGCGCCGCCGTCGTGGTCATGGCCTTCGACGAGGAGGGCCAGGCCGACACCGCCGCCCGCAAGATCGCCATCTGCGAGCGCGCCTATCGCATCCTTGTGGACCAGGTCGGTTTCCCGCCCGAGGACATCATCTTCGACCCGAACATCTTCGCCGTGGCGACCGGGATCGAGGAGCACGACAACTATGCCGTCGACTTCATCGAGGCTACGAGGGTTATCAAGCAAACCCTTCCATTTGCTCGTATTTCCGGCGGCGTGTCGAACGTGTCGTTCAGTTTCCGCGGCAACGAGCCGGTGCGCCGGGCGATCCACAGTGTGTTCCTGTACCACGCGATCAACGCCGGTATGGACATGGGCATCGTCAACGCCGGCGACCTGCCGGTCTATGACGACATCGAGCCGGAACTTCGCGAGGCCGTCGAGGACGTGATCCTCAACCGCACGCCGAAGGCCGGCGGCAGCCAGACCGAGCGGCTCGTGGATCTCGCGCCGAAGTACAAGGGCGATGGCAGCAAGGTCCAGGTCGTCGACCAGGCCTGGCGCGGGCTTCCCGTCGCCGAGCGGCTGGCGCATGCGCTGGTCAACGGGATCACCGAGTTCATCGATGCCGACACCGAGGAAGCCCGCCTGACCGTCGCGCGGCCGCTCCACGTCATCGAAGGTCCGCTGATGGACGGGATGAACATTGTTGGCGACCTGTTCGGCGCCGGGAAGATGTTCCTGCCCCAGGTGGTCAAGTCGGCGCGGGTGATGAAGCAGGCGGTGGCCTGGCTGATGCCGTTCATGGAAGCGGAGAAGGAAGGCCAGCCGCGCGAGCAGGCCGGCCGCATCCTGATGGCGACCGTGAAGGGCGACGTCCACGATATCGGCAAGAACATCGTCGGCGTGGTCCTGCAGTGTAACAACTATGAGGTCATCGACCTGGGCGTCATGGTTCCGGCCGACCGGATCCTTGACGAGGCGAAGGCGCACAACGTCGACATCATCGGCCTGTCAGGGCTGATCACCCCGTCGCTGGACGAGATGGTCTTTGTCGCCGCCGAGATGGAGCGGCGCGGGTTCGACATTCCCCTGCTGATCGGCGGCGCGACCACCAGCAAGACCCATACGGCGGTGAAGATCGCGCCGGCTTATCGCGCGGCCTCGACCACCTATGTGCTCGACGCCAGCCGTGCGGTCGGGGTGGTCTCACAGCTGCTGTCGAAGACCGACAGGGCGGCATTCGAGGCCCAGACCCGCGAGGACTATGTGCGGGTGCGCGAGCAGTTCGCCCGCGGGCAGGACCAGAAGACCCGTACGCCGATCGCGAGGGCCCGCGCCAACCGCTTCGCCATCGACTGGACTGCCGCCGCGCCGCCGAAGCCGACCTTCACCGGGACCCGAAGCTTCGCCTCTTATGATTTGAAAGAGCTGGCGAAATACATCGACTGGACACCGTTCTTCGCCAGCTGGGAGCTGGTCGGGCGCTTCCCGGCCATCCTCGATGACGACGTCGTCGGCGAGGCGGCGCGCGACCTGTGGAAGGACGCCCAGGCCATGCTGGCGAAGATCGTCGAGGAAAACTGGTTCGAGGCACGCGGCGTGGTCGGCTTCTGGCCGGCGCAGTCCGACGGCGACGATGTAGTGGTCTATGCGGACGAGAGCCGGACCACCGAACTGGCCCGACTGCACACCCTGCGTCAGCAGATGGCCAAGACCGGCGACAAGGCCAACGCCGCCCTGTCGGACTTCATCGCGCCCATCGGCGGCCCGGCAGACTGGATCGGCGGCTTCGCGGTCACGGCCGGTCACGGAGAGTCGGAGATCGCCCGGCGGTTCAAGGATGCCGGCGACGACTATTCGGCCATTCTCGCCGCCGCCCTGGCGGACCGTCTGGCAGAGGCCTTCGCCGAGGCGATGCACCACCGGGTGCGGACCGACCTCTGGGGTTTTGCGCCGGACGAGGCCTTCGAGCTCGACCATCTGATTGGCGAGAAGTATCGCGGCATCCGCCCGGCGCCGGGCTATCCCGCCCAGCCCGACCACACGGAAAAAGCCACGCTGTTCAAACTGTTGGATGCGGAGGTTCAGACAGGCATGAAGCTCACCGAGAGCTTCGCCATGAGCCCGGCGGCGGCGGTCAGCGGGCTCTATTTCAGCCACCCCCAGGCGCACTATTTCGGCGTCGGCCGCATTGATCGCGACCAGGTCGCCGACTATGCCGCCCGCAAGGGCTGGGAGGTCGCGACCGCCGAGCGCTGGCTGGCGCCGATCCTGGCCTACGACCCGTCCGGCGAGCCGCGCGGGGCGGCGGCCTAGGGCCTACTGCGGGCCGCGCAGGCCCTGCAGGGTTTCCTTCAGGCCGCGCTTGCGCTTGCGGGCAGGAGCGGCGACGGCCGGGGCTGGCCTCGCCGTCGGCGCGGGGGTCACAACCGGCGTCTCAACGGCCGCAGGCGGCTCAGGCTCAACGGCTGGCGCGACTGGCGCGTCCTGCGCCGGCAACAGGTCATCGATGGCGGTCTGCGAAGCGGCTTCCGGCGCGCCCGTGGACAGGGCCGCGGCATCGGCCAACGGCGCGGCCGTCGCGGCGCCCTCAATGGACACCTCGGGGTCCTCGGCGGGTTGCGGCTGGGTGTAGACCATCGCCGCATCCGGCGCGGACGGTTCGACCATCACGTCACCGGTGACGGGCGCTTCCGGCGGCGCGACAACGGGTGCGGGTACAGGCTCGGCGCTCACGGCGGGTTCGGGTGTCGCGACCGCGGCGGCGGGCTGTCCGGCGTCCGGTTGCGGTTCGATCGCCGCGGCCTCGGCTGCCTCGGGCGGCGGCGGCGCCACGACGGCCGAGGCGCCTTTGGCATTGTAGGTCAGGGCCTGCCCGAACAGCAGCGAACGGGCCTCCAGCGTCTTCGCCGTCTCCGCGCATTTCGCCGGCGGCGACCAGGACATCCAGAACTGCGCCAGCTGGGCCTTGGGGACGTTGGTCGCCCCGGTCCAGACGGCCCGGCCGCGCTTGATGGCCGCGGCGCCCTGGGGCTGGATCACCGCCGGGCTGGCCTTCTCGGCGGCCTCCATGGCGCGGGCAAACAGCAGGAGGTTGCGCTTCGCCTCCTCGCGCTGTTCGGGATAGACGACCGCGATGTTCTCTTCGGTGCTCGGCGTCGGCCAGGCCCGCTCGATGCGGATCACCTCGGGCATCGCCCGGTCGTAGAGATCGACGTAGGCGGAAATCGCGCCGTAGCACCAGCCGACATAGCCGTAGTCGTCGGTGGGGGCCGTCACCGTGCCGCCCTGGATCGGCAAGGGCGCGACGTCCTGCTTGCGCGGGATCGCGGTGGCCAGGGGGGCATCCGATGCCACCGCGGCGGCGGGACCATCCTGGAGCAGCAGGGCGAGGGCGAGAAGATACGGGGCCATTCAAGGTCCTAAAGCTGTTGCGTCAGGCGTCGCCGCCGGTCTTGTGACCGAAACCGCCGCCCCCCGGGGTTTCAATCTCGACGACGTCGCCCGGCCGCACGGAAATCGAGAAGCAGCCTGAAAGTTCCCTTACAGCGCCGTCAGCCGTTCTCAAACGCTGGCGGCCGGGCAGGGCGGCGCCGCCGCCACAGATTCCCTGCGGACTGTGGCTTCGGCGTGACGAGAGCAGGGCCGATTCCATAGGGACGAGGAATCGGACGTGGCGGATCGCGCCATCGCCCCCGCGCCGCGCGCCGTCACCGCCGGAGTCTGGCCGCACGGTGAAGGTCTCGACCCGAACCGGGAAGCGCCGTTCGAGGATCTCGGGGTCCGTCAGCCGGCTGTTGGTCATGTGGGTGTGGATCGCGCTGGTCCCGGCACGGTCGGCCGTCGCGCCGGCGCCGCCGCAGATCGTCTCGTAGTACTGCCGCTCGTCGTCGCCGAAGGTGAAGTTGTTCATCGTGCCCTGGCTGTTGGCCATAACGCCGAGCGCGGCATAGAGGGCGTCGACCACGTGCTGGCTGGTCTCGACATTGCCCGCGACCACAGCGGCCGGCGGCTCCGGATCGAGCATCGAGCCGTGCCGGGTGATGATCTTCAGCGGCGTCAGGCAGCCGGCGTTCAGGGGGATGTCGTCGTCCACCAGGCTGCGGAAGACATACAGCGCCGCTGCATCGACAATCGCCGAGGGGGCATTGAAGTTGCTACCCAGCTGGTCCGCCGATCCGGTGAAGTCGAGCACCGCCTCACCGGCCGCCGCATCGACGGTAATCTTCACCACGATCTCGCCGCCGCCATCCATCGGCACGCGGGCCTCGCCATCGGTGAGCTTGGTCAGGGCCCGCCGGACGGCCTGTTCGGCGTTCTTCTGCACGAACGTCATGTAGCGGGCGACGGCGTCGGCGCCGTAGGCCTCGATCATGCCCGACACCGCCGCCGCGCCCGCCTGACAGGCGGCAATCTGCGCCTTGAGGTCGGCGATATTGCGGTCCGGGGCGCGGGCGGGCCATTGGCCGGTCAGCAGCGCTGCGCGGGTTTCGGCCTCGAGAAACCGTCCCTCGCGCATGATCGGCTCGGCGTCGAGCAGTACCCCTTCCTCGTCGAGGGTCTTCGAAAACGGCGGCATCGAGCCGGGCTGAACCCCGCCGACGTCGGCATGGTGGCCGCGGGCGGCGACATAGAAGGTCGGCGCGTGGCCGCCCTCCATGAAGATCGGCATGACCACGGTGATGTCCGGCAGGTGCGTGCCGCCGAAGTAGGGGTTGTTGAGGGCGAAGGCCTCGCCGGGATGCAGCACCGGATGCCGCGCCCTGGTCGCGCGCACGCTGGCCCCCATGCTGCCCAGATGCACCGGCATGTGCGGCGCGTTGGCCACCAGCCCGCCCTCGGCGTCGAACAGGGCGCAGGAGAAGTCCAGCCGCTCCTTGATGTTGACCGAATGGGCCGTCCGCTCCAGCGCCGCCCCCATGGCTTCCGCCACGCCCATGAAGCGGCGGTTGAACAGTTCCAGCGTGACCGGGTCCGGCGCATCGGCCGCGATGACCCCGGCGGAAAGCGGGGTGATGCGGGTCAGGCGGATCAGACCGTCCGCTTCCGCCGTCGCGCGCCAGCCTTCAGCCACGGCGATCTGGGTGTCGGCGCGGATGATCAGGGCGGGGCCATCCAGCGCATCCAGCTGGTCCGCGTGCACCACGATCCGCCCATCCCGGCGAAGGCCGGGACCCAGGTGTTCTGGAGATGATCCTGACGGGCTGGATGTGCTCGTGAAAGGGCCTGGGTCCCGGCCATCGCCGGAATGAGCGGTGGAAGATTCCGTCGCCTCCACCTCCACGCTGGCGATCAGGACCGTCCGCTCCGGTTCCACGAACCCGAACAGTCGCTGGTGGGCGGCCTCGAAGGCGGCCTTGACGGACGCGATGTCGCCGGGCGCGATCGGCAGGGCCGCGTCGGCGCCGTCGTAGCGCAGCCGCAGGCGGCGATCGGCGGATCCGGCAGCGGCGCCCTGGGCGGAGAGGGCCTCGCGGGTCTCGCGCTCCAGATGGTCGGCGAGGGCTGCGGCGGCGGCCAGTCCCTCGTCCGCAAGCGGCAGCTCCAGACCCGCCTGCCGCATCGCGCCGACCCGCGCCTGGCCGATGCCCCAGGCGGACAGCAGGGACGCATGGCGCGGGCTCAGCACCTCGGTGACGCCGAGCGCGTCCGCCACCTGGCAGCAGACCTGCCCCGCCGCCCCGCCGAACGAGACCAGCGCATGGCCGCGCGGGTCGAAGCCGCGTTCGGTGGAGATCCGGCGCACGGCCTGCGCCATCTGTTCGACAGCGACGGCGACGAATCCCTCGGCGGCGGCCTCGACGGTCAGGTCCATGGCGGCTGCAAGGTCGGCCAGTCGGGCGTGGGCGGCCAGAGGGTCCAGCGGCGCGTCGCCGTGCCGCCCGAACACGGACGGGAAGAAGCGCGGGTCGAGCCGCCCCAGGACGAGGTTGGCGTCGGTCACCGTCGCCGGACCGCCCCGGCCATAGCAGGCGGGACCCGGATCGGCGCCGGCGCTGGCCGGACCCGCACGGGCGCGGAAGCCGTCGAAGGTGAGGATCGAGCCACCGCCGGCCGCCACCGTCTCTACATCCAGCATGGGGCTGCGCAGCTTCGCGCCGGCGACCTTCGCTGCATCGCGCCGTTCGAGCGCGCCGGCAAAGCGGCAGACGTCGGTGGAGGTGCCGCCCATGTCGAAGCCCAGCACCGAGGCCGCGCCCGCGGCCTGCGCGCTCCGCGCGACGCCGACGACCCCGCCTGCCGGACCCGATACCACCGCGTCCTTGCCGCGGAATGCCCCGGCTCTCACCAGAGCGCCTGCCGACGTCATGAACCACAGCGGCGCGCCCTCGACGGCGCCGGCGACCTGATCGACATAGGCCTGCAGGACCGGCGTCAGATAGGCGTCAGCCACCGCCGTCTCGGCGCGCGGGACGAAGCGGGGCAGGGGGCTGACCTCGTGGCTCAAAGCGACGTAGTCGAACCCGGCGGCCCGCACGATTTCGCCGGCGGCGAGTTCATGGGCGGGATTCAGATCGCTGTGGAGGAAGGCGATGGCGACGCTGGAGAAGCCCTCTGCCCGCCTGCTGCGCAGGTCCCTGTCCAGCGCGGCCGTATCCAGCGCCGAGACCACCGCGCCGTCGGCTGCCAGCCGTTCTTCCGCCTCGACCACGCCGCTGTAGAGCGGCTCGGGCCGGACCAGGTCGAGGGCGAAGAGCTCAGGCCGGGACTGGTCGCCGATCAGCACCGAGTCGCGAAACCCTCGGGTGGTGACCAGCAGCGTCTTCGCGCCCTTCCGCTCCAACAGGGCATTGGTCGCGACGGTCGTGCCCATCTTGATCGCCGCTACGCGCGCGGCGGGAAAGGGCGCGCCGGGTTCAACCGCCAACAGGCGGCGCATGGCCTCGACCGCCGCGTCGGGATAGCTCGGGGAGGCGGACAGGAGTTTAAGCGTCTGCTCCGCGCCATCCGGCGCGAGTCCGATCACGTCGGTGAACGTGCCGCCGCGATCGATCCAGAACGTCCATCCGGCCGCGTCATCAGCGAGCGTTGTCATGCAAGCGCCAAGATCATAAGCTGAACATCGATCCCATGAGTTTCTGGCGCACCATAGCAGGCCTCGCGGCGCGTCGCGTCGACGACGCCGAATGCCCCGACTGTCCTCCCGGTCCCCCGGGAGAGGATCCCGCCTTCACGACCGCCGTCACAGCGCTCGGGGCCAAGCTGGCCAAGGCGGACGGTCGCGCCGACGGGGGTGAGTTCGACGCCTTCTCCACGGTCTTCCAGGCCGACTCCGGTTCGGAACGCAACGTCCATCGCCTCTATGAACTGGCCCGCCAGACGACGCGGGGATTCGAGAGCTACGCCAAGCGACTCGCCAAACGTTACCGCAATTGCCCGCAATTGCTGGAAGATGTGCTGGATGGCCTGTTCCACATCGCCGGTTCGGACGGCGCGGTGACGCACGACGAACTGGAGTATCTTGAGGCCGTGGCCGTCCTGTTCGGGCTTTCGCCGCTGACGTTCCGCAGGCTCAAGGCGACCCATCTGGGCGCCGGACCCGACGATCCGTACGTGATCCTGGGCGTGCTGCCCGACGCGGCGGATGAAGCCGTGCATGCCGCCTGGCGCGCCCAGGTGTCCGCCGCACATCCGGACCGGGCGCGGGCGAGAGGCTTGCCGAGCGAGTTCATTGCGGTGGCCGAGAGCAAGACCGCGACAATCAACGCCGCGTTCGATTCGGTGATGCGGGAGCGCCGGGAGATGGCGCTGGTCGGCGCCGGCTGATCAGGCAATCGGACATTTTCCACGCTTTCCACGCGTGTCCGGTTGACGTTCGGCGGTTAACAACAAAATAGTAAGACATGGCCGCGCCTCTCGCGGCTCGCCGAGGACACGATGGACAGATTGAACTCAGCGGGGGGGTCTGGTTCGGCTCTGAAGAGCCTGGCCTGGTTGGCCGGGGCTCTGGCGACCTGTGCGGCGCTTGCCGTTGGCGCTGTCCTGGCCGTGTTCGCCGCCGCCACCGTCGTGCTGATTGCCCTGATGTCCAGCGCGCTTCTGGGCCTCGCCGGCCTCGCCGTGCGCGCACGGCGGACTGTTCGCGCCCGTCCGGCCGGTGATCCTGACATCATCGAGGCCCGCAACGTCGGCGGCCACTCCTGGGTCGCCTACGGCTGGAACGAGCGCCCCTAGTCAGTCAGTTTCGTCGCGCTGATCCGGTTCGACACGCAGACGACAAACACTGTGACCATCGCGATCATCATGGGCGCCATCGACAGCGTTTTCGCCATGTCCATTGGCGCGAAGGCCCAGATTGCCGCGAACGCAAGCCCCGACAGGAAAAAGGCCCAGCCGGAAAGCCGCTTGTAGGCTTGAGATCGGGCGCTCCCGACGGGTAGCGACTTGGGTACGGCGTTGCTCTGCCAGGCGACGACCAGCCCGATCGTCGCCATGAGGACGCGCACGGTCGTGTCCTGGCTGATGACGCTGGTCCTGTGGAGCACGGTCGCCACGACGGCGACCGCCAGGGTGGCGCCGACCTGCAACAGGCCGGATCTGACGGCTTTGTTCATGTCGATGTAGCCTTCTTCCTGTTCCCGGGCGGGACGGGGGCGGAGGTCACTTCCGCCGTCGATCCGAGCCCGAACGTGTGCACGAACCCCATCAGCGCCTCCTCGAGGACGGAGAGCTTGAGGTAGTAGGTGATCGACTTGCCGGACCGTTCGGTGTGGACCAGGTCCGCCTCCTTCAGCACCGCGAAATGGGCCGACATGGTCGGTTTCGACACATCGAAGTGCTGTGCCAGATCGCCGGCTGTCATCGGCCCACCGCGGAGGAGCTGCAGCACCCGTCGGCGCGTCGGATCGGAAAGGGCCTTGAAGACGCTACTCATGTGTCGACAGTTAGCTAACTATCAAAATGAGTCAAGCCGCATCTCCGATCCCCCAACGTCATGCTTGCGCAGTCCCGCCGCGCGCCGCATTGTCGCGCCTTCAAACAAACGTTCGGGAGCGGAACATGATCGGCGTAGTGGCGACTCTGACGGTGGCGGAGGGCAAGGGCCCCGACCTGGAGAAGGTGTTTGGCGACCTGGCCGCCAAGGTGAAGGCCAATGAATCCGGCTGCCTGATGTACCAGCTGACCAAGAGCCGGACGGAACCCAACACCTACAAGGTGCTGGAGATGTACGCCTCCCAGGACGCCCTGACGGCGCACGGCCAGACCGAGTATTTCAAGGCCGCCGGCCCGGGCATCGGCGCCTGCCTGGGCGGTCGTCCGTCCATCGAATACCTCGACGCGGTCTGATCCGATGGACCTCGCGTTCTCAGCTGAAGACAGGGCGTTCCAGCGCGAGGTCCGCGACTGGATCGCCGAGAATTATGATGACGACCTGCGCCGGATGATGAGCCAGTCGAAGAACGGCTATCTCAACAAGACCGGCCAGGTGAAGTGGCAGAAGAAGCTGGCCTCCAGGGGCTGGGCGACGGTCAACTGGCCGGTGGAATTCGGCGGACCGGACTTCACGCCCAGTCAGGCCTACATCTACAACATGGAGATGAGCCTGGCCGGCGTGCCGACAGCCTCGCCCATGGGGCTGAAGATGGTCGCGCCGGTGATCATGGCCTTCGGCACCGATGAGCAGAAGGCGCAGCATCTGCCGCCGATCATCAACTCCGACATCTGGTGGTGCCAGGGTTACTCCGAGCCGGGCTCCGGCTCCGACCTTGCCAGCCTGCAGATGAAGGCCGAGCGGGACGGGGACGACTACATCCTCAACGGCTCGAAGATCTGGACCACCCACGCCCAGTGGGCCGACTGGATGTTCTGCCTCGTCCGCACGGACAACAGCGGCAAGCCGCAGAACGGCATCAGCTTCCTGCTGCTGAAAATGGATACGCCCGGCATCCTGGTAAAGGCGCTGCCGACGCTGGATGGTCCGGCGGACAACGAACAGGAGATCAACCAGGTCTTCTTCGACAACGTCCGCGTGCCGGTCGCCAACCGCATCGGCGAAGAGGGCAAGGGCTGGACCTACGCCAAGTACCTGCTCGAGTTCGAGCGGGGCAACGCCTATGCGCCGGGGCTGATGAACCAGCTGCAGAAGGTGCGCAAGATCGCCTCGGCCGAACTCGGCGACGGCGGCGAGCCGCTGATCCGTGACCGCGACTTCCAGCGCAAGCTGGCGGAGATGGAGATCCGCATCGAGTCGCTCAACGCGACGGAGATGCAGATCTTCTCGGCCATGGGGTCGGGCAAGCCCGTCGGGCCGGCGTCCTCGATGCTCAAGTGTGCGGGCTCCGAGGCCCAGCAAGCGATCACCGAACTGGCCCTGGAGGCGGTCGGCGGTTACGCCACGCCGTTCATCCAGGACACCTGGGCGACCACCAACGAAGCCCGGCCCGGTCCGGACTACGCCGCGCCGGTCGCGCCAAGCTACTTCAACTACCGCAAGGCCTCGATCTACGCCGGCTCGAACGAGATCCAGCGCAACATCATGGCCAAGCTGGTGCTCGGCCTCTGAGGCCAGCGCCGGCGCAATGAAAAAGGGCGGAGCGCCTGGCGCTCCGCCCTTCGTCGTTTCGGCAGACCGGTGCGGCTATCGGGCCGTCACAAAGGCCGACGATACCCAGCCGCGGTTGCCGTGCTCGTCATCCACTTCCATCCAGACGCCGTTGCGGCCGCCTGTCGGATACAGGATCGCGCCGGTGGGCACGGTCAGGACGAGGCCGGCCGTCGGGCTTGCGCCCGAGCGCATCGGGATCGACTGCGTCGCCACGACGGCGGCCTGACCGGCGTTGCCGGAGGCTTCGGCGCCGGTCGGCATGGCGCCGGACTGGGCGTAGCGGATCAGTTCGATGAAGGCGTTGAAATAGGCGGCCGTGATGACCTTGCCGATCTCGGTGTTGCTGTAGCCGCCGCCGGCCGCCGCGCCGAAGCCCGTGCTGCCGAGCGCGCCGCCGCCGACGCCGAAGCCGATGTCGGTCTTCTTGGCGGTGCCTTCAGCGACATAGAGCTGCTCGGTGGTGCGGGCGTCGACCACGGTGATGATCACCTGGGCCTCGGACTTCTTGGTGCGGATCTGGCCGGCCAGGGCGCCGAAGCCGCCCGGGATCATGCTGCCGGCAATCGCACCGATGGCGTTGCCACCGGCGTTCGAGTTCGAGTTGGCGATATCCGGGACGAGGAAGAAGTCGGCCGCCACGACCTGGCCGCGGCCGATGTTGGCGCCGCGCTGCAGGTCGCCGGAACCGGCCAGATCCCGCTCCTGACCACGCATCGCAAGGCCGGCGTTGCGGTCGACCACGCGGAAGCAGCCCGAGCGCTGGGCGAACAGCTTGATCAGGACTTCCGGGCTTGAAAGCCCGAGCTCGGTCCACCAGCGATTTTCCGGCTCCTGCACGGCGATGACGCCTAGCGGGCGGTCGCACTTCGGCATTTCAGGGGTCGCGGCCGAGGCCGGCTTCTTCTTGTCCATCCCGTACTGGGCGAAGGCCGGGGTGGTCTGGGCGGATACAAGGGCCGCGAGGGCCAGGCCCAGGACTCCGGTAGTAATCTTGCGCATGTCGTCCTCCAAGGTCGTCTCTTCCGGCCAGCCCGCAACACCGGGCTCGCCGCCTGCATGATGAAGCCGAGGACCGGGTCCCCCCGATCATGCTCCGCACTGTCGTCACCGCGGAGTCACGTCCTCAACCTTGCCGCCGCAACCTAGGACCCGCCGAAGGGCCGGGCGTCCCCCATTGGGGGGGACCTGTCAGGCGCGGTCGAGCAGGTCCGCGATCTTCGTCGGGTGGGTAAAGTAAACCAGCAAGCCGGCGTCAGGAATAACCATGAATCGCGGGTCTGGCAGGCCGCTCCAGACAGCTTCCGCATCCGGGAGGGTGAGGTGGTCGCTCAACGCCACCGTCCAGCACCTGCCCCCGACGCCTTCCGGAATGGTCCAGCCCGCGACAAACGCCTGATGCTCGGCGACGAACCCGCCGCCGGACCTGGCGAACATGCCCTGGGCGTCCTGAACCAGCGCGTCGAGAACGCCTGGTGTGCGCAGCGCTTCCCGGTCGTGGGGCAGATGGGCGACAGACTGGCGCATCACCTTTTCCAGCAGGTCGGTGCGCGTCTGGCGGCGCAGAATCTGCGCGACCAGGTCGATCAGCGCGGGATTGGCGATGAAGGCCTTGCCCAGGGCGGCCATCATCGAACCCGGACGCCGGATCAGGTGGTGATCGGCCGTCAGCGGCCATTTCGGGTTCACCGCCACCCCGGCCGATATCCGGTCCCCGTGCTGCTGCGCGAAGAACAGGCCGGCAGGGGTGCTGGAGTCCCGGATCATCAGCCTCGTCCGGTCGATCCTGAGGGCGTCCATCACCCTGGCCATGTCGTCCGAGCATTGCTGCAGATAGTCGCCGTCCGCGACGTCGGTCAGGCCGTAGCCCGGGCGCTGCGGCACAAGCGGGCGGTAGCCTCGCGCGTGCAATGCGACGACCAGGGCGGGCGGCAGCCGCCGGCCTGTGGCCGCGCCATGCATGATGATGACCGGCTTGCCGCTGCGCGGGCCATAGTCCGTCACCGCGATGCGCCGGTCGCCGGCTGCGACCACGCGCAGACGCCCGTTGGGATCGGCAGGCTCCAGAACCGTTTCGGCCACCCCGGTCAGGGCGGCCAGCGTGCTGGTCTCCGCCGCGAGCCGCACCAGGTCCTTGGCCTTGTTCACGCCGGTCTTGGCGAACACCGCCTTGAGCTGCCCCCGAACGGTGGCGTCCTTCACACCCAGGGATTCGGCGACCTCGCGGGCGGTCATGCCCTGGGCGAATCGGGCGGCGGCGCGGGCCTCGGCGGCGGTCGCCCCGAAGGTGGTGGCCAGCACATCCTCGATCGAAGGCGGCATGGCGTGGTCGCCGCACATCAGATCCATCATCCGGCGGACCAGGTCGGGCGAGCGACGCGCTCCGGCCTTCTTCATCGCCTTCTTCAGCGCCTCGCGCGCGGTCTCGCGACCCACGCCGATCCGCAGCGCGGCCGCTTCGAGGTTGGGCGCATCCAGCAGAGCCTCGGCCAGGCGGGCCTCAAGGGGAGTCAGCCCAAAGGCCTCGGACGCGCGGGTGGCGAGATCGGTCGACCGCGAGGGGGCGAAGCACATCAGGGCAATCCGGCGAACAGGCCCGGCCATCGCCGCCCGACAGGCCTCGGGCAGGGGCCACCCGACCGATGACTCGCGCACTGCGGCGCAGGCGGCGATAGCGGCGCCGTCCTGACCCTCGATAAGGCCATTCGCCTGTCCATCCTTCAGGGCCTGTCGGATCAGACTCCGGAACGTCGACACGTCAGGGGTTCCGCCGAACCACCTTGAAAAGACCTCGTCGACGAGCGCGAGTTCTCCGTTCAACTCAACAACCGCGACGCCGATGGCCGACCGGGGCGCAACGTTTGCCGCGCCATCGGCGGTCGTGGCCTCCGCAGCTTCCTTCAGAGCGGCAGCCACGGCTTCGGGCTCACGGTCGAGCGACGAGGCCATGGCCGCCCAGTCTTCCAGGATGGCCTGGGACGGACGCCCCTGCGCAAGCCGTTCGCGGAGTATCTCCGGAAAGCCGTACTCTACTCGTTTCAGCACGTCGTCGCCTCCATCCGGGTCCCTCGACCGGATGCGCGATCAGCATAGTCTGTTTCGGGGCCTGGAGAACAGGACTCTCCGACCCGGCGATTCCCCAAAACGGGAACGAGAATTTCTGCGTGGCGGAGATCTCGAACAAACGTTTAAACGTCGGGCTATTCCAACTGGAGCCGCCCGTGTCCGACGTCCTTTTCCAGCCCTTCAAGATCAAGTCCCTGACGCTGAAGAACCGCATCGTCATGGCCCCGATGACGCGCTCGTTCTCGCCGGACGGCGTGCCGACCGCCGAGGTGGCCGCCTACTACGAGCGCCGCGCGGCCAACGATGTCGGGCTGATCGTCTCGGAGGGCACGGGTGTCGCCCGCCCCGCCTCGCTGAACGACCGCAATGTCCCGCGCTTCCATGGCGACAAGGAACTGGCGGCCTGGAAGACCGTGATCGATGACGTGCACGCCGCGGGCGGCGCCATGGCGCCCCAGCTCTGGCACGTCGGCGCGGTGCGCTCCCGCGACCCGGACTGGAACCCTGAGGGCGGCTACGACAGCCCCTCGGGCTTCTCCAGCCCGGGCCACCAGTTCGGCGAAGCGATGAGCGACGAGGATGTCGCCGACGCGGTCGACGCCTTCGGCAAGGCGGCCGGTGCGGCAAAGGCGCTTGGATTCGATTCCATCGAGCTGCACGGCGCGCACGGCTATCTGATCGATCAGTTCTTCTGGAACGGCGTCAATCTGCGCACCGACCGCTGGGGCGGCGCGTCCCTGCCGGAGCGTTCGCGATTCGCCGCGGAGATCCTCAAGGCGGTGCGCCGCGAGGTCGGTGACGACTATCCGGTGATCATTCGCCTGTCGCAGTGGAAGCAGCAGGACTTCACCGCAAAGCTGGCCGATACGCCGGCCGACATGGAAGCCTGGCTGCAGCCGCTCGCCGACGCCGGGGCCGACGTGTTCCACTGCTCGCAGCGCCGCTTCTGGGAGCCGGAGTTCGAGGGCAGCGACCTGAACTTCGCCGGCTGGGCCAAGAAGCTGACCGGCAAGCCGACGATCAGCGTCGGCTCGGTGGGCCTGTCGGGCGAGTTCATCGCGGCCTACGGCGGTGAGGCGAGCCAGCCGGCGTCGCTGGACAACCTGCTTGAGCGGATGGACCGCGGCGAGTTCGACCTCGTCGCCGTCGGCCGCGCGCTGCTGCAGGATCCCGAATGGGTGGTGAAGGTCCGTGATGGCCGCACCAGCGAACTGAAGAGCTTCGACCGTTCGGCCATGGGCGTCCTGTACTAGCCACGTAGCGGGACAGCCGCCTGGGACGCCCGTTCCCGATCACAGGTCGCCGACTTCAGCCGACCCGATCAGGCGCCATGGAACATGCGCGCCTGTGAGCCGTTGGCCGGGGGTAACTTCAGGCAGGTGATCACCATGACCAACGACGTTCAGAAGAATGACGGCTCGCAGCCCGGTGTGATGGGCGACGGCACCGAAGAGCAGAACCTGGGCCAGCCGGGCCACCCGGAAGCCCGCATCACCGAGGCAGAGGTGAAGGACGCTTTCGGCAAGACCGACAAACCGGCCCGAGGCGACAAGCCTGCGACGTAGGCGGCGACGGGGGCGGGCGCTAGAGTGTCCGCTCCCAGGCGCCGGAGACCCTGACTCGTGACCGATACCCCGGACGAGCCGCCATCTGACGAAACCCCGATCCAGAAGGCCCTGCGCCTGAAGCAGGCGGCGATCGCCGCGCGGCCCAGGCCGCCCCGCGGCGGACGGTTCCAGCGCGAACAGGCCGCGGCTCACGCCTCGTCGTCGAAATCCAAACCCTGGATGGCGCGCTAGCCGGAGGGGGCATGTACCAGCGGTACGTGTCCCCTGAACCAGCAGCCGATTGGGGGCCACGTACCTTCGGTACATGTCCCCTGGGATCATGCGTTGAAGTTCAGCTTCAGCCCGGCGCGCGGCCAGATTGCCTTGTAGAGCTTCCCGGTTCCCGAGGCCGTGATCCAGGCGGTGGTCATGTCGGGTCCGCCGAAACAGATGTTGGTCACCAGGATGTCCGGGAACGGGTAGTGTTCGGTTGTCCCGTCCGGGTCGAAGGCCGTGATCCCGCCGTTGATGATCGTCGCCACACAGACCTTGCCGCCGGCCTCGACCGCCAGGCTGTCGAGCAGCTGGAAGCCCGGCAGGTTGCAGACCACGGCACCCGGCTGGAAGGGCGGCGGCGCGGCCAGTACGCCCGGCTCGGCGATCTCGAACGCCCACAGGCGGCCGAGATTGGTGTCGGCCATGTAGACTGTCTTCTCATCCGGCGAGAGGCCAACGCCGTTCGGCGAGACGAAATGGTCGCGCTGGCGGCTGATGTGGGAGCCGTCGGTCTTCGCGTAGTAGAGCGCGCCGAACTTGCGGCCTTCCGGCGTCGAACAGCCGTGGTCGGTGAACCAGAAGCCGCCCTGTTTGTCGAAGACCAGATCGTTGGGGCCGACCAGCCGCTTGCCGTCACAGCTGTCGTAGAGCGTCTCGACCTTGCCGGTGGCGATGTCGACCCGCTGGATCGACCCGCCGACGTGGCTGGCCGGGGTCGGGCCGGGGATCAGCAGCCCTTCCATCTCCAGCCACTCGAAGCTGCCGCCGTTGTTGGTGACATAGATCGCGCCGTCCGGACCGATCGCCGCGCCGTTGGGGCCGCCGCCGGTCTCCGCCACCACCGAGATCGTGCCGTCGGGCGTCACGCGCGTCAGCCGCTGCGCCGCGATCTCGGTGAAGATCACCGAGCCGTCGGCCATGGCGATCGGGCCCTCCGGGAAACGAAGTCCCTCGGCGACGAGTTCGATGTTCATGCGGCGACTCCCTGTCTTTTCTGGTTGCAGGGATAGAACCGCGTGACGCTGCGTCAGCGCAAGGCGTCCGGCTAGCGCCGCTCCAGAACGCGGAAGACAAAGGCGTGGTCGTCGCCCTCGCCGGCGGAATGTTCTTCGCGCCGCACTTCCGTCCAGCGGGTTTCGTCGAACGGCGGGAACAGCACGTCGCCCTCGGGCGCGGCGTCGACCTCGGTCACGTACATTCGCGTCGCGCGCGGCATGGCCAGGGCGTAGAGCGCGGCGCCGCCGATCACGCAAACCTCCTCCGCGCCGTCTTCCTCCGCCTGCTCGCGAGCGATCTCGACCGCTTCGCCGAAGGTCTCGCAGACCACCGCGCCGTTGGGCTCGAACGAGCCGTCCTTCGACAGGACGATGTTCAGCCGGCCCGGCAGGGGCTTGAACGGCAGGCTGTCCCAGGTCTTGCGACCCATGATCACCGGCTTGAACATCGTGATCTGCTTGAACAGCGCCAGATCCGACTTCAGTCGCCAGGGCAACTTGCCATCGACGCCGATGACGCCGTTGCGGCCGCGCGCGACCGGGCCGAGGGCGATGGGAACCGTCATGGGTTGATCCAGCCGTAAAACAGAACGCTGCGGGTTGGCTGGGCCGGATTGCCGGTCTCGGGGTAGCGGGCCAGCACGATGGCGCGAGCCTCGTCGGGCGTCGCGTATCGCACCGACTGTCCGCCGCCCTGGGTGACGCCCACGATGGCCGGCTGGAAGCCTTCCTTGATCGCCCAGGCGTCCACGCGCTTGCGCAGGCCCTCGTGGTCGGCGAGCGGACCGCGCGCCACCATGAGGCAGGCTTTTGCACCTGGCGGGGCCGGCGGGGTGGCGACTTCCAGAGTGAGCGAGCGTTCAGCGATCTCGGCCGCCCAGCCGGTGTCGTCCTTGATGAAGCCGGCCTGGGCGGCGGCGGTCTCGAGCGGCGCTCCCTTGCTGATGGCCACACAGGCCTGAAGCGCCCGCCAGGCGAGCGCTTCGGCCGCGCCGGCGGGCGTGATGGCCGGGGTTTGCGCCGAGGCGGGCAGGGCGAGCAGCGCTGCGCAGAGGACGGCGATGCGGAGGGCGGGTATCGGCATGACCTCTGACTACCTCGCCAGCCGCCGCGTGACCATCGACTGCGCGGCCATCCGCGCGCGCTCAGCGCGCCTTGCGGGCGTCGAGGTAGTCGGAGAGGCGGCCAAGTGCGCGATCAATCTTGGGGAGCAGCCAGAGGGCTGGGACGGAGAATGCGGCCAGCGTCCCGAACACTACCAGCGCGTTTGCGATGAAAGGGTCCATCAGATGATCTCCTTGCGCTTGATATAGCGCAGGGTCACGAAGGCGGCGACCAGACAAATCGCGCCAAGCACGGAGCCGACCATCGCGCGAAACCAGTCAGGCTGCCTGGACGCGTCGACAATCGGCGCGACCAATGACCCGATCAACAGGGCAAGGCCGAGCGCATTCATTCCGTTCGCGGCCAGCTTGACGCGCTCCTTGCGCACCTCCGGATCGAGATGGCGCAGATCGTGGGCCGGAGGCGGGAGGTCGCTGGTCACCCGGCGATCATGAACGTACCGGGAACAACTTTCAAGTGTATCGCCGCGCGGGCTAAACCGCGATCGGCGCCTTGATCCCCGGGTGGGCCTGGTAGCCTTCGAGCGTGAAATCCTCGTAGGCATAGGCCAGCAGATCCCGCTTCGGCGTGATGCGCATGGTCGGGAAGGGATGGGGCTCGCGGCGGAGCTGTTCCTTCGCCTGGTCGAGGTGGTTCAGGTAGAGGTGCGCGTCACCCAGGGTGTGGACGAACTCGCCCGGCTGCAGGCCGGTCACCTGCGCCATCATCTGGGTCAGCAGCGCATAGCTGGCGATATTGAACGGCACGCCGAGGAACACGTCGGCGCTGCGCTGATAGAGCTGGCAACTCAGTTTGCCGTCGGCGACGAAGAACTGGAACAGGCAGTGACAGGGCGGCAGGGCCATGTCCTCGACGTCGGCCGGGTTCCAGGCGCTGACGATGTGGCGGCGGCTGTTGGGATTGGTCTTCAGGCTTTCGACGACGGCGGCGATCTGGTCGATGACGCGACCGTCGGGGGCGGCCCAGCTGCGCCACTGGCGGCCGTAGACCGGGCCGAGCTCACCAGCCTCGTCCGCCCACTCGTCCCAGATGCTGACGCCCTGGTCCTGCAGCCAGCGCACATTGGTGTCGCCGCGCAGGAACCACAGCAGCTCAAGGATGATCGACTTCAGATGCACCTTCTTGGTCGTCAGCAGCGGGAAGCCCTGCGCCAGGTCGAAGCGCATCTGACGGCCGAAGACGCCCAGCGTGCCGGTGCCGGTGCGATCGCCGCGTTGCACGCCGTTGGTCATGATGTCGGCAAGCAGGCCGAGATACTGCCGCTCGGGGTGATCGGCCGGAGCCACGGTCTGGGCGGCGATGAGGGGCGCGATAGCGTTCATGACAGCCCGCAAGGTCCGCCCGAATCAGCGCCTCGCCAAGGCGCCTTCTGCGGCCGTCCACAGTTGATTCGCGTCAGCCGGCGAAGCCGCCCTCGTCGAGAAACAGCTGCTCCTCGTCGGTCGTCTCCCGCCCAAGCTGCGCATTGCGATGCGGGAAGCGGCCGAACCGGGCGATGATGTCACGATGCACGATCGCGAACCTGAGCGTTTCCTCATCACCCGTCGCGTCGCGCAGGGCCTCGCAGAGCCGGACGCAGAGCTCCTGGTCGGCCGTATCCTCGGAATGCTCGAACGGGAGATAGCAGAAGGCCCGCAGCGCCGGCTCGATCTCCTGGTCGAAGTCTGACTGGACCATGTGCCGTGCGACCCGCCGGGCCATGGCGTCGGTTGCGAAGGCGTGCGGCGACTTGCGCCAGAGGTTCCGCGGAAACTGGTCGAGCAGCAGCAGCAGGGCCAGGCAGCCATCCGCCGTGGCCATCCAGTGCTCATAGTCGCCGCGCGCGGCGGCGAAATGGACCGGCTCAAAGCGCAGGCGAATGGCCTCGTCGAACTTCCAGTCCTTGCGGAACCACTTGTCCGGCCCGGCCAGCCGCCAGAAGCCGATCACGTCGATAGGTGCTGCACTCATGCAGACAGGCTGACGCAGAGTTCATATTCGTTCAACCACGGTTCAGGTTCGCGCGCGCATCCGTGGTTACATAGGGACAAGCAGGGACCGGCGGACGTCGGAACCACGGAGCAAATGATGAAAAAGACCATCTCAACCGCGCTCGTGCTGACGCTTCTGGCCAGCACGGCCGCCTACGCGCAGGACGAGGGCCGCCGTGGCGCGGGCCGCCAGAACGGCGGCGAGGAGTCGCGCATCCCGCCCGCGCCCCCGCCGCCGCGGGCCGAGCCGCCACCGGCCCCCCGGGGCCCGCAGGGACGGCCGGAAGCTCCGCGTCCGGGTGGTCCAGGCGCCGAGGGCGCTGGTCCGCCGCAATGGCAGGGCCAGGGCGGTCGTCCGCGCGGCCCGGCCGGCGCCGGCGGTCAGGGAGACCGTCGCGATCCGGGCCAGGGTCAGTGGCAAGGGCAGGGCGGTGGCCAGGGTCAGACCCCGGGCGGACGTCCGGGTCGCCCCGGTGGCCCAGGCCAGGGCGGCTGGGAGGGTGATCGCGATGGTCGTCCCGACGGTCGCCCCGGCGGTGGTCGCCCGGGTGGTCAGGGCCCGGGACAAGGGCCGGGTGGCTGGGACCGCGACGGTGACGGTCGTCCCGATGGTCGCCCCGGCGGTGGTCGCCCGGGTGGTCAGGGTCCAGGACAAGGTCAGGGTGGCTGGGACCGCGACGGTGACGGTCGTCCC
>CAIOHT010000092.1 GCA_903858185.1 uncultured Caulobacterales bacterium
TCGATGGCCATTCTCAATGGCGTCGCGGCGAGTCCGGCCGAGCGCACCGCCTACCTCAAGTACGAGCGCGCCCGTCTGCGCGCCCTGTCCGAGGACGAGGGCGACGAGGGCGTCGCGGCGGTCGAGGATGAGGAAGACGTCGAGGGCGAGGCTGATTTGACGCCCGAACGCATCATCGAACTGGGCGCGGCCGAGGAATACATCCTTACCCTCTCGTCCGAAGGCATCGGCAAACGGACCAGCGCCTACGATTTCCGCCGCACCGGTCGCGGCGGCCAGGGCCTCCTGGCACAGGACCTGACCCGCAAGGGCGGACGCCTCGTTGCCAGTTTCCCTGTGGAGCAGACTGACGAAATCTTGTTGGTGACGGACGCGGGGCAGTTGATACGGTGCCCCGTCGCGAACATCCGGATCGCGGGCCGCAATACCCAGGGCGTGATCGTGTTCCGCACGGCGGACAATGAGCATGTCGTGAGCGTGGAGCGTCTCGAGGCGACCGCTGGCGGTGACGACGCAACGGACGACGACGGGGGCGATCAGACCCCCGCCGAATAGGACGCAAGGGGGACTGCGTGGCGAGAGTCGGGCTCTATCCGGGCACCTTTGATCCGATGACCAACGGTCATCTGGATATCATTGGCCGGGCCGTGAAGCTGGTGGACAAGCTGGTGATCGGTGTCGCGATCAATGAGGGCAAGGGGCCACTGTTCTCGCTCGAGGAGCGGGTGGCGATTGTCCGGGAAGAGACCGCGCATCTCCAGAAGATCGCCGAGATCGAGGTCGTGCCTTTTAAGGGTCTGCTGATGCATTTCGCCCGTGAGGTCCATGCCGGGATCATCGTGCGGGGCCTGCGCGCGGTGGCTGACTTCGAGTACGAATTCCAGATGACCGCCATGAACCAGCAGCTCGACCGCGAGATCGAGACGGTGTTCCTGATGGCCGATCCGCGCCACCAGGCGGTGGCCTCCCGGCTGGTCAAGGAGATCGCCGTCCTGGGCGGCGACATCACCAAGTTCGTCACGCCAGGCGTGGCGACACGCTTGATGGACAAGGTCGGGCGGGCCTGACCGCTTCGGTGACCCGCGACGTCCGCGATTCGCAGCCGAATGGATCGCGGCCTGGAACGCCCATGACCTGGACGGGATCCTGTCGCACTACGCGGCGGATATCGTGTTTGAGAGCCCTGTCATCCGCGCACGGTTCGGGAAGCCGTCCGGGCAGGTGTCGGGCCTGGAAGAGCTGCGCGCCTACTGGTCGGGAGCCTTCACGGCCTTTCCAGACCTGCGCTTCGAGCTGCTGGAGGTGCTGACCGGAATCGACGGCGGCGCGATCCGCTATTTCAGTCACGCACGTGGATGCGAGGTGGTCGAGGTGTTCCGCTTCGACGCCTCGGGGCTTGTCGACCGGGCCGCGGCGTTCTACGCGGGCTGACGGGGCTATCGAGAAAGTGGACACCGCATGAAATCCGCGCCGATCGCGCTCGCCGCCCTCCTGCTCGCCGCAGCGACCCCGGCTCTCGCCGCAACGCCTGCGCCGGCGATCGCCGCCTCCGACTGGCGCACGCCGGACGCGGAGAACGTCCTTGTCATCGACACCAGCAAGGGCCGGGTGATCGTAGAGCTGGCGCCCTGGGCAGCGCCGGTTCACGTCGAGCGCGTGCGCGGCCTCGTAAGGGAGGGCTTTTACGACGGCCTGACCTTCTTCCGCGTCATCGACGATTTCATGGCCCAGACGGGTGATCCGAAGAACGACGGCACCGGCGGCAACGACGCCCTGCCGGACATGAAGGCCGAATTCACCTTCCGCCGTGGCCGGGAATTGCGCTTCACCTTGGTCGGCCGCCTGGCGCCGGATGACAAGGTGATGTCGGCGACCGAGGTCGGCTTCATCAACGGTTTCGCCGTGCGCGGATCGCCGGAGATGATGATGATGGCCTCGGCCGACGGCAAGGTCGCCGGCTGGCCCCTGTTCTGCGCCGGTACGCTCGGCATGGCCAGGGCGACTGCGCCCGACACCGCCAACAGCCAGTTCTTCCTGATGCGCCAGAACTACCCGCTGCTCGACGCCAACTATACTGCCTTCGGACGCGTGCTGAGCGGACTGGAGGCCGTGCGCGCGATCAAGGTCGGCGAACCGGTGGCGCCGCCGCGCGACACGATGCTCAAGGTGCGGGTGCTCGCCGACATTCCGGCGGCCGAGCGGCCAAAGGTGCAGGTACTGGATACGGCCAGTCCATCGTTCAAGTCCCTGCTCGAAGCCGCGAAGGCGGGCGGTTCCGGGCCTCTGACGGCCTGCGACATCGCCGTCCCCGTGAAGATCGGCTGAGGAGACCTCGACCATGCGCTCAATGCTGCTTCTGGCCGCTATCCTGTCGGCTGCTGCGCCGGCAGCGCTCGCCAAGCCCAAGGCGCCCGCCGCCGCCGACTGGCGCACGCCCGATGCCGAGAATGTGCTGGTCATCGACACCAGCCGGGGCCGCGTGATCGTCGAGTTGGTTCCGGAGGTCGCGCCGGGCCACGTCGAGCGGCTCAAGGTGCTGGCGCGCAAGGGGACCTATGACGGCCGCACCTTCTTCCGGGTGATCGACCGCTTCATGGCCCAGACCGGCGATCCCAGGGACACGGGCGAGGGCGGCACGGATCTCCCCGACCTGAAGGCGGAGTTCACTTTCCGTCGTGACGCTGCGGCCGGTGTTGTGGTCGCGGCCAGTCCATGGGGCACGGATGAGGGCTTTCTCAAGTCGCTGCCGGTCGTGGGCCAGGGCTGGAGCTGGCACGACATGACACAGGACGGAAAGGTCGCCACCTGGGGCAGCTACTGTCCCGGCGTGGTCGGCATGGCGCGCGACGACAATCCCGACAGCGCCAACAGCCAGTTCTTCCTGATGCGTCAGCCCTACCAGTCGCTCGACAAGCGCTACACCGCCTTTGGCCGTGTCATCAGCGGCCTGGACGCAATCCGGGCGATCAAGACCGGTGAACCTGTGGCCTCGCCGCAGGATCGGATGGACCGCGTGCGCGTTCTGGCCGATATACCCGCCGCCGAACGGCCGACGGTGCGGGTGATCGACCCCGCCGGCGCCTGGTTCAAGGCCGAGATCAAGCGGGTCCGCAAACTGAAGGGCGCGGATTTCTCGCTCTGCGACGTCAACATCCCTGTGGAAGTGAACTGAACTCATGACGACCGACGCCGAAAACACCCTGTTGCTGACCACCGAGACCGGAACGGTCACGATCAAGCTCCGCCCCGACCTGGCTCCCGGCCACGTCGCGCGGATCAAGGAACTGGCGCGGGAGGGCTTCTATGACGGCGTCGTCTTCCACCGCGTGATCGCGGGTTTCATGGCCCAGGGCGGCGACCCGACGGGCACGGGCTCGGGCGGATCGAAGAAGCCTGACCTGAAGGCGGAATTCTCGCGCGAGCCGCACGTGCGCGGCGTCTGCTCGATGGCCCGCACCAGCGCCCCGAACTCGGCCAACAGCCAGTTCTTCATCTGCCTCGACGACTCCACCTTCCTGGACAACCAGTACACGGTCTGGGGCGAGGTCGTGGACGGCATGGATCACGTCGATGCTCTGCCCAAGGGCGAGCCGCCCCGCCAGCCCGGCAAGATCGTCTCGATGAAGGTCGCTGCGGACGCCTGACCGGTGACGCCCGCGCTTGAAGCCGCCTATGCGGAACCGCACCGGCGCTATCATTCGCGGGCGCACATCGAAGCCTGCCTTGCGCTCCTGGCCGGGGTTGACGGACTTTCAGAGCCCGATCGGCGGCTCGTCGAATACGCCATCTGGTGGCACGACGCCGTCTATGACCCTACGCGCGGTGACAACGAGGCGGTCAGCGCCGAGATGGCCCAACGTGATCTCGCCGCCCTGGGCGAGCCGGCGTCCATCTCGGGAGAGGTGGCCCGGCTGATCCTGCTGACGAGGGGGCATACCGTCCCGTCAGGAGATCGGCTGGGCGCGCTTCTGGTTTCCATCGACCTGGCTGTGCTGGGCGGAGATCCGGAGGCTTATGACGCCTACGCAGCAGGCGTGCGGACCGAGTACGCGTTCGTGCCCGAGCCGGCCTTCCGCGCCGGCCGGGCGCGGGTGATGCAGACCTTCCTCGACGCCGAGGCCATCTATCCCGACCCGGCGTTCCGTGCGCGTCTGGAAACCCGGGCGCGCGCGAACATCACGCGTGAAATCGCCGCGCTTGCCGAGGCTGCCCTTCGGCAAGGCGACCGATCACGCTGACCTCGCCGGTCGCGCCCGTGGACTGATGGTTCAGGTCGCGGGCGCCAGCGTGATGATGACCGGATAATGGTCCGAGCCCAGCATGGGGCCGCGCCGCACCTCTACCGTCCGCCAGCCCTCGCCGGCGTAGACGTGGTCTATGGGCAGAACCGGGAACGGTATGGCGAAGTGCATTCGGCTGAAATCGCCGGCCGGCCAGGTCGCCATTGCGCGGGTCCTGCGCTCCAGGCCGAAAAGCCTGTCCTGCCGTTTCAACGAGAACGACCAGGGCGTGGAGTTGAAATCGCCCGAGACGATCAGGCGCTCGCGCGGAAATCCGTCGATGACCTTCGAAAGCCGGGCCGTCTGCTGTTGCTGGGGACCCGCCGGCCAGGGCCAGGTGTAGTGAACCCCGATGACCGTGAACGGGCCACGATCATCGCGGAACGTCGCCCAGGCGCCCGACAGGCTCGCCGTCGAGACCCCTGCGGAAAGCCCGCCCTCGGCGGAGGGCTTGCGCTTTGAGAGGATCATGGTCGAGCAGGGCCAGGGTTCGGAGCAGGTCGTGCGATGTGGATACCGCTTCGCCAGCCGCTTCGGGATGATGCCGGCGCGATCAAAGCCCTCTTCAAACACGATGATGTCGGGGTCAGTGTTCAGGATCCAGCGGGCCGTGGCCCCCGGATCCCGGTTGAGCCCCCAAAGATTGAACTGGAGGATGGTCAGGGTTTCGCCATCAACCTTGCCGCCCTTCATTCGGGCCCCGGTGGAGATCTCCGGGATCATCAGCGTCAGCGCCGACAGGATGCCGGCAAGCGCCAGCAAGGGAGTCGTGCGTCCGTTTCGCCCTGTAACCACCCAGAACAGGGTCGCCACGATCAGTCCGGTGAACCAGATCGGGGTAAAGTGGGTCAGCACGTCCAGCCGATCGCTGAAGCGACCGCCCTGGGCTGCCAGCGCAAGCGCGGAGCAGCCGGCCGCCATCAGCAGGGCGGCGGCGCGCAGCAATTCAGCCAGAGCTCGAAGAATCGTCTTCACGCAACCGCTCTAGCATGAGCGCCATGCAGGCTGGATGCAGGTTCAGTCACCAACGAAATAGGTCAGTGCAACTTTTCGCGCAGGCGCAGCGCCGACCTTGAGGTCGCCGGCCAGAACCGTCGCCTGGGTCGAGCCTTCGGCGCGGGCGCGAGCCAGGGCGGCCTGGTCGAACGCGCCGACGAACACAACCTCACCAAGCTTCGGATCCTTGCCGCGAAAGGTCAGTTTGCCCGCGTCAAAGCTGTAGGCGTCGGGCAGGACGCGTACGGACACGGTGTGACCCTCGCCGCCGAGTTCATTGGACGCGAGCGGGCTGGTCGTGTCGTCGAACGCGATCAGGATCGGCCCGAAGGTCGAGGCGCGATCTCCCTTTTCCCAGGTCTGGAAGTCGCTCGGCGCGCCGATGGCAAGGTGCGAGAACTGGTAGGCGCCGACCCGGAAGTTTGTCGGGCTGAGATAGTAGCCCGAAGCATCAATGCCGGCCTGATGACGGTAGCCGTCCGCGACTGTCAGCGTCGTGGTCGCGTGCGCCGGGGGCGGTGGTGCAGCCGGCGGCGTGGGCGGCGCCTTGGCCTGCTCGGCCGGCTTGCGGTCACAGCCGGTGGCGGCCACCGCCAAGGCGGCGACGACCAGAATGAGGGTCCGGTGGCGCATGGAAATCCCCTGAATTGCTCGGCGCATCAACGCCACGCCGAACGGGGTTTGTCCATCGGGCGCTTGACGGGAAGGCGCGGGCGTGGCGCTTCCGCCACCATGCGTGTCACCGACTTCGACTTTGAGCTGCCCGAGGACCTCATAGCCCTGCGCCCGGTCACACCGCGCGAGGCTGCGAGGCTGCTTGTGGTGCGGCCGGGCGAGGGACTGCACGACGTGACGGTCGGCGACCTGCCGTCGCTGCTACGGGCAGGCGACGCCCTGGTGTTCAACGACACGAGGGTGATCCCGGCCCGGCTTGATGGGCTACGCGAGGCGCGCGCCGAGGGCGGCGGCGGCGGCCACGCCGTGCCGGTCGAGGCAACCCTGCACAAGCGTCTTGGACCGGATCGCTGGAGCGCCTTCATGCGGCCGGGCAAGCGGCTGAAGGTCGGTGATCGCGTGCGGTTCGGCGCGTCATCCGGCCAGGCCAGCCAGGGCGCTGCGTTCGACGCCACCCTGGCCGCCAAGGGGGAGGGCGGCGAGGTGGAACTCGACTTCGACCTCTCGGGACCGGATCTCGATCTGGCCATAAATGCCCGCGGCCACATGCCCCTGCCGCCCTATATCGCCGCCAAGCGGCCAGAGGACGAGCAGGATCGGGCCGACTACCAGACGGTCTACGCCCGCGAGGACGGCTCGGTCGCCGCGCCGACGGCGGGCCTGCACTTCACGCCGGACCTGCTGGCCCGCCTGGCCGCGGCCGGAGTCTCACAGCATTTCGTCACGCTGCACGTCGGCGCA
>CAIOHT010000093.1 GCA_903858185.1 uncultured Caulobacterales bacterium
AGATCATGGGCAGGAACAGCAGGGCGATCAGGGCGAGCGGGCGCACAAGCTGCTCTGGCGCCTGACCCAGGGCGACCTGCTGTAGCCCCCGCAGGATGCCGCCGCGTATGGCCGCCAGGGGACTCAGCACGATCAGGATAACGGCCCACATGAGCCCCGACCGCATCACCGGTGAAATCAGCTGGGGGAAAAAGACGAGAAGGATGATCGCCGTGCCGGCGATCGGAAGGGACATGACCAGCGAGAAGCGCACCGACCAGAGGATCGCGCCGCGCATGCGCCCCCAGTTTCGCGTGGCCTGGGCGGCGCTGACCTCGCGCACGAGCAATGTGGGCGTGCCAAAGGTGGCGGGCAGGCTGAGCAACAAGACCGCTGACAGCAGGAATGCGTAGGCGCCGTAGCCGTCGGCCCCGAGGAGCCGGGTCAGCGTCACGACCGAGAGCCACGAAAGCGCTATGCCGGAGAGGCGGATCAGCAGGGACAGTGACGCGCCCCGAAGCAAACCATCGCGCAGCTTCATTGGTGTCCGCTCGAGAAAACCGTCACGCAATCCGCGCTGCGCTCCCGCTTAAAGGAGGGTGAGGGGCTTGACCAGTTCCAGTGCTTGCCCGCTCCTCGGCAAGTCCGTAAGCACGGGTCTTCCATCGGTGGAATGGCGACAGCATGCGTTTTTCAGTGCTCGACAGCTGGCGCGGACTCTGTGCGCTTTGGGTCGCCCTTTACCATTTCCGGGTTGTCGGCCATCTGAGCGAGAACTGGGTGACGCGCCACGGCTTCATCGCCGTGGACTTTTTCTTCACACTCAGCGGCTTCGTCATCGCCCATGCCTATGGTCAGTCGCTCAACACAATGGCCGACCGGGTGCGGTTCTTCATCCGTCGCTTCGGCAGACTCTATCCCCTTCACATAGCCACGCTCGCGGTGGTGGTTGCGATGGAAGCGGCGCGATGGGGGGTCAGCCAGTCGCTGGGTCAGACTGTCGGCCCGCCGACCTTCTCGGGCGATACCAGCCTCGTCGCCCTGGTCGCAAACCTTGGCCTGGTTCACGGCCTCGGCGGCTTCCTGAAGTTCACCTGGAACATTCCGAGCTGGAGCATCAGCGTCGAGCTGGCGGTCTGCCTGATCTTTGCCCTGATCTCCCTCCTGCGCCTGCCGAGGGTTTCGGCCGTTGTGCTTGCGGCGGGCTCGGCCCTGTTGCTGCTGTGGATGGGCCGCTCCGTTCTGGAGGAAGGGCAGACCGCCCTGACGCGCGGCGTCTGCGGCTTCTTCCTCGGCGTGCTTGCGCAAAAGGCCTATGCAGCCTTCCGGGCGCGGTCATGGACCCTGCCAGGGTGGGTGGAGCTGGTCACTCCGGTGCTGGTCTTCCTGGCCATGTGGTTGTGGGGCTATCGGATCTGGCCGGCGTCGGCCGCGCTCTTCGCTGTGATCGTGTTCATCTTCGCCTTCGAGGCAGGCCTCCTCTCCCGCCTCATGAAGCGGACTTTCCTGATGAGATGGGGCGAGATCTCCTACTCGATCTACCTGGTTCACTATCCGCTTGTGATGGCCATCTTCGGCGCAGCTACGGCCGTCAGCGCCCTGACCGGGATGCAACTGCTGACGTCGGGCCGATGGTTCGCCCTCGATCTGGGATCACGCTGGGTGGGCGATGTCGTATCGATCGCCTTCCTCGCTGTTGTGATCCTGATTTCCCGCGTCACCTACCGCTGGATCGAGGTGCCGGGCAGGCGATGGTTCAACAGCCTGTCCGACAAGGTTGGCGAGCGCCTCAGCGACGCCGGACGATAAGCTCGGCCAGCACGCCGAAGAACAGCGTCTGGAGCCCGAACAGAGCGCAGCCGAGCACCAGATTGACGTTCTCCACGGGGCGCGCCGTTTCGCCCAGGATCCAACGGGCGATCTGCCAGGCGGCGACGCTCCCTCCCAGGGTGAGGAAGGCGGCGCCGACCGGGCCGAACACCTGCAGCGGCCGCAACGAGACCAGCAGCCAGAAGATCTGCCCGAGCGCCTTGAAGGGATAGGCAAGGGAGATGAAGGACCGGCCGCTGGTCCGCGCGCGGAAGGCGACGTCCACCTGGCTGAACCGCATGCCCTTGTGAAAGGCGTCGAGCAGCACCTGCTGGGCGTAGTTGTAGCTGCCCGGCAGCAGGGCGACCTTCAGATAATCCCGCGACACGGCGATGATGCCGGGCTGACTGTCCTTCAGCGGCCAGCCGGTCAGACCGCGCATCAGACTGCAGAAAGCGGCGTTGCCCCAACGCCGGATCAGCGGCATGCGATAGCTGATGCGTCCGAACCGGTTACCATAAACCACTTCAGCCTCGTCCTGGAGGATCGGCGTGATCATGGCGAGAATGTCAGCCGGATCGTGTTGCCCGTCGGCGTCCAGCTTGAGCAGCAGGTCAAAGCCTTCGTCCCGTGCGCGCTGCAGCCCCGTGCGGACTGCTGCGCCGAGGCCCCGGTTGACCTTGTGCCGAATGACCAGGTCCGCTCCGACCTGTGTCGCGACCGCGCCTGCGCCGTCGCTGGAGCCGTCGTCGACGACGATCACCGTCAGGGCGACGCCCGCGGTCGCAAGGGCGGGCTGCTGGTCCAGCACGCCGGCCACGACAGCACCGATCGACTCGACCTCATTGAAGGCTGGGATCAGGACCGCAAGGCGGCGCGGTGCGGGCCGCCCGCGCGGGCGGGCAGGGCGGCTTCTAGGATCAGGGGCAGGATCACGCATGCGGCGGGTATCATGGGCCAAGCGTAGCGCGGAATGAAGTGGCTGAAGAGCGCCATGAACAATCCCAGGCCGACAGACGGCGTCAGGAAAACGGCCAGATCGTCCCGGCGTCTGGCGAGAGCCACGAGGGCGACCAGGCCCAGCCAGACTGTCAGGCCCCCCAATCCCCGCCAGAGGAAGGCGGGCGTCATCATCAGATGCCTCCCCGGATTGGCCCGGATCAGCGCGAGCGCCTCACGCTTTGCCTGTGCGTCGGCTGCGGTCAGGGGAGCGGGGTCGCCCTTGTGCCGAGCGATCAGCACAAAGAAGCGGGCCTTGGCGGTCCTGTAGAAGCTCAGCCCCGGCGCCGGCCCGCTGCCGGCCTCTGCCACCCGGTGAACGGCCGCCGGATCTGCCGGATTGGCGCGGTTGAACCGGCCCAGGGGACGCCCCTCCCGCAGGTCGCCCCGTGACCAGCCGGTCAGTTTACAGATCGGAGCCTTCACCCGTCCCGGCGCATAGGCGCACCAGACGCCAGAGTACTCGGCGGCGGTGACCTGATTCTCGTAGGCGCGTAGCAGCAGCACGTCTCCACCCCTGTCCGTAAGGGCGCGAACCCCGAAGAGCCGGTTGTTCCGCTCGCTCCACGGCGTCGTGACGACAGCAGTGGCCAACAACATCAGGATGACCGCTACGCCTCTGTTGTCGCCGGGCCAGCCCTTCGCCCGCCAGGCGGCGAGCAACATCAGGCCGAGCGCCAGGCCGACCGTGACATAGAGCAGGCTGGCCTTGACCAGAACGCCGAGCCCCAACACCAGCCCGGTGCCGATCCACCAGCGCCAGCGGCCTGTGGTCCAGCCTTGGGCCAGAAGGCCGGATGCACCTGTCAGCAGGGCGGCGGCGGCCAGATCGCTTCCGAGAGTGTCGACGAGTTCCGGTCGAAGGATGAAGGCGACGCCGTTTACGAGGCCAACGGAGGCTCCCGCAGCGATGCGTGAAGCGCCAAGGCCGCGCGCGGATGCCCAGACGCCAATGCACAGCAGCAGCATCCAGACCAGGTTCTGGCGTTTCAGCGTTCGGATGCGTTCGCCGCTCGCCCAGTGCTCCCGCGTGTTCTGTTCGCCGCCGATCATCCGGATTGCGACGGCCGTGACCGCCGGAACGAGCGGCTCGCGGAACATGTTCGGCTTGCCGTCCTTCGCCGTCGAAAAGGTCCCCGAACGTGCCAGGTTCCAGCCGGCCGTGAGATTCTGCAATGCATCCGCCCGGGCGGGAGCGGTCGTGAGCCATGTACTCCACCAGCCGACCAGAACCAGGCCGACGACGACCGCGACGAGGCTGCCGATCGCGCGATGGACGGTCACCCGGCGAGCAGGGCGTCGCGGCGCGCCTCGCTGGCGGCGACGTGACCCGGGTCGATGCGCCGGCACCAGGCGTCCTGCGTCAGGACCTCGCAGCGTCCGGCGTCGCGGAGCCGGGCGACCTCCGCCAGGATCCCGCGCAGCACGTCCAGCGTCGCCGGAGCGGAGGCGATATTCTCCGGATGGGTCCAGTAGTGCACGACCTCGCCTGTCCGTGCCGCGCGCTCGAGCAGGTTGCGCGCGCGCAGACGGCTGAGCGCCGGAGGCACCAGCTTGCGCCCGCCGCTGCGCCAGTTGACGAAATAGCCTGCGGGTATCGACAGAGGCAGCGCCGGAGGCGGAACGCCTTCAGGCCGCTCGAACAGATTGAATTCCGACGCCAGGGAGGCGATCCGGTTCGGAAAGGTTCGTGTCGCGCGCAGCCCGGCGATGCCGAATTCATTCAGCACACCGGGATGGTCGCCGGCATTGCGCGGGAAGATGTAGGTCGTCGTGCGCTGCAGGATCGGCGCCCGCTCGGCGAAGAGCAGACCCAGCTCCCGCCTGGCGAGGTCCGGCGTCATGCCGGGCCATGTCCAGGGAATATGGGTGGCGCCATGAAGGCCCAGTTCGTGTGGCTGGCGGGCTTCCGCGACGGCGTCGACCGCCCAGTCCCCGGTCCAGCCCTCGCGCGTGCCGCCGGCCATGTCCTCCAGGGCCGGCTCGAGGTAGCCGGGCAGTTCGCGCGCCAGATCTGCGAGCGCAGGCCTGAGCGCCGAAAGCCGGTCCGCGGACAGGGAGAAGGCGCCGACAAAGGCGAATGTTGCGGCGATGTCGAATTCCGCCAGAACAGCCAGGATGCCGGCATAGGCTTCGCGCAGCCGGGCGTCGGACAGGGCCGCATGGTCGCCGGGGGTCAGGTGGTCGGCGACCCCCCACTTGCCTTCGCAATCGAGCGACAGAATGAAGCGCGCGGTCATGCTCAGACCGTGTCCGAGTCGAGATAGCTCAGATACCAGTCCTGCGGTCGGGTCATGACCGGCGCCGTCCACGCGCTGAGCGGCTTGCCGCCGAAGTAGAGGTGGATCGGTCGGATGCGGTCCGGCATCGGCAGGAAACTCGCCTTGCGAAAGACGCGGTAGTTCGGCGCATGTGGCGCGGCCCAGGCGAGGATCGCGTCCGTTTTCTGGCGGCGCATGTCGGATATCGCAAGCTGCAGCAGCATGACGGCCTCGGCCACGGCGTCCGGCCGATGCATGACCTCCATGACATAGCCGATGCGCCCGCCGTGCTTGTCCGCCAGATGGGTGGTGACGAAGGCCGTCATGGTCCCGTCATCGGCAAACACGGCCCGGGTCTCGTAGGTCGCGGTCGGGTGATCGAACAGGCGCCAGTTGAGATAGTCGCTCGTCCGGTCGACCGCGCAGGGAATGGCGCCGGAAAAGGTTTCCCAGAGCGCATCGACCCGGTCATCGAAGCGCGTCACGGTCACGGCCCTGCCTGCGCCGGAGGGGCGCCCTGTCAGGGACAGGGGAACGGCGTCGAACAGGGCGCCGGCTGCGCCGAGCACGCGGCGGGCGAAGTATCCTGCGTTCAGGGGCTTCACCAGGAACGGGGGCGTCCCGAGTTGCGCCCAGTCCAGCTTGCCGAACCAGCCCGGCGCGGCGTTCTCGTTCGGGAAACCGTAGGCGATCTCCGCGCCCCAGGCGGCCGCGGCGCCATAGAAGGCGCGGCCGAGGCCGACAAAAACGCCTTTGCCTCGGCAGACGGGATCCACGACCGTGTCGAGGGCCTGGTGGGCGATGACCCGCTTCTCGCCCACCTTCAGACGGGCGGGGGCGAACCCGACCATGCCGACGATCTCGCCATCAAGGCTGGCGGTGGCGATTGCCCCCCTGGCGGCCGGATGCTGCTCGAACTTCCAGGCCAGCTTTCCCCGCGAGACCAGATCATCCTGTTGCGGCAGAAGCCGCCCGTAGGCGGCCTCGATCCCGGCGTCCAGGGTTCGGACGTCGTAAGCGATTTCCATCAAGCTGGGTCCCGGCAAACACGCAACAATGGGCTGAAACTAGACCGCTTCCCGGCCCGGCGGTAGTCACGGTCGGAGGCCACACGCGCGCCGATGCCACACGACGGTTGTGGTTAACGCCGGATTTTCGCCTGTGACGCGAACCTGCCCTTGGTCCTTCCGAATACCCGTAGACGGTTGCAAATCGACATCCTATAGGTTCGACGAACGACGTTTTTACCGGTGGGGAGCTGCGCGCGCTCGCCTGCCAACTATTAGGGGGTTTCCTGATGTCTCGCACGAGCCGTACTGCCCGTAGCCGTGTCTCGCTTTTCGCCAGCTCGTCCCTTGTCGCCGCGAGCCTTCTGGCTGGCGTCGCTTCGGTCTCGACGGTCGCCCTTGCGCCGACCCAGGCCCTGGCTGCCGACGAGTGCGGGGATCCCACTGTCAACGGCGCAGGTGCTGACCTGTTCGTCTGTCAGGGTGTCTGGGCCGCGGGCATCACCTACACCACGCAGGGCGATCTCGGCCTGGCTCTGGTCGACACCAACACCATCCCGGTCGGCGGGCTGACGGTGACCGGCAACGCCGGCGACGCCATCACGGTTCAGGCGCTCCAGTTCTTCGCCAACACCGGCGACACGAACATCACCGCCGTCAATCGCGCTGTCCAACTGACCAGCCCCGACAGCAACATCATCCTCGACCTCTCCGACAACGATGCGGGTGACGGCTTCACCCAGATCATCGCTGGCGGCGGCGGCATTCGTACGACCACGGGCGGCGCTGCTTCGACGTCCGTTACAATGACCAACGGCGACGTCGTGACGGCGCTCAACATCGCCGTGCGTGTCGTGTCGGGTTCCGGCGGCGCCACGGTTGACCTCGGCAACACCAACCTGACGGGCGCCGGCGGCATTCTCGCCACCTCCAGCGGCGCGGTCGTGGTCAACTCGACTGGCGTGATCATCGCGAACGGCGCGGACCAGGGCGTCTATGCCCTCGGCGGCGCCGGCGGTGTGGATGTCACCGCCACGGGCGGTATCACCACCGCGGTCGCTGAAGGTATCCGCGCTATCGCGGTCGCCGGTGGCGACGTGACGGTAACGGCCGGCGACGTGACTGCGGCGGATGTCGGTATTCTTACCCAGGCTTCCGGCGCCGGGACAATTACCATCCTCGACACCGGCAATGTCAGCGGCACCATCGGCCTCAGCGCCCTCACCGCCAACAGCACCATCGACGTCACGACGGGCGGAACCGTCACCGGCACGACTGGCGCGGGCATCAGTCTTGTCGGCGCTAACGGCCTGGTCTCGGCGGACACCACCGGTGGTCTCGTTACGGGCGCAACGGACGGCATCTTCGTCGACACGCTCATCGGCGACGTGAACCTCACGACCGCGGGCGTCACCGGGAACGCGGGCGCGGGTATTCTGGTCAGCGCGACCCTGGGCAGTGTGGACATCGACTCCACCGCCGGAGCCGTTCTGGGCTCGACCGACGGCATCGCCGTCGCCACGACCCAGGGCGACATCACCATCAGCACCGCGAACTCCCGTGGTCTGAACGGCTACGGCATCCTCGCGGACTCGGTGACCGGCAACATCGACATCACGACCGCCGGAACGGTGCGCTCGGATGGCGCCGGCTTCGCGGGCATCGACACCCGGACGGACGGCGACACGACGATTGTTGTCGGTGGCAACATCATCACCGACGGCAACGCGATCATCGCCTGGGGCGTGGGCGGCGGCACCTACAGTGCCGGCGCGATCGATGTGACGGTCAATGCCGGCGCCCAGCTCACGGGCGAGGCGGGCTTCTACAACATCGCCCTCTACGGCACGGGTGTGACGCTCGACATGAACGGCCTCGCCATCCTGGGCCAGGGCGTGCGTGTCGATTCGCTGGCCGGCGCCGACATCGACATCGGCGGCGGCATCGCCGCCGTGGGCGGCGACGGCCTGTTGGTTACGGCGGTCGATGCAATCACCTTTGACCAGACGGCCGGCTCGATCACCGGCAACACCGCGACCATGTACGGTGTTATCCTGTCCGGTGACGGCGTCACCATGAACACGACGGCCGGCGCGATTATCTCCGGCGCCGCCGGCGGCCTGGTCGTCACCTCGTCGGGTGACGTCACCGGCACGCTGAACGGCGATATCAATTCCGACGACGGCGACGCCGTGAACGTGACCGCCACGGGCGCGGCCCTGGTGAACCTGACCTTCGGTGGCACCATCACCGGCGGCAACGACGTCGGCGACGACGGCATTGTCATCACGACGGGCGCGGGCAACCTGACCCTGGTCACCAACGGCACCGTCGACGGCGACCCCGGCGTGGTTCTGGCCAGCGCCGGCGGCGTCATCACCTACGACGCCAACAACGATGTGACCGGTGAGGCCGGCGGCATCACCGCGACCAACACGACCGGCGCGATCACGATCAACGTCAACAACCTCGGCACCGCGGTGCAGGGCGACAGCGACGGCGTCCTCGGCGGCGTCGGCATCAACGCCGTCACCTCGGCGGGCGGCGCGGTCACCGTGACGTCCGATGCGGGCACGACGATCGCCGGCGCCCAGGGCGTGATTGCCCAGGCCACGGGCGGCGGCGCTGTCACGGTCAACACGGCCGGTGGTGTCACCTCCACGGCGGGCGCGGGCGTCACGGCCACCACCACGGGCGCCGATGCGGTCGACGTCGATGTCGCCACGGTCTCGGCCACCGGCGGCGTGGGCGTCAACGCCTCCAGCGCCGGCGGCGCGATCACGGTCGACAACTCGGGTATCGTCAGCGGCACCTCGGGCATCGTCACCACCAACACCCTGACGGGCACGACCACCATCACGACGGCGGCGGGCGTCAGCGGCACGACCGGCTCGGGCATCAACGCCTCGACCACGGGCAGCGGCCTGATCACCGTCACCACCGGCGGCACGGTCGGCGGCACGACGGGCGTCATCGGTTCCAGC
>CAIOHT010000094.1 GCA_903858185.1 uncultured Caulobacterales bacterium
CGGTGCGCACGTCGCTCCAGCGGTCCGCCGGGATGTCGCCGTAGGCGACGGGAACGAGTTGCGCCGTCCCGGCGCTGACCGTGGCGACCCGGCCATAGAGAATCACCGCCTCCTGGCCGCCCTTTGCCAGCTGAACCTCGGACAGTCCGACGATCGCGCCGACGGTTACGCCCTGAAGCGCCCCGGCGTTCAGGGTCAGGCTGCTGAAGGACCCCGACTGCGGCTTGAACACTGTCCAGGCCGTCGAGGCGGCGTCGCCCGCGTCGCCCAGCACCGGCTTGTCCAGGTCGCCCTCGAACTCCGGGGTGGAGGGGACGTTCTGCGCGCTGTAGCCAACCTGCACCCGGGTCGCGGCTTCGCGATAGGTACGTACCGAAGGGTCCGCCAGGGCGGCCGCCAGATACATGGTCAGCACGCCGTTCGGTTTCCGCTCGGCCCGGGGCAGGTAGACCGGCCCCAGCACCTGGTCGGCGCGGGTATCGGCCGCCGCCGCCATGAAGGCCACGAAGCTGCCCTTGCCGCCGCCGCCGGCCGCAACTTCGACGCGGCTGTCACGCTGGCGGGGCCTGCCCCGGAAGGTCTCCATGGCCGTCGCCGCCGCGGCGTCGGTATCAGCCTTCGGGATGCCCAGCAGGCGGCGGAAATCGATGCTCGCCGGTCCGTTCGCCGCGCCGCGCACCGAGTCGCCGCTGTGGCAGAAGTCGCCAATGAAGATGACGTCGGCGCCGCGGGCGCGGATCGCGTCGATCCAGCCCGCGACCTCGTCGTCGATGATCGCATTCTCGACCCGGTCCTTGCCGCCGGTCCACAGGCCGTGGTCGACCGGAATGAAGATCTCGTCGAGACCATCGGCCTCGAGACTTCCGGTCTGCGGCTGCTGGGAGCCATGGCCCGACAGCAGGATAACGACCTGGTCGCCGGCCGAGACGCGCGCGGCGAGACCGCCCAGCGCCGCAGCAATCCTGGTCCGGGTCGGAGCGCCAGCCACCTTCACGCCGGGCGGCAACGGATAGTCGGCCAGTTCTGGATGCTCGATCAGCAGCGTGACGTTGCCGGCGCTGGCGCCCCGCGAGATCAGCGCCTGGGCCATCAGGATCGCGTCGTTGCGGGCCCCTTTCAGGTTCACGCGGTCAGCCTGGGTGTCGCCCGCATCGCGGAGCGCCTTCTCCAGTCGACCGTAGTCGGAAGCCCCGACCAGGACCGAGTAGACCTCCGACGCGGCGGCGGGACGGGCGAGCAGGACGCAGGCCGCGAACGCGACGAGCGCGACGAGCATTCTGGACATGGCGGACCTCCGGGTCATGCGGGCGGCAGGGGCAGATGCAGGCTGGCGCGAAAGCCGCCGTCTGCGAGGTTGGCGAGAATCAGATCCCCGCCGTGACGGCGAGCGACGCTGGCGGCGATAGCGAGACCGAGGCCATGGCCCGGCTGGTCATGACCGCCACGCACGCCCGGCTGGGTGGCCCGACCCAGAAGCTCGGGCGGCATGCCGGGGCCGGTGTCCTCGACAACCACCAGCGCATGGTTGGCATCGCGACCGGTGCTCACGCGGATGGCGCCGCCGGCCGGGGTGAATTTCACGGCGTTGGCGACGATGTTGTCGATCGCCCTGACCAGCAGGGACCGGACGCCCATGATCTCGACGGGGCTGCCGTGCACGGTCAGGCGAACGCCCCCGGCGTCCTCGGCGATCAGGGCATGGTCTTCGCAAACTTCGTCGGTCAGCGCCCGCAGATCGAAGAAGGCGGTCTGACCGCCGTGGCCGGCCTCGACTTCGCGCAGCCAGAGGAAATCGTCGATCGTCCGCGACAGGTTGCGAAGATCTTCGGCGGCCAGATCCAGTTCAGCGGCCGCGCCGGGTGTCAGGTCCTCGCGCAGCGCGCCCAGGCGCGCCTGGATGCGGTTCAGGGGCGTGCGGAGATCATGCGCAATCTCGTCGGACACATCGCGCATGCCTTCGACGTAACGGCCGACCCGGTCGAGCATATGGTTTACACGTCGGGCCAGCAGACCAAACTCGTCGAGGCGGTCAGCGGCCGGCGCCCTGGCGTCCATTTCACCGGCCTCGACGCGCTCGCAGGCATCGGTGATCGCACGCAGGCGCTGGTTGTAGCGGACGGCGAACAGCCACGCGACGGCACCGCCCGCCAGCGCAAGGCCGAGGATCGTGAGACCGCTGACACGCAGGATGCGACCGGAGACAAGGTTGACCGGCTCGACGTGGCGTCCGACGAGCAGCTGGTCGCCGTTGGGAAACCGGTGCACCGCGGCGATGACCTCATCGCCTCCCGGGCGGGCCTGATAGCGGACGAGACCGCGCCGGAACGGCTGGAGCGCCGCCGGCCAGGCCACCGCGCCGCTGACGACCTTGCCGCGCCGGTAGACGAAAACCCGACCGGACGTACCGCCCGCATCAGGTTCGGAACGGAACCGGGCGACGTCGGCGGCAAGGTCCGCGCCCTCGCGATGATCGCCCGCCGGCCCGGTGAAGCCCTTCATGATCGACAGCGCTTCGGATCCCTGGGCCTGCCTGGCCAGCTTGCTCTCGAGGAAGGCGGCAAGCTCACCCTCCGCTCCGGCGGCCGCTCGCTCGCGCCGAAGGTCGCGGTCGAGCAGCAGCGCCCCCCCGAGGGCCGTCCCTGAGGCGATGACCGCGAAGGTCACCAGCCACACCGCGAGGAAGGCCGGCGCACGCATCAGTCGCCGGCCCGCAGGTTGCGCAGCATCAGCCCCTGGCCACGGATCGAGATCACCAGCGGACGGGCCGCGTCGGGCACAACAGCGGCGCCCGCCGCGTCCGCCGCGGCTTCCATCCGCTTGCGCAGCCGGGAGGCGTGGACATCGATGCGGTTCTCGAACTCGTCAGGCTGGAAATTGTACTCGGGCCAGCAGCGATCCCAGATCATCGACCGGGTCACGGGCAGGCCGAGGTTGCGCGCGAGAAGGATCAGGATCGCGTACTCGCGCCCGGTGAACTTTATCGCCTGGTCACCCAGCGAGGCCTCAAGGGCGGCGGGTCGCAGGACCAGCGGGCCGTTCGCGATCACCTCCGGCGCATCGTCGCGACCGGCTGCCGGCGCCCATGCCGAGCGGCGCAGCAGGGCCACGGACCGTGCGAGCAGCTCGAGCTCGGCCACGGGCTTGACCAGGTAGTCGTCGGCGCCGGCGACCAGGCCTTCGAGGCGCTGCCGATCAACGCCCAGGGCGGTAAGGAACATGGCCGCCACCGGCGCACGGCCCGTTGCGATCTCCGCAGCCCGGATTCGCTCCAGCGCCTCGCGCCCGTCGATGCCGGGCGTGTTCCGGTCCAGGATCAGCAGGTCGAAGCCGCCCTGTCCCGCAGCGTCGACCGCTTCCAGACCGTTCTGGACCCAGACCACCCGGCCGCAGCCAGCGCCGGTCAGGACATCGCGAATCCGCTCACCGACGGCGGGTTCGTCCTCCAGCAGGAGGACCGAGCGACCGGCGCAATGGACCGTGAACGCCCTGAGGACGTCGTCGCCGATGTCCGCGCCCGCTGCTTGCCCCGTTGCCGGATTGACGTCGTCCATAAGTACTCGCGTAACACCGATCAGGTTCGCCATTAGAACGGCCCGACGACCGCGTCGACCACCCCGCCGACCGGCCGCTCGGCGGCGGCGCCCCGCGTGAGGGGCAGAACGATGTGTCGCGGGGGCTCGCCGGGACGCTCGATCCGCAGCAGTGCGACCCGCGCGCGGCCCAGTCCCAGAAGGGCGAGCGCGTCTTCCACGGAGGCAGGCGTCCGACCGTTCACCGCTCGCAGGCGATCACCGGCGCGAAGCCCATAGAGCGCTGCCGGGCCATCAGCGCGAACCGAGCCGATCGCCACGCCGCCGTCCCAGTCGGACCGTCCGAGCGTGAAGGCAGGGTCCAGCGGCGCATCCCGCGACGCTGTGACGGCGGGAGCCGCGCCGGCCGGGCTCTCGCCCTCCAGCACCACGCTGGCGGAGGCTTCCCGGCCGTTGCGGAAATAGGTCACCGGGACGGCGTCGCCCGGCCGGCTGTCGAGCAGGGCGCGGGTCAGGTCGCGCGGGCTGGTCAGGGTTGTCCCGTTGACCGCCACGATCAGGTCGCCGCTGGCCAGGCCCGCGCGGCGCGCCGCGCCGCTGTCCGCCAGGCTGTCGATGATCAGCCCTGGTCTCTCGACACCGAGCGCCTGCGCGACATCGGCATCGGCGCGGGTGACCGCGATGCCCAGCCGGCCGCGCTCGAGCCGGCCCTCGCGGGCCAGTCGCAGCAGCGCGGGCGCCGCGGTTTCCGCCGGGATGGCCAGACCCACGCCGATGTCAAAGATCGTCTCCGGCGGGGTGGCCGTGTTCACGCCGATGACCTGACCACGCTGATCGAACAGCGGCCCGCCCGAGTTTCCGGGGTTGAGGGCGGCGTCGTGCTGCAGGAGGGCGACGGGGAACGTCTCGTCATAGAAACGGTCGCGGCCGGACAGAACCCCGGAGGTTACAGAAAAGCCGTAGCCCATGGGCGCGCCGACCGCCCAGACAGGGTCGCCCTCGCGCGCTTGCCGGCTGTCGCCGAAGGTGACGGCGGGCAGCGGCGCGCCGGCCTCGATCTGCAGGACCGCCAGGTCGAGCGTCGGATCCAGGCCGACGATCCGGGCCGGCAGCAGGCGGCCATCGCGGAGATGGACGGTGACCCTGGTCGCGCCGGAAACGACATGGGCATTGGTGGCGACAAGGCCGATTGCGTCGAAGATAAAGCCGCTGCCGCCACCGCGACCGGACACCTGGCCCGGACGCCAGCCGGCGCCCCGGTCCACCGGTCCTTCGGAGAACACGTCGGAAGTCGCCGCGCGCTCGACCTCGATCTGGACCGTTACAGCCAGCTGGCGGGTCATCGTCGCCGGTCCGGCCAGGGCCGGCGCGGCGAACAGACTGAAGAGGAGCGCGAGCAGCGGCAGGCGGAGGCTGGGCGGCACAGGTGGTTCCCCGGTTGAACAGGCCACCGTGATGCTCGCGGGCCGGTGCGCTCGCCACTGACGTTTTCTGACGTTCACCGGCGTAAGGTTTCGACAGGTCGCAAACGGGGTGACTGGCGGTAGTCTGACGGCGCTGCTAGTCGGCAATACGATGTTTTCTGAAGCAAGGGGTGCGACGTGGCGGGTGTCAGGGCTTTTCTGATCGCGGGTGTCAGCCTTGCGTTGGTCGCCAACGCCGCGCTGGCGCAGAGCGTCCCGACCTCTGTCGGCGCCATTCTCGATCCCCGGCGCGGTGTGCTGACCTTCCAGCCCCAGATCGGCACCTCGCTGGCTTCAGTCGTGCGCGTCGTGACCCTGGCCAACGGGACGGGCGGCCGGCGTCAGGTGACCGGAAACGGTTCGGGCGTGATCTATAACGCGGCTGAAGGCCTCATCCTGACCAATCACCACGTGGTCAAGGACGCGGTCGCCTACCGCATCGAGTTCCTCAATGGCCGTTCGGCGGAGGCGACGCTCGTCGGCGCTGATCCCGAGACCGACATCGCCGTCCTGCGCGTCAAGGCTCCCGGGCTGCGCGCCATTGAGGTCGCCGACTCCGACGAGATCCGAGTCGGTGATCTCAGCTTCGCCGTCGGTTACCCGCTGGGTCTCGACCAGACCGTCACCATGGGCATTGTCTCGGCAGTCGGCCGGTCGAGCGGGGAGGGCATTCAGGATTACATCCAGACGGACGCGCCCATCAACAGCGGTAACTCCGGCGGCCCGCTGCTCGACAGTCGGGGACGGCTGATCGGTGTGAACACCGCGATCCTGTCGCGCGGTGGCGGGGGCAACGTCGGGATCGGCTTTGTCGTGCCGACCCGCATCGCGATGGCTGTCGCCAACCAGATCGAACGCTATGGGCGCGTCAAGCGCGGCACCCTCGGCGTCCGCGCCGGCCGCGTGACCCAGGAACAGGCCGATGTCGCGGGTCTGGCCGATGCTCGCGGCGCCGTCCTGGATGCGGTCGAGGCCGGCTCGGCCGCCGACCGCGCCGGCCTTCGCCCGGGCGACATTATCGTCTCGGCGAACGGACGACCGGTGCTCAACGACGCCAGCCTGCGCGCGGCGATCGGCGTCGCCGAGGCCGGCAGCCGGGTTCGTCTCGACTATGTGCGGGGGCGCACCCGCGCCAAGGTCGAGGTCACACTGGCCGAAGTCACCATTGTGGTCGCCGAGTCCGGCCCCAAGTCCAATCCGAGGATCGACGGCGGAAACTCGCCGCGTCCGCCGTCATCCATCCGCCCGACGCCCGCGCCGGCTCCCGCGCCCGCGCCTGCGCCCGAGCGTCCGGTCCAGCCGCGGCCTGCGCCGCCGCGGGTCGATGTCGGCCTGACGTTCCGGGACCTGCGCCCGACCGACCCCTATCCGGCCGAGGCCAGGGGCGCGTTCATCGCCGAGGTGGTCGATGGATCGCCGGCCGGGCAGAAGGGCCTGCAGCGCGGCGACTTGCTGATCTCGGTCGGTGACAGGCCGGTGACGTCCGCCGCCGCCGCCCGGCAGGCTATCGACGCTGCGACCGGTCCCCTCCGGCTTGTGGTCGCGCGGGGCAATTCACTGGTCCCGATCGTCATCGGATCATGACCCCGGCACGACGGGCCTCAAACTAGCCGGAAGGGCGAACCAGGATGCGAATTCGATCTTCCATCGCGATCCTGGCCGGCGTTCTTGCGCTGGCTGCCACCCATGCAGCCTGGGCCCAGGGCGCTGCGCCGGCGCCGGAATCAGCCGTGCCCGAGACGACCCGGCTCTACCGGGAGGCGCTGGAGGACTATCGCGCGGGCCGCTATGCCGCCGCCGAAACCCGGTTTCGAAGGGCCATGGTGATCCTTCGGGAGACCAAGGGACCCGACCATCCCGACACGCTGACCGCTATGACGGGACTTGTGAGAACCCTCGATGACCTTGGACGCGTCGCAGAGGCTGAAGTCCTGCAACGAGCGCTCTGGATGGCTCGCGTTCGCGTCAACGGACCGGACGATCAGAAAACGCTGAACGCCGAGTCGAACCTCGCGGAAATGCTCCTGCAACTCGGGCGACCGGCCGAAGCGGAGCCCATGCTGCGGCGCCTGGTCGAGGTGCGGACGAGGCTGGAAGGGCCTGGCGAACGGGGCGTGCTGGTCGCGCGCAGCAATCTGGCGTCCGCCCTGGAGGATCTGGGGAGAAGCGCCGAGTCGATGACTCTCATGAAGTCAGTGATGGACGATACGGCCCGGTTTCTCGGTCCTGAGCATCGCGACACTCTGACGGCGGTCAACAATTTCGCTCTGCGACTGCTGGCGAATGGTCAGGCAAGGGAAGCCGAGGTTCTGTTGCGGCGGAACTGGGAGATTCAGCGACGGGTTGCCGGTGAAACCGGAGCCGCCACCCTTGAGGCCGCTGGAAGCCTGTCCATGGCCCTTTCGGCGCTGGGTCGCCGCCGCGAGGCCGAAGCCCTGCAACGCGAGACCCTGACCCTACTCAGGAGAGACCGTGGCGAGACCCATCCCCGGACCCTCGGCATGGCGAACAATCTGGCCGTCAGCCTGATCGAGATGGGCCGGCCGGCGGAGGCTGAGGTCCTTCTGCGCCAGGTCCTGGCCGGGTACCGCGCGACCCGCGGGGCCGAGCACCCCGACACGCTGAATGCGATGAACAGCCTGGCGGGCGCCCTTGGCAAGCTGGGGCGGCGTGACGAGGCCGAGGCGCTGTATCGCGAAGTCTGGATGATCCGGAAGCGCACGCGTGGCGAAGCACACCCGGACACCCTGCTTTCGGCGGCCAATCTGGCGGATGCGCTGGGCGATCTGCGGCGACCGCAGGAGGCCATGGAGATAGTCTCTGACGTGCTTGTCCGGCGTCGCGCGACTCTGGGCGACCAGCATCCGGATACGCTGGTGGCGGCCGAAAAGGGCGCAATGCTTCTGGTGCAGATGAACCGCGCCGCGGAGGCCGTCCCGATCCTTCGGCGGGTCTGGGCGATCCGTCGGGCAAGGCAAGGCGACGCTCATCCCGCCACCCAGCGGGTGATGAACAACCTCGGCGTCGCCCTGCAGGTGGCCGGCGACGACGCGGCGGCGCTCAAGCTCTACGCCGACGGGCTTGCCGTGGCCGAGCGCGACCTGAGGCCCGGAGAGCTGCCATCCCGCGACGTGGTGAACCTGTACGTGAACGTGGCCTGGGCGCAGAAGCGGCTGGGACGACCGGACCTGGCCTGGGCGCCTTATGTGGCGGCGACATCGACACTGCTGAGGCGCTATGGCGACCGCCGCGCCAGCGGGTCGACTGAGATGGTGCTGGCCGCCCGTCGCCTGGACCGGGGGATCTTTCTCGACCAGGTCGCTGTTGGCTGGGCCTGGGCGCACCAGCCATGACGGTATGGCGCACCCTGTTGATTGCGCTGGTTCTGGGTCTTGGGCCGATCGCGGGGGGCGCGCGGGCCGCTACGCCTGTCGCGCCCGAAGACACGGAAGCCTACTGGATCGGTCTGCTGGACAAGGGCAAGGCGCTATATGAGGCTGGCCGGTATGTCGAAGCCGAAGCGCCGATGCGCAAGCTGTACGAAGCCTCGCTGGCAGCCCTGGGCGCCGACAAGCCGCTGACCCAGGTCGCAGGAATCAATCTCGGCGCCATCCTGAGCCGCCAGGGTCGCTACACTGAAGCCATCGCCGTTCTGGCGTCAGTCCTTGAGGCGGAAATCCGGGTTCTTGGCGAGAGCGATCCCGCGAGCCTCAAGACCGCCAGCGCCTATGCCCAGACTCTGCGGCTCGCGGGGCGGCTGGACGAAGCCCGTGTTTTGCACGAGCGGACGCTCGTCCTGTACCGGCAGATCGGTCGCGACGAAAATGTGCTGGAAGAAATGAACAACCTGGCCGCCGTGCTCTCGGACATGGGACGCACGTCGGAGGCAGAGGGCCTCTATCGTCAGGCCTGGGCAGGGCTCGAGCGGCTGCGCGGGGAGAGCGACGCCAGGACCCTGGTGGCGGCCTCGAACGTCGGGACGGCGGTGATGGAAGCCGGCCGGCCCGCCGAGGCGGAGCCGATCCTCCGGCGAGTCTGGTTAGCCCGTCAGGCCACGCTGGGGGACGATCATCCCGAAACCCTGCATGCGGCGATCAATCTGGCCGCTGCCGTCGATCAAACAGGCCGTCCTGAGGAAGCCGCGGTTCTCCAGCGCGACATCTGGGACCGACTCCGGAAGGTTCTGGGTGACACCCATCCGGTCACCCTCACAGCGGCCAACAACTACGCGGGTATGCTCGATCCAGTGCGCGATGCCGCGCAACGCGAGCAGATCCTGAGGCAGGTGCTCGATGTGCGGCGGCGCGACCTTGGCGAGGACCATCCCGACACGCTCACGTCGATCAACAACCTCGGCCTGGCGCTCGCGAAGGCCGGTCAGACCGCCGAGGCGGAATCGCTGGTGAGCCGCTCGACTGCCGGCTTCGCGGCCAGACTGACGCCGGGCGCCCCGCCGCCGCTCAATCTGGTCACCGCCTACGGCAATCTCGGCAAGCTGCGTCTGGACCTGGGCCGTTCCGAGGGCGCCTACGAAGCGTACGGCGAGGGCACCAGGGCGCTCCGGAGGCGCTTCGTTGATCGTCGCGCCACCGGAGGATCGCAAGAGGCTCGCGCGGGCCTGCGCGCCGGACGGGACATCTTCCTTGGACAGGTCCGGGCAGGGTGGGCGTGGGCGCATCAACCCTGAGATGGCCCCGCTCGCCGAGGCGTTCCATTTGCCAGCCGACGAAACCGTCTGTAGGGCAGGGCGTTCGCAAGAACCGGGCGGCTAGCTCAGCTGGTCAGAGCACCTCGTTTACACCGAGGGGGTCGGGGGTTCGAACCCCTCGCCGCCCACCAGCCTTCGCGCACTGAGCCGCCCTCGGCCCGGGCGCGCCGTGAGACGCCGAGGCGATCCTGCCGAGGCCTCGGCGAAGGCGGACCGATCCAAAGTCGCGCGGCGCGCGTATCACTTCCATGATCGCACTGATCCTGTCCGTTTCGCTCGGCCTGTCGCTGGCCATGATGCTTGTCTGGGCCTACCAGCGGGCGGTCTCAAACGGGGGCTGGACGGACGTCGGCTGGACCTTCGTCACAGGCGCGGCCGGCGTGGTCTATGCGCTCTGGCCTGGCCCGGACGGGATTTCGCCCCGCCAGTGGCTCTGCGCCGTGCTCATCGCCCTCTGGTCTGTGCGCCTCGGAACGCATCTGGCTCGCCGCGTTGGCGGGACGCCGGGCGAGGACGCCCGCTACGCCGCGTTCCGTCGCCAGTGGGCGCCGCACTTCCAGCGCCGCATGTTCAGCTTCCTGCAGACCCAGGCCGCAGCCGGCGCGCTTCTGGCGCTGGCGGTGCTGGCGGCGGCGCGCAATCCGGCGCCCGGACTGGGCTGGCAGGACCTGGCCGGCGTGGCGCTCATGATCGGCGCGATCCTCGGCGAAGGTCTCGCCGACGCCCAACTGGCCCGCTGGAAGCGAGATCCGGCCAACCATGGCGGCATTTGCGAGGTCGGCCTTTGGGGCTGGTCACGCCATCCGAACTATTTCTTCGAGTGGCTGGTCTGGCTGGCCTGGCCGGTGATCGCCATCGGTCCCGGGCATTCCTGGGGTCTCGTCGCGCTGATCGGCCCGGCCTTCATCCTGCTGCTCCTGATCAAGGTCTCCGGCCTGCCGCCGCTGGAGGCGGCCATGCTGCGCTCGCGCGGGGATGCCTGGCGAGACTACCAGCGCCGCGTCTCCGCCTTTGTCCCCCTGCCGCCCCGAAAGGTCCGTCCATGAGCCTGATCGCCGCCGCCATCCATGCCGCCGAGGGCCTGCCCGCGCCGGACAGCCTGCGTCGCGCCGCCATCTCCTGGCTTGTGGAAGGGCAGCGTCGCGAATTGCTGGCCCTGCCCAAGGATGCGCCGGCGGCCTTCGCCCGCGACATGCGCCAGCGGCCGATCGCCGAGCACGTCGACGCCGCCAATGACCAGCACTACGAGTTGCCGCCGGAGTTCTTCCGCCTCGTGCTCGGGCCGCGCCTGAAATACTCGAGCTGCCTGTACGAGCCGGCAGACACGATCGGCCTGGCTGAGGTGCGGGCGCTGGCGCAGACCTGCGAGCATGCCGGACTGGCCGATGGCCAGACGATCCTCGAGCTCGGTTGCGGCTGGGGGTCGCTGAGTCTCTGGATGGCCCAGACCTATCCGAACGCGAAGATCACCGCCGTCTCCAACTCGCATGGGCAGCGCCGGCATATCGAGGCCCAGGCGCGTGAACGTGGTCTGAGCAACCTCAAGGTCGTGACCCAGGACGCCAACCTGTTCGAGCCCGAGGGCCGGTTCGACCGGATCGTTTCGGTCGAGATGTTCGAGCATATGGCCAACTGGGATCAGCTGCTCGGCCGCGCGCGGTCGTGGCTCAAGCCCGAGGGCAGGCTCTTCCTGCACGTCTTTTCCAGCAGGACAGCCCCCTACCGCTTCACGCACGAAGATCCATCGGACTGGATTGGGAAGTACTTTTTCACCGGCGGCTTCATGCCCAGCCATGACCTGATCCGCGACTTCTCCGACCTGTTCACCGTCGAGGCCGACTGGCGCTGGAACGGCAAACACTACGAGAAGACCGCGCTGGACTGGCTGGCCAACATGGATCGCCATGACATGGCCGTCCGCCGGATCATGAAGGACGTCTATGGCAAGGATGCGGATCTCTGGCGGCGTCGCTGGCGGCTGTTCTTCCTGGCAACCGCCGGCCTGTTCGGTCATCGCGCCGGCGAAGAGTGGGGCGTCAGCCACTACCGGCTGGCGCCGGCCTAGATCAGCGCCTCAAGCACGCCCTCTGCATCGCGGGCGGCCATGTCAGCGGCGATTGCGGCGCCCAGGGCCGCTGCCGCCGCACGATAGGCGGGGTCCTCAAGCAACCCGGTGACGGCTACCGCGATCTTTTCCGGCGAGGCGTCGCGCTCCAGCATCAGTCCCGCCCCGCGGGCAGTGACGCGCATGGCGTTGTCGCGCTGGTCGCGCAAGCCCGGCAGGATCAGCAGGGGAAGGCCCGCCATCAGCGGCCGGATCGTTGAGCCGTGGCCGCCGTGCGTGATGAACAGCACCGCCTTGTCGAACAGGGCGCCGTGCGGGGCGCTCGGCGCCACCTTCACATTGCCCGGCGCGGTGAAATCCGCCTGATCCAGCGTGGGACCCAGCGTGACCAGGGCGCGGACGGGCAGGGCGCCGAGCGCTTCGATACAGCGCCGCAGCAGGTCCTCCTGCGCCTCGTACAGGCCGGATGATGTCACCACCACCAGAGGGCGGGCGTCGTGTGGCGACCAGGGACCGTCCCAGTTCTCTGACCCGACAGGGTCGCCCACGTAGGGCCCGACGTAGACGAAAGGCTCGACCAGTGGATCGGGCGCGAAGTCGAAGCTGCGGCTGGTGGCCAGCAGAATGCCCCGGGCGACCTCCAGCTGGCCGAACAGATCGGCGAGCGGCGGAAGGCCGAGGCCCTCGCGGGCGGCGTTCAGGTCAGGAAGACCGGCCTGGAACAGCATCCGCGTGGTCTGGCCGACCATCTGGTGGAGCATGACATCCTGATCGCTCGCGGCCGGCGCCATGCCGGCGCCGAACGGCGGCATGCCGGCAAGGGTCGGGAACGGCCAGACATTGGCGCAGAACAGCGCCAGCGGGACCTTCGCCGCCTCGGCCGCCATCATTGTGCCGAACAGAAGCTCCTGACTGACGACCAGATCGAAGTCTGCCGAATCGAGCGCCTCCAGGACGTCCCGGGCATAGAGCGCGGCCGGTCCTGCGATCAGGCGGCCGCAGAGGTTCTGGATACCCTCGGCCGGGTTGTCGGCTTCCCAGTCGCGCAGGAGGTCGCTGGCGGCGGTCTTGTCGGGACGAGACGGCGCGTGCCGCCAGGGGCGGAACGGCAGCCCGAGCGCTTCAGCCTCCGGGCCGTTGCAGACGTCACTGAGCACGAGCACCTGATGGCCCCGGTCCAGCAGGCCGCGGGCGACCAGCATCATCGGCTGGACGTGACCGCCGCCTTCCCAGGTGGTGAACAGAAATCGCGCCATGGGTCCCCCTGACGTCTGGCCTAGACCGCAGGCGCAGCGTCCGCAAGGCCGTTGACAGTTCAACGAAGAGTGATATCACTTTGATACCATTTCAGGAGGGGCCGATGGCCGAACATGGAAGCATCAACCGCACCACGGAACGACCCGGGGGCGGCAACAATGGCGGACTGATCCTGCTGGCCATGCTGGCCTTGCTCGGGGTTGGAATCTGGCTGGTGACGAAGATCGAAAGCCTCGGCGGCGCGACCCAGGGCATTTTCGGCATCATCCTGATCATACTCGCCTCCTTCGGCATGGCCGGCTTCTACTCCCTGCAGCCCAACGAGGGCGCGGCGATCACCCTGTTCGGCAGCTACAAGGGCACCGACCGCACCACCGGCCTGCGCTGGGTGCTGCCCTGGTACGGCCGCAAGAAGATCAGCCTGCGGGTGCGCAACGTCACCAGCGAGATGCTCAAGGTCAACGACAAGCGCGGCAATCCGATCGAGATCGCCGCCAACGTCGTGTGGCGCGTCGAGGATTCGGCGCAGGCCCTGTTCGACGTCGACGACTATGTCGCCTTCATCAACATCCAGATCGAGACCGCCCTGCGCGAGACGGCGCGGCACTATGCCTACGACCACGCCGAGGACGAGGAGCCGACCCTGCGCGCGGACGCCGAAATCGTCGGCGAGAAACTGAAGGAAGATCTCCAGGCGCGGGTCGCGGTCGCCGGCATCGCCATCGACGAGACCCATCTGATGCATCTGGCATACGCCCCGGAGATCGCCGGCGCCATGCTGCGGCGCCAGCAGGCTGAGGCCGTGCTCGCCGCGCGCCGGACCATCGTCATCGGCGCCGTCAGCATGGTGGAGAGCGCTCTGAACCAGCTCAGCGAGCGGGGCGTGGTGCACCTCGACGACGAGCGCAAGGCGACCATGGTCTCGAACCTGCTCGTGGTGCTTTGCGGCGACCGCGACGCCCAACCCGTGCTGAACACCGGCACCCTCTACGGGTGAGATGTGGCCAGTCCGGGAAAACGCGCCTTCCTGTTGCGGGTGAAGCCCGAGGTGCTCGACGCTGTCGAGCGCCTCGCGGCCGCAGAACTGCGCAGCGTCAACGCGCAGCTCGAGGTGCTTCTGCGCGAGGCGCTGGCCCGGCGGGGCGTGTCGCGCCCGAAGGACAGTGAGGGCCGCTAGCCGCCCTTTGATCCGGCGAAGGCCTCGATAATCGCCCGAAGCTCGATCTCCTCGACCATTCGGGCCGCTTCGAGTGCTGGTAGCCACCGGCGATTGCGCTGGCGCCGTTCCGGCCAGTCCTTGGCCTCGACCGAGACTTCCAGCGGATAGACATCGACCCGGCAACGCTGCGGCGGGCCCGACTTCATGCGCTTGCGGTAGCGGAAGACGCCAACCGGGAGGGCGTCGACCTTGCCCCGCACGCCGGCTTCTTCCCAGGCCTCCAGGGCGGCGGCGTCGTGGGCGGCGAGGTTGATCATCGGCCAGCCCTTGGGAATGACCCAGCGCCGGGTTTCCCGCGACGTGATCATCAGGATCTCGACGCCGTCCCTGCCCTGGCGCCAGGGCAGGGCAGCATACTGCTGGCGATGGGCGACCCAATCGACGCCACGCAACCGCTCGCGCATCCGCCCGAACAGGGTGCGGCTACTGCGAAGGCGGATGTTGAGGGTCTTGAGCAATCGCCTGCTTTCGAATCGAGGGCTTTAACCATCGAGGATGGGTCCCCTGCGACGGGGGGTCCATAGGCGCGCCGAGGGCGATTCACAGCGCTGACCCGGTCGCCCCCGACGGCGCCAGGCTGTCGACAATGACCGGTATCATGGCGGCGGCGATCGTCTGGCCTGTCTCCAGGGCCAGCCGGTCGAAGTTGACGGGCAAGGCCAGGCTGCCGTGAACGGCCGCCCATGCCAGCTGGGCCAGCTGCCCCGGGTCGCCGGCGCGCACGCGGCCTTCGGCCTGGCCTTCCGCGATCGCCGCGATCAGCAGAGCATAGAAGACGGCGGTGTCCGGGGCGGCTCTCGGCGGCTTTTCGAGTGACTCCGGACGCACGAACAGGAAGGCTCCCCGGAACAGCTCAGGCGCACCTGTCGCCACCTCGACGTAGGCTTCGAGCAACTTGCGGATTCGCTCGACCGGATCGGTGGCGGCCCGGGCGATCAGGGTCAGTCGGGCGTTGATCCGTTCGAGCGGCTGCATCCAGAGGGACTGCATCAGCCCCTGGAGGCTTCCGAAGTAGCTGTAGATGGTTCCGACGCTGACCCCGGCGCGGTCGGCGATCGCGCGCGCCGAGACGCCGCTGGCTCCCACATCCGCATACAGGCTTGAGGCGGCTGCCTGCAGCTGTCTGCGCGAGGCTTCGCGCTGCTCTTCGGTCGCCGGCTTGCGGGGCATCAGTGCGTTCAGGCGGCCCGCGCGTGCCGGACCAGGTTCATCCTCGCTCGCAGGACCTCGAGAGGCGTATCCAGTTCATCCTCCCAGCGTTCGAAGTTGAGGTTGCGGGCGCTGCGTCCATAGCTCCAGCCGTCAACGAAGGCGTCCATCGCCTCGGTGATCATCCCCGGACGCAGGAAGGCCATGTGCGCCGTGGTCACGGCGACTCGCATGGCGTGGTACGGAAACCGCAGCTGCGCGAGGTAGAAGGCCGCAAGGGCCAGTTCGCCGTAGTGCGTGGCCTCGTAGCCGGTCAGAACATGCAGGAAGTCGTGGATCTGGAATCCGCGCACCATCATGTAGCTCAGGTCCGGCGGCAGCCGGTCCAGCTTGCCGGACTGGCTGAGTTCCTCGTTGAACAGGCGGTAGTTGCGACCCAGGTTCTGTTCGAGTTTGTTCTCCAGGATGAAGGCCCGATAGGCGTGGCCGAGCGTGCCTGGCGCACAGGCGGCCAGTCGCTCCAGCGACAGCGGTTCGGAAATGAACCGTTCCTGCAACAGGGGCTGCGCCTCGGCGATCGCCGCCAGTTCCCGGCTGTAGGCGTCAATCGCCTCCTGCGGCGCCTCGGCCCACCAGTCGTGGAACAGATGATAGACGCCGTAGTCGAGCGGCGTGTTGACTGACTTGAGGAATTTGCCGGCAAAGGCTTCGTCGATCGTGGCTTTGGCGCGCATGGTCTTGCTCCCCCGTGCATGTTCGATCCGCTGCATGCCACATAAAATGAACGCGTTCAAATAATAATCCGCGTTCCGGAAGCCTCGCGTGTCTGGCTGCCTCCCGGGCGGATGGCGGGACGGGCTGGGACGGGGCGGCCAGCATCGGGGAGCCGTCGCGCGACGACGTTATCGCGGCAGGCTGACGGCCGGATACGGCAACAGGCCCGGTCGCGGAGGCGCCCGGCCTATGACAGTGCTGATTTCAGGGAGAAATGGCGCGAATGACGGGACTCGAACCCGCGACCTCCGGCGTGACAGGCCGGCGCTCTAACCAACTGAGCTACATCCGCTAAGACGCCCGCCTCGCGGCGAGGGGCGTCTGATAGGTCCACACCCCTGACCTGTCAACCGGTCAGGAGGGGATGATGTAGTGAAACGGCGCCGCGGGTCCGGTCGCCAGCGCGAAGGCGGCCCAGAGACCCGTCACCAGAAGGCCTGCGACGAAAAACGCCAGGGCGAACGGAAGCAGCGTGGCGAGCAGCCTGCCGACCCCCATGTCGGGCGCCCAGCGCCTGGCGAAGCCGAGGATGAGGATGAAATAGGGCGTCATGGGCGAGGCGATCACCAGGCTCGAATCGCCCATCCGGTAAGCAGCTGTGGTCATCTCCGGACTGACGCCCAGCAGCATCAGCATCGGCACCAGCACCGGACCGAGCGCCGCCCACTTGGCCGAGGCGGAGGAGATGAACATGTCCAGGGTGGCGCCGAGCAGGGTCACGCCCAGCAGGATGAAGGCCAGTGGCAGGCCTGACTGCCGCAGCGCATCTGCGCCATTGATCGCCGTGATGGCGCCGAGGTTCGACCAGTTGAACATGGCGATGAAGTGCGAGGCGACGAAGGCCAGCACGATGTAAGGCGCCATGGCTGCGATTGACTCCGACATCAGCCGCACGACGTCCGCGTCCTTGCGGATGGCGCCGGTGCGCAGGCCGTAGACGCAGCCGCTGAGCAGGAAGACCAGGAAGAAGCCGGAGACCAGCGAGCGGAAGAACGGGGTCCACTGCGCCGGACCGGTCGCAGCCGCATCGCGCAACGGCCCGCCGGGAACCAGCACCAGGGCGGCCCAGACCGCCACCACGGCGAGCGCCGTCAGGCCGGCCTGTATCAATGCGCCCTTCGGCGCGGCGGGTGGATGGCCGATTTCGCTGGCCGGCGTCGGTGCGGCGGCAGGCTTCCACGGGCCAAGACGGGGCTCGACGACCTTTTCGGTGACCCACCAGCCGACCAGGGTGAAAACCACGGCGCCAGAAGCGGTAAAGTACCAGTTGCCGGCCAGGTTTGCCGTCCATGTCGGATCGAGCAGCCGCGCGGCAGGCTCCGTGAAGCCGAGAATCAGCGCGTCGAACTGGCCGGGCAGGGGATTGCCCGCGAACGAGGCGATGGTCGCGGCGTAGGCGCAGGCCAGACCGGCGATCGGATGGCGGCCGGCGGCGGCGAACACCACCGCGGCGAGGGGCGGCAGAACCACGATCCCCGAATCGGCCGCATGGTTCGACAGCAGGCCGATCAGCAGGACCATCGGGGTCAGGATCGCCTTCGGGCTGGCCTTGACCAGACCGGCGATGGCGGCGGAGAGCAGGCCGACCCGCTCGGCGACCCCTGCGCCCAGCATCACCAGCAGCACCAGGCCGAGCGGCGCGAAGCTCGTGAAGGTCTTGGCCATCTCGGTCAGCAGCGTGCGGATGTTGCCCGGGGCCAGCAGGCTCTGGGCGACCAGAACCTCCTTGGTCACCGGGTTGGTCGCGCTGACCCCCAGCGCCGAACAGATCACGCTGGCAAGGACGACGCCGCCGATCAGCCAGAGGAAGATGAACACCGGATCCGGCAACCGGTCGCCGAAACGCTCAACGGCGTCGAGGACGCGCAGTGGGAACGATTTTTTCGGCGGGGCGGCATCCGTCATGACGGAAGTCTGCACGCGGCAGAGCCGCCTGCAAGGCTGGCGTCGCGGAAGCCTGCACGCGTCAAATTTGTCGGAATGGCTGGCGTTGCACAAGCTATGCGGTCATTCCGTCCCTCGACACGCGCGGAGCTTGTCCCCATGCCGATCACAGGTCGGGCCCATGGGCGCTGCTCAGGGGGACGCGCACGGACGCCGGGCAATCGATGGGAGGCTGGCTCCGGACTTCGTCATCCTGAACTACCTGCGCAGCGGGCGTGTCGAAGGACGCAACACGGCGTTTGAACCCCTCACGACCATGGGCTAGAAGGGCCGCGACTCCTTTGCGGGACCCCCATGAACGCCTTTCTCCTCCAGTATCTGCCGATCGTGATCTTCCTCGGGATCGCGGCGGCCCTCGGCGTGATTTTCATCGTCGCCGCCCTTGTCGCCGCGCCTTCCGCGCCGGACCCTGAAAAGCTCTCGGCCTACGAGTGCGGGTTCAATGCGTTCGACGACGCGCGGATGAAGTTCGACGTCCGGTTCTACCTGGTCTCGATCCTGTTCATCATCTTCGACCTGGAAGTGGCGTTCCTGTTTCCCTGGGCCGTCTCGCTGATGAAACTGCCGCATGACCAGACCGTCTTTGCCTTCTGGTCGATGATGGGCTTCCTCGGCGTTCTGACGGTGGGCTTCATCTACGAATGGAAAAAGGGAGCCCTGGAATGGGAGTGATCGTTCCGGCCGGCGTTCCAGCGCTTTCCGGCGGCCGTACGGTCGTCGAGGGCTACGACGCCAGGCTCCATGACCCCTACTTCGACGGCGTCAGCCAGCAACTGGCCGACAAGGGCTTCGTCACGGCCGCCGCCGACGACCTCATCACCTGGGCGCGCACCGGCTCGCTGATGTGGATGACCTTCGGCCTCGCCTGCTGCGCGGTCGAGATGATGCAGGCCTCGATGCCGCGCTACGATCTCGAACGCTACGGCTTCGCGCCCCGCGCCAGCCCGCGCCAGAGCGACGTGATGATCGTCGCCGGCACCCTGACCAACAAGATGGCTCCGGCGCTGCGCAAGGTCTACGACCAGATGCCCGAGCCCCGCTACGTCATCAGCATGGGCAGCTGCGCCAACGGCGGCGGCTACTACTACTACAGCTACAGTGTCGTGCGCGGATGCGACCGTGTGGTGCCGGTGGACATCTACATCCCCGGCTGCCCGCCGACGGCCGAGGCCCTGGTCTACGGCGTGCTGCAGCTGCAGAAGAAGATCCGCCGGACGGGGACCATCGAGCGATGAGCACGGACCTCGAAGCCCTCGGCCAGGCCATCGTCGCCAACGCCGCCGGCGCGATCACCAGCTACAGCATCGCGTTCGGCGAGCTCACCGTGACCGGCCCGGCCGGTCGGGTGGTGGAAGCCCTGACCTTCCTGCGCGATCATCCCGATTGCCGCTTCCACCAGCTGGTGGACCTGTGCGGCGTTGACTATCCCGAGCGCCCGCTGCGGTTCGATGTGGTCTATCACCTGCTGTCGCTGGTGAAGAACCACCGCATCCGGCTGAAGGTGCAGACCGACGAGGACACCGCCGTGGCCAGCGTCGCGGACCTGTTCCCGGCCGCCAACTGGTTCGAGCGCGAGGCGTTCGACATGTACGGCATCTTCTTCAGCGGCCACCCTGATCTGCGCCGGCTGCTGACCGACTACGGCTTCCACGGCCATCCGCTGCGGAAAGACTTCCCGATGACCGGCTACGTCGAGGTTCGCTACGACGACGAGCTGAAGCGGGTGGTCTACGAGCCGGTGAAGATCGCCGAGTTCCGCCAGTTCGACTTCACTTCGCCCTGGGAGGGCGCCAGCTACGCCCTGCCGGGCGACGACAAGGCGGGGTCGTGATGCTGGTGGATCACTGCGTCCTTCGAGACGCTCGCTTGAGGCTCGCTCCTCAGGATGACGCGCAGCGAGGGCATTCCCCAAAATCCGTCATGGTGAGGAGCGAGGCATCAGCCGAGCGTCTCGAACCACGCACCATGGGAGCCCGAGCCTGATGGCCGACGACGCCTCGACCCTTCCGGCGATCCCGGAAACCCCGGTCCGCAAGTTCAATATCAACTTCGGCCCGCAGCACCCGGCCGCGCACGGCGTGCTGCGCCTGGTGCTGGAGCTCGACGGCGAGGTCGTGGAGCGGGTCGATCCGCACATCGGCCTGCTGCATCGCGGCACCGAGAAGCTGATGGAGGCCCGCACCTACCTCCAGAACATCCCCTACTTCGACCGTCTCGACTACGTCGCGCCGATGAACCAGGAGCACGCCTTCTGCCTGGCGATCGAGAAGCTGCTGGGCGTGGAAGTGCCGAAACGTGGCTCGATCATCCGCGTGCTCTACAGCGAGATCGGCCGGATTCTGAACCATCTGCTCAACGTGACCACCCAGGCCATGGACGTCGGCGCCCTGACGCCGCCTCTCTGGGGCTTCGAGGAGCGCGAGAAGCTGATGATCTTCTACGAGCGCGCCTGCGGCGCTCGTCTGCACAGCAACTACTTCCGCCCCGGCGGCGTCCACCAGGACCTGCCCGACGCGCTGATCGAGGACATCGACCGCTGGGCGATCGCCTTCCCGAAGATCTGCGATGACATCGAGACCCTGATCACCGGCAATCGCATCTTCAAGCAGCGCAACGTCGATATCGGCGTGGTCAGCCGCCAGGACGCCATCGACTGGGGCTTCTCCGGCGTGATGGTGCGCGGCTCGGGCATTGCCTGGGACCTGCGCCGCAACCAGCCCTACGAGGGATACAGCGAGTTCGAGTTCGACATCCCGCTGGGCGTCAACGGCGACTGCTACGACCGCTACCTCTGCCGCATGCAGGAGATGCGCGAGTCGACGAAGATCATCCGCCAGGCCTGCGCCATGCTGCGCGGCACGCCCGGCCCGGTGATGACCCTGGATAACAAGGTCGTCCCGCCGCGCCGCGCCGAGATGAAGACGTCGATGGAAGCGCTGATCCATCATTTCAAGCTCTACACCGAGGGCTTCCGCACGCCGGAAGGCGAGGTCTATGCCTGTGTCGAAGCGCCCAAGGGCGAGTTCGGCGTGTTCCTGGTCAGCGACGGCTCCAACAAGCCCTACCGCTGCAAGATCCGCGCGCCCGGGTTCCCGCATCTCGCGGCCATGGACTTCCTGAACCGCGGCCACATGCTGGCCGACGTCAGCGCGATCCTGGGCAGCCTCGATATCGTGTTCGGGGAGATCGACCGGTGACGCCCCAAGCCGTCGCCCAGACGCAGCTCGATTCGTACAACGTCCAGGACCTGGACGGACACTGCGCCTGTTTCGCCGACGACATCGTCGTCTGTGACCTGAACGGTGAGCCGAACCTGCACGGTATCGAAGCCTACCGGGCCCGCTACGAAGGCGTCTTCGCCCAGTATCCGCAGAATCACGCCGAGCTCGTCGCGCGCATCGTCATCGGCAACACCGTCATCGACCATGAACGCGTCTCGCGCGGCCCCGAAGGTCCCGTGTTCGAGGTCGCCGCCATCTACACCATCGCGGACGGCAAGATCGCCCGCGTCGATTTCGTGAAAGCCTGACGCATGTCCGTCCGTCGTCTCGCCAAAGAGCAGCCCGCCAGCTTTGAATTCAGCAAGGACACGCTGAAGACGGCCCAGTGGTGGATCGCCAAATATCCGCCCGAGCGGAAGCAATCGGCCGTTCTGCCGATCCTGTGGCTGATCCAGAAGCAGGAGGGCTGGGTCTCCGAACCCTCCATCCGCGTGACCGCCGAACTGCTCGGCATGCCGGTGATCCGGGTGCTGGAGGTGGCGACCTTCTACACGATGTTCCAGCTGGAACCCGTTGGTAAGGTTGCCTTTGTCCAGCTGTGCGGGACGACGCCCTGCATGCTGTGCGGCGCCAATGACCTGAAGAAGGTCCTGCACGAGAGGATCGGCCCGAAGAACCACGTCTCGGCTGACGGCAAGTTCAGCTGGGAAGAGGTCGAGTGCCTGGGCGCCTGTTCCAACGCCCCGATGGCCGCGATCAACGACTACTACTACGAGGACCTGACGCCGGAGAGCCTGGGCCAGATCCTCGACGAGTTCGCGGCCGGCAAGACGCCCAAGCCCGGCTCGCGCATCGGCCGGGGAGCCTCGGAGCCCGCCGGCAAGATCCAGACCCTGCTCGATCCGAAGCTCTACGACGGGTCGGCGGCGAAGAAGATCAAGATTCCCAACCTTCCTGAAAAGCCGAAGAAGGCGAAGAAGGAACCGGCGGCTTGAGCTCCCTCTGTCCGCTCATCCCGGCGAAGGCCGTGACCCAGGCCTTTTTCCTCAGCGGGCAGGGCGGCGGAGCTATGGGCAAACAAGCCTGGGTCCCGGCCTTGGCCGGGATGAGCGGTGTCTGGAATGTCTGACACCGGCGAAGCTGAACTCAACGCGAAACGTATCGCCTATATCGACACCCTTCGCGGGCTCTATCGTCGTGAGCGACTGGCCGGGCTCTTCCTGATCCTGGGCGGGTTTGCGCTGGTCGCGCCGTCCTGGTGGGCGCCGGACTGGTCCCATCTCGCGATCCAGGTCGGCTACGGCCTGATCATGCTCGGGTGGGTCGCGTACATCTATGTCATCTGGCGCCGCACCGCGTGGCGCCGCGCCAATCCCTTCGATCCGAAAGCCTAGAGAACCATGGTCGGCATCCTCGAAGACAAGGACCGCATCTTCACCAACCTTTACGGGCTCCAGGACTGGGGCCTCGAAGGGGCGAAGACGCGCGGCTGCTGGAACGGCACCCGGGACATGATCGACGCCGGTCCGGCGTGGATCATCGACAACATCAAGCAGAGCGGCCTGCGCGGCCGCGGCGGGGCCGGCTTCGGCACTGGCCTGAAGTGGTCGTTCATGCCCAAGGAAGTGAAGGACGGCCGTCCGCACTACCTGGTGGTGAACGCCGACGAGTCCGAGCCGGGCACCTGCAAGGACCGGGAGATCATGCGCCATGATCCCCACCTGCTGATCGAAGGCTGCCTGATCGCCTCGTTCGCGATGCAGGCGCACGCCTGCTACATCTACATCCGCGGCGAATACGTGCGGGAGCGCGAGATTCTCGAGGCGGCGATCAAGCAGGCCTACGAGGCGAAGCTGATCGGCAAGAACAATGTCCATGGCTGGGACTTCGACTGCTACCTCCACCACGGTGGCGGGGCTTACATCTGCGGCGAGGAAACCGCGCTGCTGGAAAGCCTCGAGGGCAAGAAGGGCCAGCCGCGCCTGAAGCCCCCGTTCCCGGCCGGAGCCGGCCTCTATGGCTGCCCGACCACCGTCAACAACGTCGAGTCGATCGCCGTCGCCGGCACGATCCTGCGGCGCGGCGCGGGCTGGTTCGCAGGTTTTGGCCGACCGAACAACACCGGCACCAAGCTGTTCTGCGTTTCCGGGCACGTGAACCTGCCCTGCAACGTCGAAGAGGCCATGAGCATTCCGTTCAAGCAGCTCATCGAGGACCACTGCGGCGGCATCAAGGGCGGTTGGGGCAACCTCAAGGCCGTGATCCCCGGCGGCTCGTCGGTCCGCATGATCCCGGCCCACGAGGCCGAAGACGTGCTCATGGACTTCGACGCTCTGTCGGCCCTGAAGTCCGGCCTCGGCACTGCTGCGGTGATCGTCATGGACAAGGACACCGACCTGATCCGCGCCATTGCCCGGCTGAGCTACTTCTACAAGCACGAGAGCTGCGGCCAGTGCACGCCGTGCCGCGAAGGCACCGGCTGGATGTGGCGGGTGATGGAGCGGATGGTCACCGGCGAGGCGGACATGAAGGAGATCGACATGCTCCTCGACGTCACCACCCAGGTCGAAGGCCACACCATCTGCGCGCTCGGTGACGCGGCGGCCTGGCCGATCCAGGGCCTGTTCCGCCACTTCCGCCACGAGGTCGAGGACCGCATCACCAGCTACCGCGCCGGCAAGCCTCACGTCCAAGGGGCGAGCCTGATCGCAGCGGAGTAGTCGCTTGGCCGACGACGCCAACGACGTCGAGATCGAGATTGCCGCGCCGAAGGAGGAACGCTCCTGGCTGCGGTCGACGGCGATCTGGTCGGTGCTGGGCGGGATCGCGACCATCATCACCGCGGTGACCGCAGTGCTGGCGGTCTACGTCGGCCTCGACCAGATCAAGGTCGCCCGGCAGGTCCAGGTCATGGATTCGACCTACGCCAGCTGGAACGTCTTCAACCAGGTGACCATCGCCAATCCCGAGCTGGCCTGCCCGAACACCGACAAGGCGTTCAACACCCTGATGTCGACGCCCGACCCGGCGTCGAAGACCGGCGGCACCTATCAGGACCGCTACACCGCCTACGGCTACATGCTGATCACCACCTCCGAGCAGATCCTGGAGATGGCGCCCAAGGACCCGCGCTGGGAGTTCCTGATCGAGGAACGGATCAAGTGTCACGCCCCGGCGATCCGTTTCCTGCAGACCGAAGGCTCCTACGAGCAGCGCTATTCCTGCAGGCTGCGGCAGGTAATCGCCGACGCGCTGGATCAGCCTGCCCCGGTCTGTGGCAAGGGCGCGGAATGACCATTCGCATCCACCCCCTCCACTGCGGCGACATCACCGCGCCCGCCGAGGTGTTCCAGGTCGATTTATCCGGGCCGCGCACGGTGCCGGTGATGGCCTTCCTGATCGAGCACCCCACGCGCGGCCACGCCGTGTTTGACACCGGCCTGCGGCCCGACATGGACGGTCGGACCCTGTTCGGCGACTACGCCTGCAGCCTGCCGGCGGGGCACGATCTCGCCTCGCGGCTTCAGGCCATGGATGTCGACCCGGCGAAGGTCGGGAGGCTTGTCGCCTCGCACAGCCATTTCGACCACCTGGCGGCGGCCGATCTGTTGCCGAACGCCGACCTCTACATCCAGGCCGCCGAATGCGCGCAGGCGCTCGAGGATCACCCGAAGTCCTGGGGCCGCCGGGCGCTCGAACTGGGTCATCGCCGGGTTCTGACCGGCGCGTCGCACGACCTGTTCGGGGACGGCAGCTGCGAACTGTTCGCCACGCCGGGCCACACCTGTGGCCACCAGTCACTGCGGGTCAAACGGGCAGGGGGGCATGACGTTCTGGCCGGCGACGCCTGCTACTTCTGCGAGACGCTGGAGCCGCTGGGCGTGCAGCCGCACCCTCAGGACCGCGAGGTCTATCTGGCCACGCTGACGCGTTTGCGGGGCATGGCGCGCGACGGCGATTTTATCGTTCCGGGGCACGATCTGGGCTTCATGGCGTCGATCCCGGCGCAGAGCGCCCTGACCCCGACGTTTTCCCCCGTTTCGAGGCCCCCGAATGGTTGACGCGGGGCGTGAAGCGATAGAGACAGCGCACCAACGCGGCTCCCGTTCCAACGGGGGTCGGCGCGCCCATGCTCAGGTAGTGCAGCCCATATGCCCATAGCCAAGGTCAACGGCGTCGAGGTCGAGTTCGAGCCCGGGATGACGGTCCTGCAGGTGGCCGAGCTGGCGGGCGAGGAGATTCCGCGCTTCTGCTATCACGAGCGCCTGTCGATCGCCGGCAACTGCCGCATGTGTCTGGTCGAGGTGAAGCCGGGGCCGCCGAAGCCGCAGGCTTCCTGCGCGCTGCCCGCCGCCGAGAACCAGGAGATCTTCACCAACACGCCGATGGTCAAGAAGGCCCGCGAAGGCGTGATGGAATTCCTGCTGATCAACCACCCGCTGGATTGCCCGATCTGCGACCAGGGCGGTGAGTGCGACCTGCAGGACCAGGCCATGGGCTATGGCCGCGACGGTAGCCGCTACGAAGAGAACAAGCGCGCCGTCGAAGAGAAGGAGATGGGCCCGCTCATCAAGACCGTGATGACGCGCTGCATCCAGTGCACCCGCTGCGTGCGGTTCATCACCGAAGTGGCGGGCGTGCCCGAGATCGGCCTGATCTCGCGCGGCGAAGACGTTGAAATCACGACCTATCTGGGCGCGGCCGTGACCAGTGAGCTGTCGGGCAATGTCAACGACCTGTGCCCGGTCGGCGCCCTGACCCACAAGCCCTGGACGTTCAACTACCGCCCCTGGGAACTGAAGAAGACCCAGAGCGTCGACGTGATGGATGCGCTCGGAAGCGCGGTCCGCATCGACAGCCGCGGCGCCCAGGTGATGCGCGCCCTGCCGCGGATCAACGAGGACATCAACGAGGAGTGGCTCAGCGACAAGAGCCGCTACGCCGTCGACGGTCTCGGCCGCCAGCGCCTCGACCGGCCGTACGTGCGCGTCAACGGCAAGCTCAGCCCCGCCACCTGGGGCGAGGCGTTCGCCGCCGTCGCCGCCAAGGTGAAGGCGGCTGCGCCTGAGAAGATCGGCGTGATCGCCGGCGACCTGCAGGACGCCGAGTCGATGAAGGCCGCGCTCGACCTGTTCGGCGGCCTCGGCGTGAAGAACCTCGACTGCCGCCAGGACGGGACCGCGCTCGGCGCCGGGCCGCGCGAAAGCTGGCTGTTCAACACCACCCTTGCCGGTATCGAGCAGGCCGATGTGGTGCTGCTGGTCGGGACCAACCCGCGCCACGAGGCGCCGGTGTTCAACGCCCGCCTCCGCAAGCAGTGGATCAGCGGCAAGACCCGCTTCGGCGTGATCGGCCAGCAGGCCGACCTGACTTTCGACTACGACTACCTCGGCGCCGGCCCGGCCTCGATCGCCGGCCTGGCCAAAAGCAAGTCCGACTTCGTCGCCGCGCTGAAGGCCGCGAAGAACCCGGCCGTCATCATCGGCCAGGGCGCGCTCGCTCGGGCCGACGGCGGCGCGGTGCTGAAGGCGCTGGCCGGGCTGGCGAAGAGCTTCAACATCGTCCGCGAGGGCTGGAACGGCTGGAACGTGCTGCACACCGCCGCCGCCCGCACTGGCGGCCTCGACCTCGGCTTCCTGCCGGGCGAGGGTGGTATGGCGGCGGGCCAGATGGTCAAGCCGGGCGCGCTGGACGTGCTGTTCCTGCTCGGCGCCGACGAGATCGAGGCCTCGGCCGCCGGCGCCTTCACGGTCTATCTGGGCAGCCACGGTGATCGCGGCGCGCACAAGGCGGACGTGATCCTTCCGGGCGCCGCCTACACCGAGAAAAACGGCCTCTATGTGAACACCGAGGGCCGGGTCCAGATGGGCGAGCGGGCCGTATTCCCGAAGGGTGAGGCCAAGGAAGACTGGTCGATCCTGCGGGCTCTGTCAGAGCACCTCGGCGCGAAGCTGCCCTACGACAGCCTCGACCAACTGCGGATCAAGCTGTTCGCCGATCACCCGACCTTCGGACAGATCGACTTCGCGCCAGGCTCGATCCCGTCCGCGCCGGACCTGTCGGGTCTGGGCGACGGCGGAAAGCTGTCGGACGAGCCCTTCGCGGCGGCCGTGACGGCCTTCCACCTGACCAATCCGATCGCGCGCGCCAGCGTGACCATGGCCGAATGCGCGGCCCTGGCGTCCGGCGCGGCCAAGATGGCTGCGGAGTAGGCGAGTGCCGGAGCAAACCTTCTCCCCCTGGCTCTGGTTCGGTCTGGCCGTCGGTCAGATCCTGCTGGTGCTGATCTGGCTTCTGCTCAGCCTGGCGTTTCTGCTCTGGGGCGACCGGAAGATCTGGGCCGGGGTCCAGATGCGCAAGGGCCCCAACGTGGTCGGGCCCTTCGGCCTGTTCCAGTCGTTCGCCGACTTCCTCAAGTTCGTGCTCAAGGAAGTCGTCATCCCGGCCGGGGCGGACAAGACCGTCTTCCTGCTGGCGCCGCTGATGAGTTTCGTCCTGGCCTTCGTGGCCTGGGCGGTGATCCCGCTGGCCCCGGGCTGGGTGATCGCCGACCTGAACGTCGGCATCCTCTATGTGCTGGCGATCAGTTCGCTCGGCGTCTACGGCATCATCATGGGAGGCTGGGCCTCCAACTCGAAATATCCGTTCCTGGGCGCGCTGCGCTCGGCGGCGCAGATGGTCTCGTATGAGGTCTCGATCGGCTTCGTGATCATCACGGTGATCCTGCTGGCAGGAACGATGAACCTCACCGAGCTGGTCGACAAACAGGCCGGCTGGATCTGGAACTGGAACGTCTTCGGCGGCGGCCTGGCCAATCTGCCGATCGCGCTGGTGATGATCCCCATGATGGTGATCTTCTACATCTCGGCCCTGGCCGAGACGAACCGGCCGCCGTTCGACCTGCCCGAGGCCGAGTCCGAACTCGTGGCCGGCTACCAGGTCGAATACAGCTCCACGCCCTACCTGCTGTTCATGATCGGCGAGTACGCCAACATCGTCCTGATGTGCGCGATGATCTCGATCCTGTTCTTCGGCGGCTGGAATCCGGGCTTCCCGACGCCGTTCCTCGAGAGCTGGCCGGCCACCGCGCAGAGCTTTTTCCTCTTCCTGATCTTCTTCGCCAAGATCATCTTCTGGTTCTTCATGTTCGCCATGGCCAAGGCCATCGTGCCCCGTTACCGCTACGACCAGCTGATGCGGCTGGGCTGGAAGGTCTTCCTGCCCACGACGCTCGTGGCGGTGGTGCTGGTCGCGGCCTGGCGGGTGTTCGGGGGCGCGGCATGATCCGGACCCTCGCGCCTGCTGCCCTGGTGCTCCTGCTGACGGCCTGCGCCGGCGTGCAGGCGAAGATCGAGAGCTACAGCCTCGGTCGCGGCGTGGTGACCTACGACGACATGCGTCGCGCCAAGGAGCAATGCGCCTCCGAAGGCGGCTTCGTGCGCCCCAAGGACGACGGCGGCGATATGGCCCAGATGTCCAACTACATCTGCGAAATCCAGCCCAGGAAGGCCGGCAACTCATGATGCAGCGCATCGGACAGGCCATCAAAGGGGCGGCCCTGCTGGACTTCGTGGGCGCCTTCGGGCTGGCCATGAAGTACATGGTCGCGCCCAAGAAGACGGTCATCTATCCCAACGAGCGCGGTCCGCAGTCGCCGCGCTTCCGGGGCGAGCATGCCCTGCGTCGCTATCCCAACGGGGAAGAGCGCTGCATCGCCTGCAAGCTGTGCGAAGCGGTCTGCCCGGCCCAGGCGATTTACATCGAGGCCGAGCCGCGGGGCGACGGCAGCCGCCGCACGACCCGCTACGACATCGACATGGTCAAGTGCATCTACTGCGGCCTGTGCCAGGAGGCCTGCCCGGTCGACGCCATCGTCGAGGGGCCGAACACCGAATACGCCACCGAGACCCGCGAAGAGCTCTACTACGACAAGGAACGGCTGCTGGATAACGGCGACCGCTGGGAGCGCGAGATCGCAAAGAACCTCGAACTGGATGCGGCCTTCCGATGATCCCGCTCCCGACCATAGCCTTCTATCTGTTGGCGACGACGACGATCCTGGCCGGCCTGGCCGTGGTATTCGCGCGCAATCCCGTTCACTCGGTGCTGTTCCTGATCACCGCCTTCTTCAGCGGGGCCGGACTCTTTGTCCTCATGGGCGCCGAGTTCCTGGCGATGCTGCTGATCGTCGTTTACGTCGGCGCGGTCGCCGTGCTGTTCCTGTTCGTCGTGATGATGCTCGACGTCGACTTCACCCAGCTGCGCGAGGGCTTTTCGCGCTATCTGCCGATCGGTGGGGCGGTGGCCGGCCTGCTGACCATCGAGATGATCATAGTCGCCACGACGGTCGCCAGCCAGGGCGCCGCCAGCGGCGCCACGGCGCCGAACGCCTCGGGCGGGACAGACGTCACCAACGCCGAGGCCATCGGCCGGGTGCTCTATACCGACTACGTCTACTTCTTCCAGGCGGCGGGCCTGGTGCTGCTGGTGGCGATGATCGGGGCCATCGTCCTGACCCTTCGCCACAAGCCCGGCGTCAAGCGTCAGAACATCGCCGCCCAGAACGCCCGCACGCCGGCGACCGGTATGACGATCGTCGACATCAAGCCCGGCGAGGGGATCTCCGAATGATTGGTCTGACCAACTACCTGACCGTCGCGGCGATCCTGTTCACGATCGGTGTCTTCGGCATCTTCGTGAACCGCAAGAACGTCATCATCATCCTGATGTCGATCGAGCTGATCCTGCTGGCGGTGAACATCAACCTGGTCGCCTTCAGCGTCTTCCTGCACGACGTGGTCGGGCAGATCTTCGCGATGTTCGTGCTGACCGTCGCTGCGGCTGAGGCCGCCGTCGGTCTGGCCATCCTGGTGACCTTCTTCCGTAACCGCGGCGACATCGCTGTGGACGACGCCTCCGTGATGAAGGGCTGACCCTTGCAACAGCTCGTCACCATCCTCCTTTTCGCCCCGCTGCTGGGCGCCCTGATCGCGGGGCTGTTCGGCCGTCGCATCGGCGATGTCGCCTCGCAGGCGGTCACCACCGGGCTCCTGCTGCTGACCTGCGGCCTCAGCTGGTACACTTTCAGCCAGTGGACCTGGGGCAGCCTTGAGCCGTTCACCGTCACGCTGGCGCCGTTCATCAACGTCGGCGACTTCCAGTCGAACTGGGCGATCCGCATCGACGGCCTGAGCGCCGTGATGCTGGTGGTCGTGACCACGGTCTCCGCCCTCGTGCACCTCTATAGCTGGGGGTACATGGCCGAGGACGACAGCAAGCCGCGCTTCTTCGCCTACCTGTCGCTGTTCACCTTCGCCATGCTGGCGCTGGTGACGGCCGCCGACTTCATGCAGCTGTTCTTCGGCTGGGAAGGGGTGGGGCTGGCGTCCTACCTGCTGATCGGATTCTGGTTCAAGAAGCCGACGGCCAACGCCGCCTCGATCAAGGCCTTCGTGGTCAACCGGGTCGGTGACTTCGGCTTCGCGCTGGGCATCATGACGGTGTTCTGGGCGTTCGGGACCATCCAGTTCGCCGAACTGTTCCCCATGATCGCCGCCGGCGCCGGCAAGGCCTGGGAGTTTGCCGGCCAGAGTTACCCGTTGATCGATCTGGCCTGCGTGCTGCTGTTCATCGGCGCGATGGGCAAGTCAGCGCAGTTCTTCCTGCACACCTGGTTGCCGGACGCGATGGAAGGCCCGACCCCGGTGTCGGCGCTGATCCACGCCGCGACCATGGTCACCGCCGGCGTCTACATGGTCTGCCTGCTGTCGCCGATGTTCGAGTACGCCCCGGTGGCGCGCAACGTGGTGACCCTGATCGGGGCGGTTACCGCCCTGTTCGCCGCGACGGTCGGCCTGGCGCAGAACGACATCAAGCGGGTCATCGCCTATTCGACCTGTTCTCAGCTCGGCTACATGTTCTTCGCGGCCGGGGTCGGCGCCTACCAGGCGGCGATGTTCCACCTGTTCACGCACGCCTTCTTCAAGGCTCTGCTGTTCCTGGGCGCCGGTTCGGTGATCCACGGGATGCACCACGAGCAGGACATGCGCCGCATGGGCGGGCTGTGGAAGTTCCTGCCCGTGACCTATGCGGTCATGACCATCGGCACCCTGGCGATCACCGGTTTCGGCATCCCGGGCATCGATCTGGGCTTCGCCGGCTTCTATTCCAAGGACACCATCATCGAGGCCGCCTGGGCCGCGGGCCGCGAGAACGGCTTCGCCTACTTCGCCTTCGTGATCAGCCTGCTGGCGGCCGGCCTGACGGCCTTCTACAGCTGGCGTCTGGCCTTCATGACCTTCCACGGCACGCCGAAGTGGGTCGCCGGGGCGCAACATGACGACCATCACGCCGACGCCCATGCGGCGCACGACGACCATGCCCACGACGACCATGCCCATGACGATCACGCGCATGGCCATGGCCACGCCCATACGCCGCACGAGAGCCCGCTGGTGATGCTGGTTCCGCTGCTGGTGCTGGCGGTCGGCGCCCTGGCGGCCGGCTATGTGTTCGTCGAGTACTTCGTCGGCCACGACCAGGAAGAGTTCTGGAAGGGCGCGATCGTCAACGGTCCGCACAACCACATCCTGCACGACATGCATGACGCGCCGCCCTGGGTGATCTGGGCGCCGCTGGTCGTCTCGATGACGGGCCTCGCCATCGCCTGGTGGGTCTACATCGCCAGGGAGGGCATGGGCGCCCGCATCGCGGCCAACCGCGGTCCGGCCTGGACCTTCCTCTACAACAAGTGGTTCTTCGACGAGCTCTATGACGCCACCTTCGTGCGCGGCGCGCGGTTCCTGGGCGACCTGTTCTGGAAAGGTGGCGACCAGAAGCTGATCGACGGCTTCGGTCCCGACGGCGTCGCGGCAGTGTCCGTGGCTGTCGGCAAGCGGACGGGCCGGCTGCAGAGCGGTTATGTCTACCACTACGCCTTTGTCATGCTGCTGGGGGTCGCCGGTCTGCTCTCGTTCGCCCTCTACGCCTTCTCGCGGGGAGGCTGACCGATGCCCGGCATTCTTTCCCTGATCACCTACCTGCCGCTGGCCGGCGTCGCCGCCATCCTGGCGCTGCGGTTCGTCGGCCAGCCCGGCGAAGCGCGCGACACCGCCGGGAAGTGGATCGCGCTCGTGACCACCCTGGTCACCTTCGCCCTGTCGCTGAAGCTGGTGCTCGACTTCGACCCGGCCAACCCAGGCTTCCAGTTCCTGGAGGAGATCCCGTGGTTCGCGGGGCTCCACTACCGGATGGGCGTCGACGGCATCTCGGTGCTGTTCGTCCTGCTGACCGCCTTCCTGCTGCCGCTCTGCGTGATCGCCAGCTGGACGACGATCGAGAAACGCGTCCTCGAATACATGATCGCCTTCCTGGTGCTGGAGGCGCTGGTCATCGGCGTGTTCTGTGCGCTGGACCTGGTCCTGTTCTACCTGTTCTTCGAGGCGGGCCTGGTCCCGATGTTCCTGATCATCGGCATCTGGGGCGGCAAGAACCGGGTCTATGCGGCCTTCAAGTTCTTCCTCTACACCCTGCTGGGCTCCGTCCTGATGCTGGCGGCGATCCTCGCCATGATCGGCATTTCCGGAACCAGCTCGATCCCCGAACTGATGACCTACAAGTTCGACGAGGGTCTGCAGACCTGGCTGTGGCTCGCCTTCTTCGCCAGCTTCGCGGTCAAGATGCCGATGTGGCCGGTCCACACCTGGCTGCCTGACGCCCACGTCGAGGCGCCCACGGCGGGTTCGGTCATCCTGGCCGGCATCCTGCTGAAGATGGGCGGCTACGGCTTCATGCGCTTCAGCCTGCCGATGTTCCCCAACGCCAGCGAGCTGTTTACGCCGCTGATCTTCGGGATGAGCGTGATCGCGATCATCTACACCTCGCTGGTCGCCTTCCGTCAGACCGACATCAAGAAGCTGATCGCCTACTCGTCGGTCGCCCACATGGGCTTCGTGACCATGGGCATCTTCAGCGGCAACGTGCAGGGCGAGCAGGGCGCGATCTTCCAGATGCTGAGCCACGGGGTGATCTCCGGCGCGCTCTTCCTTTGCGTCGGCGTGGTCTACGACCGGATGCATACCCGCGAGATCGCCTTCTATGGCGGTCTGGTGCACCGGATGCCGTTCTACGCGGCCGTCTTCATGCTGTTCACGATGGGCAATGTCGGCCTGCCCGGCACCAGCGGCTTCGTCGGCGAGATCCTGACCATGGCGGGCGCCTACGGCGCCTCGACCTGGACGGCGCTGTTCGCGGCGACCGGGGTGATCCTGTCGGCGGTCTATGCGCTGAGCCTCTATCGCCGCGTCATTTTCGGCGAGATGACCAATCCGGCGCTGGCCCAGATCACCGATCTGAACTGGCGCGAGATGGTGGTGTTCACGCCGCTGATCCTGTCGACCCTGTACCTCGGCGTGCAGCCCGACATCGTCTTCAACATCACCGGAGCGTCGGTCGACGCCCTGGTCGGCGCGTGGCGCGCCGCGATCGCCGGGTGAGCCGCTCATGACCCTCGCCGATCTCAATCTCGTCCGGCCGGAACTGATCCTCGCGATCGGCGCCCTGGTGTTGCTGCTCGTGGGCGCCTTCCGCGGCAAGGGCGGCGCCCTGTTCGACGGCCTGTGCATGCTGGTCCTGCTGGTCGCCGGCGCGGCGGCCGTGACAGGCGGCCACGGCCGGGCCTTCGCCGGCGGCGTGGTGGTCGACAACCTGTCGACCTTCGCCAAGGTGGCCATCTATGCGGCGAGCGCGATCGCCATCCCGCTGGGCGGGACCTGGCTGCGCAAGCGCGGTGACGACAAGTTCGAGTTCCCGGTCCTGATCCTTCTGGCCGCACTCGGCATGGGCATGATGGCTTCGGCCGGCGACCTGATCTCGCTCTACGTCGGCATCGAGCTGAGTTCGCTGGCCCTGTATGTGCTGGCCGCTTTCCGCCGCGACGATGCCAAATCGTCCGAAGCGGGCCTGAAGTATTTCGTGCTCGGGGCGCTGTCCTCGGGCCTGCTGCTGTATGGCGCGTCGCTCATCTACGGCTTCGCCGGTTCGACCCACTTCGACGTCATCGCCGCCTCGATCCAGGGCGGCCAGGCGCACACGGGCGTCCTGTTCGGCCTGGTGTTCCTGATCTGCGGCCTGGCGTTCAAGGTCTCCGCCGCGCCGTTCCACATGTGGACGCCGGATGTCTACGAAGGCGCCCCGACCCCGGTCGTCGGTTTCTTCGCCGGCGCTCCGAAGATCGCCGCCATGCTGCTGCTGGCCCGCGTCCTGTCGGAGGGTTTCGGCGCCGCCATCGGCCAATGGCAGCAGGTGATCGTCATCGTCGCCCTGTTGTCGGTATTCGTTGGCGCGTTCGCCGGTCTGGCCCAGAAGAACCTGAAGCGTCTGTGGGCCTACAGCTCGATCGCCAACATCGGCTACGCCCTGCTGGGTCTGGCCGCGGGCGGTGAGGCCGGCATCCAGGCCATGCTGCTGTTCATGGTGCTCTACCTGGTCGACGTGACCGGCTTCTTCGCCTGCCTCAGCGCGCTGCAGCGCAACGGCAAGCCGATGGAGACGATCGAGGACATGGCGGGCCTTGTCCGGCAACAGCCCGGCATCGCCCTTGCCATGACGGCCTTCGCGCTCTCTGCGCTCGGTCTGCCGCCGTTCAGTGGCTTCTTCGCCAAGTATTTCGTGTTCAAGGCGGCGCTTGGCGGGGATCTGGTCTGGCCGGCGGTGCTTGGCCTGCTCGGCAGCGTCGTGGCGGCCGTCTACTACCTGCGCCTCCTGAAGGTCATGTGGTTCGACGCTCCGACCGGCGAGGTCGAGGCGCCTCCGGTGACGGCGAAGACCGTTGCCATTGTCGCCGCGCTGTTCTCGTTCCCGGTCGCCCTGTTCGCGCTGGGCTGGCTCGAGCAAGCGGCGCTCGCTGCCGCTGCCGCCTTCGGCTGACGTGACCACGCCGCGCATCGAAGCGCTGGACGAGATCGATTCCACCAACGCCGAGGCGCGTCGCCGCGCCGAGGCCGGGGAGATCGGCCCCCTGTGGATCACCGCCGCCCGCCAGACAGCCGGCCGCGGTCGCCGCGGCCGCACCTGGGAGACCGGGCAGGGCAACCTCGCCGCCACCCTGCTGTTCGTCACCGACCGTCCGCCGGCCGAGGCCGCCCAGATCAGCTTTGTCGCCGCCCTCGCGGTCGCGGATCTGGCGGACGCTTTCGTGCCGTCCTCGCTGGTCACGCTAAAGTGGCCCAACGACCCTATGATCGCCGGCCGCAAGACCAGCGGCATTCTGGTGGAGTCCGGCCAACACGGCGACGGCCTGTGGGTCGCCGTCGGTGTCGGTGTGAACCTCGCCACGCCACCGGAAGCGTCCGAGCGCCCCGCGACTGCCTTCGCGGATCATATGACGGTGCAACCACCAAAGCCGCTCGAGGCGCTGGCGATCCTGTCCGCATCGTTCGAGCGCTGGCGCGGGGTCTGGCAGTCCGCTGGCTTCCCGCCGATTGCCGAGGCCTGGACCCGCCGGGCGCACGGGCTGGGTGAGGCTTGCACCGCCCGTCTCGGCCATGAAACGGTCGCCGGAATCGCCGAAGGCCTCGACCCCGACGGCGCGCTGCGTCTGCGCTTGCCAGACGGCATGCTGCGGCGCATCACGGCTGGCGACGTCTTTTTCGGAGCTACCTGAATGCTGCTGGCTATCGAGCAGGGCAATACCAACACCCTGTTCGCCGTCCATGACGGCGAGTCGTGGATCGCCCAGTGGCGTTCGGCCACCGAGAGCACCCGCACCGCCGACGAATACGCCGTCTGGCTGTCGCAGCTGTTCGAGATGAACAGCCTGACGATGAAGAGCCTGAGCGGCTGCATCATCTCCAGCGTCGTGCCGCAGTCGATCTTCAACCTGCGCAACCTGTCGCGCCGCTATCTGGGCGTCGAGCCGCTGATCATCGGCGAGAATGCCGAGCTCGGCGTGGATGTCCGGATCGACAAGCCGTCCGAAGCCGGGGCCGACCGGCTGGTCAACGCCGTGGGCGCCCACATCGCCTATCCGGGACCGCTGATTGTCATCGACAGCGGCACGGCGACCACCTTCGATATCGTCGCCTCCGACGGGGGCTTCGAGGGCGGGATCATCGCCCCGGGCGTGAACCTCTCCATGCAGGCATTGCACGACGCTGCCGCGAAGCTGCCGCGGATCGCCATCCAGCGGCCCGAACGCAACCGCGTGGTCGGCACCGATACCGTGACCGCCATGCAGTCGGGTGTGTTCTGGGGCTATATCGGACTTATCGAGGGGCTGATCGCCCGCATCAAGGCGGAACGGGGTGAACACCTGACCGTTGTCGCGACCGGAGGCGTCGTCTCCCTGTTTGAAGGCGCTACCGACATGATCGACCACTACGACCCGGATCTGACGATCCGGGGCCTGCTGGAAATCCATCGCCGCAACGCCCATCTGCGCAGCCGATGAAAGCGCGAAAGAACGACGAGCTGGTCTTCCTGCCCCTGGGCGGGTCCAACGAGATCGGCATGAACTTCAATCTCTATGGCTACGGGCCGGAGCACGATCGCAAGTGGATCGTCGTCGACCTGGGCATCACCTTCGGCGACCAGACGACGCCCGGTGTCGAGGTGATCCTGCCGGACCCCAGTTATATCGAGGACTATGCCGACGACATCCTCGGCATCGTGCTGACCCACGCCCATGAGGATCACATCGGCGCGGTCGCCTGGCTCTGGCCGCGCCTGAAGGCGCCGGTCTACGCCACGCCGTTTACCGCCTTCCTGCTGCGCGAGAAGCTGCGCGACGCGGGCATCCTCGACGAGGTCGACATCACCGAGGTGCCGCTGAGCGGCAAGATCTCGCTGGGGCCGTTCGAGCTCGAGCTGATCACCCTGACCCATTCGATCCCGGAGCCGAACGGCCTGGCGATCCGCACCCCGCTGGGGACGGTGCTGCACACCGGCGACTGGAAGATCGATCCCGATCCGCTGCTTGGCGGCGTCACCGATGACGAGGCGATCCGCAAGCTCGGCGACGAGGGCGTGCTGGCCATGGTCTGCGACAGCACCAATGTGTTTGTCGACGGCCACGCCGGTTCTGAGGCCGATGTCCGCAAGGCGCTGGCCGCGCTGATCAAGCCGCTGACGGGCAGGGTGGCAGTCGCCTGTTTCGCCTCAAACGTCGCGCGGATGGACAGCGTGATCCGCGCCGCCGAGGCCGCCGACCGGCGGGTCTGCCTGGTTGGCCGCTCGATGCACCGAATGAGCGCCGCCGCGCGCTCGGTGGGGCTGATGAGCGGGCTGAAGGAGTTCATCAACGAGAAGGAAGCCAAACACTTCCCGCAGGACAAGATCCTCTACCTCTGCACCGGCAGCCAGGGCGAGGCGCGGGCGGCGCTGGCGCGGATCGCGTCGGGGACTCACCCGCACGTCAATCTGGGCAAGGGCGACCACGCGATCTTCTCGTCGCGCGTCATCCCGGGGAACGAGGTGCCGATCCGCAATCTCCAGAACAGCCTGGCCGACCGTGGCGTGCGCCTCTGCACCGAGCGTGACCATCCGGGCATCCATGTCTCCGGCCACCCGTGCCGCGACGAGTTGGCCCAGATGTACGCCTGGGCCCGGCCGCAGATCGCGGTGCCGACCCACGGCGAGCGACGCCACCTGCTCGAACACGCGGCCTTCGCCCGCGACCTGCAGGTGCCTCAGACGGTCAGCCCGCGAAACGGCGATATGGTCCGCTTGGCGCCTGGCCGCGCGGAGATCATCGACGAGGTTCCGGCCGGTCGGCTGTACATCGACGGCGGTATGGTCACGCCCGAAAACGGCGATGCCCTGAAGGAGCGCCGTCACGCGGCCTTCAACGGCGTGCTGATGGTCACCATCGCCCTCGACGGAAAGGGCCGGATCGTCTCCGGACCGCAGATCCGCGCCATCGGCCTCGCCGGCGACGCCGACTTCCCGCTGGACGAGGCGCTCGACGACCTGTGCCGCGACGCCGAACAGGCGGTGAAGAAGGTCCCGGCCGAGGAGCGCGCCTTCGACGAGATCGTCGAGAGCGCCCTGTCCCGGGTGGTCAAGAAGGGTGCCTTCCGGATCTGGGAACGCAAGCCCGTGGTCGAGACGACGGTGCTGCGCATCTAGCTTGCGTCCTTCGACACCCGGATTAGTCCGAGGCCTGCTTCGCAGGCTGCCCAGGATGACGTAGACAGCGACGTCACAAGTTCTACGTCATGCCGAGCAGCGCCGCAGGCGCCTGTCGAGGCACGCAAACCCGGAGGCCCTTCATGATCGGCAAGCTAAACCACGTCGGGGTCGCCACGCCCTCGATCGACGAGGCGCTCAACATGTACCGTGACCTGCTGGGCGCGACGTCGTGGACCGACAAATGGGCGATGCCGGAGCAGGGCGTCTGGGTCTGCTTCGTCAACCTGCCCAACAGCCAGATCGAGCTGATCGAGCCCTATGGCGAGAAAAGCCCGATCCACGGCTTCCTGGCCAAGAACCCCAAGGGCGGCCAGCATCACATCTGCTTCGAGGTCGAGGACATCTACGAGGCGCGCGACGCCCTCGTCGCCAAGGGCGCGACGGTGCTGGGCGAACCGCGCATCGGCGCCCACGGCACACTGATCATCTTCGTGCACCCCAAGGACATGGGCGGCATGCTGGTCGAGCTCATGGAAACCCCGAAGGACGGACATCACTGATGGGCATCGCGACCGGCATCGCCATCTATCTGACCGTCTGGTGGACCACCCTGTTCGCCGTGCTGCCACTCGGCAACCGCACCTATGCGGAGTCCGGCATCGAGGTGAAGGACGGCGGCGACCCCGGCGCGCCGGTCAATCCCAACCTCAAGCGCAAGTTCATCACCACGACCTGGGTGGCCGCGCTGATCTGGTGCGTGATCTGGCTGGTCATCCGGTTTGGCTTGATCACCCTGCCGTCGATGCCCAGCAGCTGACGATCTTCATTGGCCATCCTGGCCCGGACAAGCCGGGCCATGACGCGTTGGGCCAGGCGCCCAGGGTTTCGGCGCCCGGTGTCACAGACCGCTCCCGTCGCCCAAACTTTGGGCGATTGTCGCGAGCCCCCGCCCCATCCATCGGTCAGCACTCTGCGGCGCGCCAGTCAGGCGTAGCCTTGGCTCATGGAAGGCCGGTTCGCCGGTCTTGCTCCGTGGCGTTTTTCCCCGACGATGACTTGCAAGGCCGCCGGCGACCCCGGCGGCCTTCTTTTCGCCGCCCGCGTTGCCAATGAAGGGCCGGCGAGGGTAAGTCAGGCGCTCGTTTCATGGGGTTACCGATGCGCCTGTCGCGCTACTTCCTGCCTGTCCTCAAAGAGGCGCCTTCGGACGCCCAGATCGTTTCGCACCAGCTGATGCTTCGCGCCGGCCTGATCCGTCAGGAAGCGGCGGGCATCTACGCCTGGCTGCCGCTGGGCCTGCGGGTGCTGAAGAAGGTCGAGCAGATCGTCCGCGAGGAGATGGATCGCGCCGGCGCCGTAGAACTGCTGATGCCGACCATCCAGCTGGCGGACCTGTGGCGCGAGAGCGGCCGTTACGAAGCCTATGGCGACGAGATGCTGCGCATCACCGACCGCCACAAGCGCGACCTGCTGTTCGGGCCTACCGCCGAAGAGGTCGTGACCGATATCTTCCGGGCCTATGTGAAGAGCTACAAGGACCTGCCGCTGAACCTCTACAACATCCAGTGGAAGTTCCGCGACGAGCGTCGTCCGCGTTTCGGCGTGATGCGCGGCCGCGAGTTCCTGATGAAGGACGCCTACAGCTTCGACCTCAACGAGGCCGACGCCCGCAAGGCCTACAACCGGATGTTCATCGCCTATCTGAACACCTTTGCCCGCATGGGTCTTAAGGCCGTACCGATGAAGGCCGACACCGGCCCGATCGGCGGCGACCTGAGCCACGAGTTCATCGTGCTGGCCGAGACCGGCGAGAGCCAGGTGTTCTGTCACAAGGATCTGGTCGAGATGGGCGCGCCCGGGCCCGACGTCGACTGGGACGGCGACCTGCAGCCACTGGTCGACCAGCGCACGGGCCTCTACGCGGCGACCGAGGAAATGCACGACGAGGCGGCCTTCGCCGCGGTGCCCGCCGACAAGCAGCTGTCGGCCCGCGGCATCGAGGTCGGCCACATCTTCTATTTCGGCGAGAAATACTCCGAGCCGATGAAGGCCCGGGTGACCGGTCCCGACGGCGTGGACGTCAACGTCCACATGGGCAGCTATGGCGTCGGCGTCTCGCGGCTGCTCGGTGCGATCATCGAGGCCAGCCACGACGAGGGCGGCATCATCTGGCCCGAGGCCGTCTCACCGTTTGACATCGCCCTGATCAATCTGCGGCCGGGCGACGAGGCCTGCGACGCAGCGTGCGAGCAGGCCTATGCGGCCCTGACCGCCGCCGGCCGCGCCGTGCTCTATGACGACACCGCCGAGCGGCCCGGCGGCAAGTTCGCCCGCGCCGACCTGATCGGTCTGCCCTGGCAGATGATCGTCGGTCCCAAGGGCCTTGCCGATGGCAACGTCGAGATCAAGAACCGCGCGAGCGGCGAGCGCTCGACAGCGCCCCTGGCCGATGTGATCGCCGGTCTTTCGGCGAAGGCGCCCGCGTGACCCAGCCCGCCGGTTCCGTCGCGCCGCCGTTTGGCCTGTGGGAGCGGGCTGTCGCCGCCCGTTACCTGCGCGCCAAGCGCAAGCACGGTGGGGTGGCGCTGATCTCGCTGATCTCGTTCATCGGCATCACGCTGGCCGTCATGGTCCTGATCGTCGTGATGAGCGTCATGAACGGCTTCCGGACTGAACTGCTGGACCGGATCCTCGGCTTCAATGGCCACGCCTATGTCACCGGCGCACCGCTCAGCAGTCCCGACAGGACCGCGATCGTTACCCGCCTGCGGGCCGTGCCCGGGGTCAAGCAGGTGATCCCGGTCGTCGAGGGTCAGGCCATGGTGCTGGGCCCCAACCAGATTGCCGGCGCCATCGTCCGGGGCGTAACCCCGGCCGACCTCAAGGCCACGACCATCGTCTCAGGCAACATCAAGTCCGGGTCGCGCGACGGCTTCGGCCAGGGCGACTACGGCGGCGACCTGATCCTGCTGGGCGACCGGCTGGCGGCCAGTCTGGGCGTCGCCCCCGGCGATTCCGTCACACTGATCTCGCCTGCCGGGTCGTCGACCGCCTTCGGCACGAGTGTGACCCAGAAGGACTACACGATCGGCGGCATCTTTTCGGTAGGGATGAGCGAATACGACCAGGCCTTCATCTACATGCCGCTTGCCCAGGCGCAGCTGTTCTTTGGCCGCGACAACAGCGTCGATGCCATCGAGATCATGCTGGATGACCCCGATGCGGTCGAAGACATCAAGCCGCTGCTGATCGGCGCGGCCGGTCCCGGTTCGGCCGTCACCGACTGGACCCAGAAGAACCAGAGCTTCTTCGAGGCGCTGCAGGTCGAGCGGGCCGCGATGCGGCTGATCCTCATGTTCATCGTCGCCATCGCGGCCATGAACATCATCTCTGGCCTGGTCATGCTGGTGAAGAACAAGGGCCGCGACATCGGCATCCTGCGCACCATGGGAGCGGGGCAGGGGGCGATCATGCGCATCTTCTTCATGTCCGGCGCGGCGGTCGGCGTCGCCGGCACCTTCGCCGGCCTGCTGCTGGGCGTGGTCATCTGCAGCAACATCGAGGCGATCCAGAAGGCCGTCGAATGGGTCACCGGCGCCAACGTGTTCAACGCCGACATCTACTTCCTGACCCATGTCCCGGCGAAGATCGAGTGGCGCGAGGTCGGCATCATCACCGGCTGGTCGCTGTTCATGAGCTTCATCGCCACCCTGCCGCCGGCCTGGCGGGCCTCGCGCATCGATCCGGTCGAGGCCCTGCGTTATGAGTGAGCCGGTCCTCTCGCTGCGGGGCGTGACCCGCACCTACATCACCGACGCCGGACAGCTGCCGGTGCTCAAGGGCGTCGATCTGGACGTCATGCCCGGCGAGATCGTCGGGCTGATTGGTCCGTCGGGTTCGGGCAAGTCATCGCTGCTGCATGCCGCCGGCCTGCTGGAGCGGCCCGACGGCGGCACGGTGACGGTCGCCGGTCAGGACTGCACGAAGCTGGGCGACCGGCCGCGCACCCGGATGCGGCTCGGCACCATCGGGTTCGTCTACCAGTTTCACCATCTGCTGCCGGAGTTCTCGGCGATCGAGAACGTCGCCATGCCCGCCATGATCGCCGGGAAACCGCGCGCGGTCGCCGGCGAGCGGGCCGAGGTGCTGTTGACCCGTCTGGGCCTGGCCGAGCGGCTGCACCATCAGCCGGGTCAGCTGTCCGGCGGTGAACAGCAACGGGTCGCCATCGCCCGCGCCCTGACCAACCAGCCGCGCCTGCTGCTGGCCGATGAGCCGACCGGCAACCTCGATCCGGACACGGCGGCCTCCGTCTTCCAGGCCCTCTACGACCTCGCGAGGGACACTGGCGTCGCGGCGCTGATCGCGACTCACAATATGGAGCTGGCCCGCTATATGGACCGGGTCTTCGCCCTGAAGGACGGCCACCTGGAAGCCCGCACGCCGGGCTTCTAGACCGTCACCCCTCACGCTTTCGTCAGCGCCGCGCTTTCGCCCAGATCGCGGGGTCTTACGACTGTTCCTGTTTCATCGGCTGGGAGCGTACCTTGACCCGCCATCTCGACATCGCCGGCCTGTCCGGCAACCTCTACCGCTACAAGGCCCTCGAAGACATGCGCCCGGTTCCGCCGGGCGGGGCCAACTTCATCTATGTGCACTGGAAAGGCGATGCGCCCGTGATCGTCTACGCCGGCGAGACCGACAGTCTGCACCGCAGCGTTTTCGAGACCTGGGATGAGGCACAGAGCGGCTTCGGCGCCACCGAGATCTTCGCACGCCTGAACATCACCGGCGTCGTGCGTCGCGAGGAGCACGAAGACATCGTCGGCCAGCACCAGCCGCCGATGAACGCCGGAGACCTCAATTCGGCGAGTCGGAAGAAAGCGTCTCCCCGCGTGGTGTGATTTCGCAGAACGGATTGGGCGCCGTCTCCCATTGTGGCGCGCCTCAATCGCTGTTCCAGGACATCAATGTCGGAATGCGCTTGACGGGAGAACAAAACGGGAATTAGAACAAACGGGCAACTTGAAATGAGGAGGCTCGAATGGCCCGCATCGCTCGTGAATCCCTCGCTTTGGCCTCCGTCGTCGGCTTTGTCTGGATGATGTGTTCGGTCGCCTACGTTGTGGCCTGACTTGCTGCTGGAATGCGAGCGCCGGGCGGGCGATTGTCCGTGGAGTGACTCGTTTCGACGTCCGGCCGAACGCCGGACGCAGTGATCTGAAGGGATAGCGCCATGGCGCGGGACAGGGCAGGGGGCAGCGCGGACGGCGGCTTCGTTCATCTGCGGGTCCGGTCGGCCTATTCCCTGCTCGAGGGCGCGATCAAGGCCGAGGCGGTCGGCAAGATGGCGGAAGCTGCGGGCATGCCTGCGGTGGCCGTGACCGACCGGGCCAATCTGTTCGGCGCCCTGGAGTTTTCCGTCACAGCCAAGGAGTCGGGGGTTCAACCGCTGATCGGCTGCGCCCTGCCGGTGACAGGCATCGGCGAGGGGCAGGCGCACCGCTGGGCGCGGACCCCGACCATCGTGCTTCTGGCGCAGAACGAGGCCGGGTATCTGAACCTCTCTGCGCTGTCGTCCGCCGCCTATCTGGACAACGACGGCGTGGCAGAGGCCTGTGTCGCCTGGTCGCGGGTTGTGGAACACGCCGAAGGCCTGATCCTGCTCAGCGGCGGGACCGACGGCCCGGTCGATCCGCTGTTCGCGATCGGCAAGACCGGTGAGGGCGGTGCGGCGCTGGCCGAGATGGCCCGGGTGTTCGGCGACCGGTTCTATGTGGAACTGCAGCGGCACGGCCTGCCCGAACAGGCGGCGGCCGAGGCGGGGCTGGTGCACTGGGCCTACGAGCACGATGTCCCGCTCGTGGCGACCAACGACGTCTATTTCGCCAAGCGCGACATGTACGACGCGCATGATGCGCTGCTCTGCATTTCCGATGGCGCCTTCATCGGCCAGGACGAGCGGCGGCGGGTGACGGCCGAGCACTGGTTCAAGCCGGCGGCGGACATGCGGGCGCTGTTCTCGGATCTGCCCGAGGCCTGCGACAACAGCATCGATATCGCCCGTCGCTGCGCCTTCATGGTTAGCAAGCGGGACCCGATCCTCCCCAGTTTCCCGACCTCCGCCGGACGCGATGAAAACGCGGAACTGGCCTGGCAGGCCGCTGAAGGTCTGCGCATGCGACTTGAGGGGCTGGTTCTGGCTGCCCCGGAAGCCGACTACTGGGCCCGGCTGGAGCGCGAGATCGGCGTCATCCAGACGATGGGCTTCTCCGGCTACTTCCTGATCGTGTCGGACTTCATCAAATGGGCCAACGCCCAGGGGATTCCGGTCGGGCCGGGACGCGGCTCGGGGGCCGGCTCGCTGGTCGCCTGGGCCCTCACCATCACCGGACTGGACCCCCTGCGGTTCGGGCTTCTGTTCGAGCGGTTCCTCAATCCCGAACGGGTCTCGATGCCCGACTTCGATATCGACTTCTGCCAGGAGCGGCGGGAGGAGGTGATCGAGTATGTGCAGGACAAGTACGGCGTCGGGCGCGTGGCCCAGATCATCACCTTCGGCACCCTGCAGGCGCGCGCCGTGCTGCGCGATGTCGGCCGGGTGATGCAGCTGCCGCTCGGCCTCGTAGACCGGCTCTGCAAGATGGTGCCGAACAATCCGGCCAACCCCACGACCCTGGCCCAGGCGATCAATCTTGAACCGCGGCTTCGTCAGGCGCGCGACGATGATCCGTCGGTCGCCCAGTGTCTCGAGGTCGCCCTGCGGCTGGAGGGGCTCTATCGCAATGCCTCGACCCACGCTGCGGGCGTGGTCATCGGCGACCGGCCGCTGATCGAACTGACTCCGCTCTACAAGGATCCGCGCTCGGAGCTGCCGGCGACCCAGTACAACATGAAGTGGGTCGAGGCGGCGGGGCTGGTGAAGTTCGACTTCCTCGGTCTCAAGACGCTGACGGTGCTCGACCGGGCCGTGAAATACCTGGCCAAGCGCGGGGCGGCGGTCGACCTGGAGAAGCTCGCCCTGGACGACGCGGCGTCCTACGAGCTGATGTCGTCGGGTCAGACCGTCGGGGTGTTCCAGCTGGAAAGCCAGGGCATGCGCGACACCCTGCGCAAGATGCGGCCGGGCAGCATCGAGGAGATCACCGCCCTGATCTCCCTTTACCGGCCGGGCCCGATGGACAACATCGACCTGTTCATCGACACCAAGTTCGGCCGGCGTCCGATGGACGTCATGCACCCGTCCCTCGAGGCGGTGCTGAGCGAGACCTACGGCGTCATCGTCTACCAGGAACAGGTGATGCGCATCGCCCAGGTGCTGGCCGGCTACAGCCTCGGCGAAGCCGACATGCTGCGCCGGGCGATGGGCAAGAAGAAAAAGGAGGAGATGGACCAGCAGAAGGCCCGGTTCGTCTCCGGCGCCATCGAGCGTGGGGTGGACGGCGACAAGGCCGGAGCCATCTTCGAACACGTCGAGAAGTTCGCCGGCTACGGCTTCAACAAGTCGCACGCCGCCGCCTATGCGCTCATCGCCTACCAGACGGCCTGGCTGAAGGCCAATACGCCGGTCGAGTTCCTGGCGGCCTCGATGAGCCTCGACCTCAGCAATACCGACAAGCTGGCGGTGTTCTACCAGGACGCTCGGAAATTCCAGGTCAGGGTGCGGGCGCCGGACATCAACCGCTCCAGCGCCGATTTCGAGGTCGAGGACGGCGAGGTGCTCTATGCCCTGGGGGCGGTCCGCAACGTCGGCTTCGCGGCGATGGAGCATGTCGCCGCCGTGCGGGCCGAGGGCGGGCCGTTCCGCGACCTGTTCGACTTCGTCGAGCGGGTCGACCCGCGCCAGGTCAACAAGCGGGCGCTGGAAAGCCTTGCCCGCGCCGGGGCCTTCGACAGCATCCATCCCAATCGCGCGCAGATCGTCGAGGCCGCTGACGTGCTGGTCGCCCATGGCCAGAGCCTGGCGGCGGACCGCGCCTCGGCCCAGGTCAGCCTGTTTGGCGGCGAGCAGCCCGACGCCTCGCGGCCGCGCCTGCCGCGCACCGAGCCCTGGGACCAGATTCGCCGGCTCGACGAGGAGCTGGCGGCGGTCGGCTTCTATCTGACCGGCCACCCGCTGGAGGACATGGTCGAGATGCTGCGACGCCGCCGCACCACCATGCTCAGCGACGCCATCGTCCAGGCCGAAGCAGGGACCGAGGCCTTCCGCATGGCCGGGATGGTCCGCCGCCGGCAGGAGCGCACCCAGCAGAGCGGCGAGCGGTTCGCCTTCGTCTCGCTGTCCGATCCGACCGGTGAATACGAGGTGCTGTTTCCGCCGGAGGCCCTCAAGCGCTGCCGCGACATCCTCGAGCCGGGCAAGGCGGTGTCGATCAAGGTCCGGGCCAAGTCCCGCGACGGCGAGGTGCGCTTCTTCGGCGACGACGCCGAACCGATCGACAAGGCCATGGAGTCGGTCGCCGCCAGCCTGCGGGTGCATGTCTCGCCCCATTCGATGGAGATCGAGGCCCTGAAGAAGCGCCTCTCGGTCGCGTCGTCCCAGCGGGGCGGGGAGGTGGTGCTCGTCGCCGGACTGGGTGGTGGCCGCGAGGTCGAGGTCAAGCTGCCGGGGTTCTACACGCTCGATGCCAGCCTGCGCGGGGCGCTCAAGACTGCGCCGGGAGTGGCGTACCTGGAGGACGTGTAGCCCCCTACGCTTCGCTCATCCTCGCGAAAGCGAGGACCCAGGCTTTTTCAGTGCTTCGGTTCACGGTTCAGACAAGGCAGCGGGCTGACCCGAAAGGTGAGTCGCTGGATCAAAAACACCTGGGTCCTCGCTTTCGCGAGGATGAGCGGGTTTTGAGTGGCCGATTTGGGCGCATTGGCCAAGGCGCACCGCCCCCTGATGTCTTGACGGCCAGCTTGCTCCGGCGGCGACCCTGGTCAAGGACGGGCCCGCAGGGCCCGCCGCTGCGCGGCGGCGAAGCGGTCCTTGACGAAGGTTTCCGCCCGGAGCTCCAATTCCATCAAGGCCTTCAGGGCGTATCAGCATCCGGATAAGCTCTGGTCCGTTTTCCCGGCGAAGGCCGGGATCCAGATCCAGCCGCGCGATTGGCGTCTGGATCCACGATGGCGCTCTTTGATCTGGGCCCCGGCCTTCGCCGGGGAGGCGGATTGGGGGGGAGTATCCGCCGTTCCGACGCTCCCGAAACCGCACCCCCGCTTGCATTTCCGCCCGCCATCCCCTACATGCGCGCCTCATCACGCACGTGGACGTTCGGGCCGGTCGGGGAGAAATCCTGATCAGTCCGTTCCGGTCCCTGGAAATCCAGGGGTTTGTCCGCGGAGGCGATAACCGGAAAAAGGACAAGACCACATGGCTCTCCCCGAGTTCTCCATGCGCCAGCTGCTTGAAGCCGGCGCCCACTTCGGCCACCAGACGCACCGCTGGAACCCGAAGATGGACCGCTACATCTTCGGCTCGCGCTCGAACATCCACATCATCGATCTGTCGCAGTCGATCCCGCTGCTGCACCAGGCCCTCGTGAAGGTCCGCGAAGTCGCGGCCGCCGGTGGTCGCGTGCTGTTCGTCGGCACCAAGCGTCAGGCCTCGGATCCGGTGGCCACGGCCGCCAAGCGCTGCGCCCAGTACTATGTGAACCACCGCTGGCTCGGCGGCACCCTGACCAACTGGCGCACCATCTCCGGTTCGATCTCGCGTCTGCGCGAGCTGGAAGGCGTGCTCGACGGTGAAGGCGGTGGCCGCACCAAGAAGGAGCTGCTGCAGCTGACGCGCGAGCGCGACAAGCTCGAGCTGAGCCTGGGCGGCATCAAGAACATGGGCGGCATTCCCGACATCATGTTCGTGATCGACACGAACAAGGAAGCGATCGCCATCCTCGAGGCCCGCAAGCTGAACATCCCGGTCATTGCGATCCTGGACACCAACTGCGACCCCGACGGCATCACCTATCCGATCCCGGGCAACGATGACGCCGCGCGCGCCATCCAGCTGTACTGCGACCTGATCGCCGACTCCGTGCTCGACGGCATGGCCGCCGGCGTGGTGGCCAGCGGCGTCGATATCGGCGCCTCGGAAGCCCCGGTCGAGCCGACGCTCGCCCGAGAGCTGACGCCGGAGCCTGCCCCCGTCGCCGCTGCCGAAGCCCCCGCTGAACCGGAGGCCGTCGCGGCCCCGGAAGCCGCTCCGGCCGAAGCCCCCGTGGCGGCCGAAGCAGCTGTTGAAGCTGTTTCGGAAGAACCCGCCGCCAGCTGATCGCTCTCCTTCGGGAGAGCCTTGGCGTCACACCGTTTTCGCAGCCCGGTCGTAAGGCCGGGCCGCGACCCTATAAGTCCCAACTCAGGAGGACACGATATGGCGGAAATCACCGCTGCGCTGGTCAAGGACCTGCGCGAGAAGACCGGCGTCGGCATGATGGACTGCAAGAAGGCGCTCGTCGAAAACGACGGCGACATGGAAGCGTCGATCGACTGGCTGCGCGCCAAGGGCCTTTCCAAGGCCGCCAAGAAGGCTGACCGCGCCGCCGCTGAAGGCCTCGTGGCCATTGCCACGCGCAACGACGGCAAGGGCATGACCGCTTCGGTCATCGAACTGAACGCCGAAACCGACTTCGTCGCGCGCAACGAGCTGTTCCAGAACGCCGCACGGTCCACGGCCAAGGCCGGTCTGGACGTCGACGGCGTCGAGGCGATCACCGCGGCGAAGACGGCCGACGGCGAAGTCATCGGCGAGATGGTCACCCAGCTGATCGCCACGATCGGCGAGAACATGATGGTGCGCCGTTCGAAGCGCTTCGTCGTGGCCGAGGGCGCCATCGGCGCCTACATCCACAACGCCGTCGCGCCGGAACTCGGCAAGATTGGCGTGCTGGTGGCCATCGAGGGCGCCGGAGACCAGGCGGCCATCACGGAGCTGGGCCGCAAGATCGCCATGCACGTGGCCGCGACCAACCCGCTGTCGCTGTCGACCGATGACCTGGACCAGGCCAACGTCGAACGCGAGCGCGCCGTCTTCACCGAACAGGCGCTGGCCTCGGGCAAGCCCGAGTCGGTCGTCGAGAAGATGGTCGAGGGCCGGATCCGCAAGTTCTACGAGGAAGTCGTGCTGCTGAAGCAGGCCTTCGTCATGAACCCGGACCAGACCGTCGAGCAGCTGGTCGAAGCCACCGGCAAGGAACTGGGTTCGTCGCTGAAGGTGCAGGGCTTCGTTCGCCTGGCCCTCGGCGAGGGCGTGGAAAAGGAAGTCACCGACTTCGCCGCCGAAGTGGCGTCGATGACCGGCGGAAACTGATCCGCGTTCCGAATACCTGATTGGGGGCGCTCCCGGCTGACGCCGGGGGCGCCCTTGGTCTATGGTCTCCACGCCCTGACTCGCGAACTGCCCGGAAAGCCATGCCGACAAAGACCTACAAGCGAATCCTGGTGAAGGTGTCCGGCGAGGTGCTGATGGGCGATTCCGCCTTCGGCATCGACATGGAGACCGTCGAGGCCGTTGCGCAGGACCTGAAGCAGGTGGCCGACAGCGGCGTTGAGCTCTGCCTCGTTATCGGCGGCGGGAATATCTTCCGCGGCCTGGCGGGCGCGGCCAAGGGCATGGAACGGGCCAGCGCCGACTACATGGGCATGCTGGCGACCGTCATGAACGCCCTGGCGATGCAGGACGCGCTCGAGCGCATCGGCGTCTCTACCCGCGTGCAGTCCGCCATTCCCATGCCGACCGTCTGCGAGCCCCTCATCCGCCGTCGCGCCGAACGCCATCTGGAAAAGAAGCGCGTAGTGATCTTCGCCGCCGGCACCGGCAATCCGTTCTTCACCACCGACAGCGGCGCGGCGCTCCGCGCGGCCGAGATGAACTGCGACGCCCTGTTCAAGGGCACCAGCGTGGACGGCGTCTACACCGCCGATCCGAAGAAAGACAAATCCGCTCAACGCTTTGACCGGCTGACCTATCACGACGTTCTGTCCCGCGATCTCAAGGTCATGGATGCGTCAGCGATCAGCCTGATGCGGGAAAACGGCATTCCGATCGTGGTCTTCTCGATCCGCGAGCGGGGCAATCTGATGAAGGTGCTGCGCGCCGAGGGCGTCCACACCGTCATCTCCGAAGCTGCATAGGAAGAAGAGGGAGCCTGCACATGGCCGCCACCGAGAAACCCGTGCTCGCCAACTACAAGGGGCGCATGGACAAGGCCGTCGTCGCCCTGAAGGAAGAGTTCGGCAGCCTGCGCACCGGGCGGGCGTCCGCCGGCCTGCTCGACCAGGTGATGGTCGAGGCCTACGGCAACACCGTGCCGCTCAACCAGGTCGGTTCGGTCAGTGTTCCTGAGCCGCGCTCGATCAGCGTCAGCGTCTGGGACCGCGCGCTGGTGGTGTCGGTCGAGAAGGCCATCCGCAACTCCGGTCTGGGTTTCAACCCGGTGGTCGAGGGCCAGAACCTGCGCATTCCGGTGCCGCCCCTGACCGAAGAGCGCCGCAAGGACCTGGTCAAGATCGCGGGCAAGTACGCCGAGCAGCAGAAGATCGCCGTGCGCAATGTGCGCCGCGACGCCATGGACGATCTGAAGAAGGCCGAGAAGGACTCCGCCATCACCCAGGACGAGCATCGCCGCATGGACGGCGAGGTCCAGAAGATGACCGACGAGTGCGTCAAGCGCATTGACGAGACCCTGAAGACCAAAGAACAAGAGATCATGCAGGTTTAAGCTGTACGTCCTGCGGGGACGGCGCGCGACGGACATGAGGGAGTGGCGATGACGCCGACGGACGGGCCGCTGCATGTCGCCATCATCATGGATGGCAACGGGCGCTGGGCCAAACAGCGCGGCCTGCCACGCACCTTCGGTCATCGCGAGGGCGTGAAGGCCCTCAAGAGGACGGTCGAGGCCGCCGGCGGCCTCGGCGTCTCGACCCTGACGGTGTTCGGCTTCTCGACGGAGAACTGGCGCAGGCCGATGGCCGAGGTCTCCGAGCTGATGAGCCTGCTCAAGGCTTATGTGGAAAGCGACCTGGAGCGCCTGGTCCGCGAAGGTGTCCGCGTGCGCATCATCGGTCGCCGCTCGGGGCTCAAGCCCGACATTCTGGCCATCATCGACCGCGCCGAGGCCCGCACGGCGCACAACAACAAATTCCTGCTCCAGGTGGCGTTCAACTACGGCGGCCGCGCGGACATCACCGACGCCGCCCGCCGCTTCGCCGAAGAGGTCGAGCAGGGCAGGGCACGAGCCGAGGACCTCGACGAGGCGCTGTTCGAAAAGCAGCTCTCCACGGCCGACGCACCGGCGCCGGACCTTATTGTCCGCACCAGCGGGGAACAACGCATCTCCAACTTCCTGCTCTGGGAATGCGCCTACGCTGAACTGGTGTTCCAGGACGTCTACTGGCCCGACTACGGGCCGGACCATCTCAAGGCGGCGATCGCCGAGTACCGGGCCCGTGAGCGGCGTTATGGCGGAGCCACGTCCAATGACGTCCTCGCTGCCGGCTAGAGACTTCGACTGGAAGAACCTCGCGATCCGCGTCGCTTCCGCCACTGTCCTGGTGCCGACGGTGCTGGGCGCGATCTGGTATGGCGGCGGGCCGTTCCTGCTGATGATCGCGGTGGCCATCGGCCTGCTTGCAGTCGAGTGGGGCAAGATGTGCGCGCCGGAGGCGCCGGCCGAGGTGGCCGTAACGATCACGGTTGCGGTCCTGGCGGCCGTCTTCGCGGCGCACGTAGGCTGGTATCGCAGCGCCTGGTTGCTGATGGTCGGCGGCGGCCTGCTCGCGGCCTTCATTACGCGGCACAAGGCCGATCGCGCTGCGGATGCGGCCTACGGCGTGGTCTATATAGCCCCGGCCTGTATCGCGATGGTCTGGCTGCGCAACCCGGCCGGCGAAAGCGTGAGCTGGGACCTGACGCCGGGCGTTGCCTGGATGCTGCTGCTGTTCGTCATTACCTGGGCCGCGGATATCTGCGCTTTCGCGGTCGGCAGTGCGCTGAAGGGCCCGAAGCTCTGGCCGCGGTTCTCACCCAACAAGACGTGGTCAGGCTTTGCAGGCGGACTCGTGGGGTCGGTGCTGGCCGCGATCGCTTTCGCTCACTTCGCCGGTCTGGATCTGTCCTGGCCGACGGCGGGAATCTTCGGCCTGGTGGGAGGCCTTGCGACCATGGCGGGGGATCTCTGGGAGTCGATGTTGAAGCGACGGTTTGGCGTGAAGGACTCCGGTGATCTCATCCCGGGACACGGCGGTCTGCTCGACCGCGTCGATGGCCTGCTGTTCGCCAGCATTGCCATCGCCGGCGCGCGCATCGTTGTCCATTGGGGATGGGCCACTTGAGCACGTGTCGCACGGTTGTTGTCCTGGGCTCGACCGGCTCGATCGGGGTCTCGACGCTCGACCTGTTCGAGAAATCGGGGGCCGAGGTGGAGATCCTCGCCCTCACCGCGGGCCGCAATGTCGAACTGCTCGCCCGGCAGGCGCTGCGTTGGCGGCCGATGCTGGTGGTCATCGAGGACGAGTCGAAGCTCGGTGAACTGCGCGAGCGGCTCAGCGGGAGCGGTCTGCAGGCCGCCGGCGGGGCCGCCGCGATCGCCGACGCCGCGGCGATGGGCGCTGATTGGGTTATGTCGGCGATCGTCGGCGCTGCGGGCCTCGCCCCGACCCTGGCCGCGGCCCGCAAGGGCTCGGTGATCGCGCTGGCCAACAAGGAAAGTCTTGTCTGCGCAGGCCCGGCGCTGCTGGAAGCCTCGCGGCTGGCCGGCGGTCGGGTGATCCCGGTCGATTCCGAGCATTCGGCGATCTTTCAGGTGCTGCAGCCCGACTGCATCCAGCGCGTGGCGCGGCTGATCCTGACGGCGTCCGGCGGTCCTTTCCGCACCTGGACCCGAGATCGGATGCGGTCCGCGACGCCCGAGCAGGCGGTCGCCCATCCCAACTGGAGCATGGGCGCCAAGATTTCGATCGATTCCGCGACCATGATGAACAAGGGGCTCGAGATGATCGAGGCCTCGTACCTCTTCTCCACGCCCGCGGAGCGCATCGATGTGCTCATCCATCCCCAGTCGGTGATCCACAGCATGGTCGAATATGAAGACGGTTCGACCCTGGCCCAGCTCGGGCCGCCGGACATGCGCAGCCCGATCGCCTGCGCATTCGCCTGGCCGGACCGTCTGCCCTGGCCGGCGCCGAAGCTGGATCTGGCCGCCATGGGGCAACTGACCTTCGAGGCGCCGGATTCGGAGAAGTTCCCGGCGATCGATATCGCCCGGGCTGCCCTCAAGGCCGGAGGCGGTGCGCCGGCGGCGATGAACGCGGCCAACGAGATCGCCGTGGCGGCTTTCCTTGACCGCAAGATCGGCTTTCTCGATATTGCCCCGCTGGTTTCCGATACCCTCTCCCGCATGAACGGGCTGGGGGATCTGGACGCCGGTGTGGGGGACGGCGCGCTTGAGGGCGCGATGATGGTCGATGCGAGCGCGCGCCGGGTTGCGGCGGAAGCGGTTTCGCAGCGTCCAGCCTTCCACTGACTGTAATGGAGTAGCCGGCTTGCCTGACCTCGTGTCCTGGATCCTGCCGTTCCTGTTCGTGCTGACCCTGGTGGTCACGATTCACGAGCTGGGACATTACTGGGCGGCCCGGTCCTTTGGCACCGTGATCGACAGCTTCTCCGTGGGTTTCGGCCGGGCGATCTTCAAATGGCGCGACAAGCACGGCGTTGAGTGGCGGATCGGCTGGATTCCGCTGGGCGGCTACGTCCGTTTCGCCGGCGATGACAACGCCGCCAGCGTGCCGGACCACGACGACCTGGCGGAGATGAAAGCGAAGATCCTCGAGCACAACGATCCCGAGGCCTTGCAGAAGTTCTTCCATTTCAAGCCGGTCTGGCAGCGGGCGATCATTACCGTCGCCGGTCCGGTCGCCAATTTCATCCTGGCCATCGCGCTGTTCGCGCTGCTGCTGGGTGTGTTCGGCGAAGTGCGCAGCACGCCACGCGTGACCGAGGTCACCCCGGGCGGGGCGGGGCAGAAGGCCGGCTTCGTCGCCGGCGATATCATCACCAAGGCCGACGGCCAGGCCGTGCAGGACTTCCAGGACATCGTCCGTCACACCGTCGTGCGCGCCAATGTGCCGATCGTATTCACGGTCGAGCGTGCGGGTCGCGAGCTTGAGCTCGTCGCGACACCCGCGCTCAAGGAAGTCGTCGATCCCACCGGAGCGCGCCAGAAGATCGGCGTTCTGGGCCTAAGCCACCAGGCGACCGCCGAAGACACCCGGCGGGTCCGTTACGGGCCGATCGAGGCGGTGGCGGCGGGCGCGGGCAAGACCTGGGACGTGCTGTCGACGACATTCTACTATCTGGGCCGTCTGGTGCGAGGGCAGGTGCCCGCCGACCAGCTCGGCGGGTTTATCGGCATCGCAGCGGCGTCGGACGCCGTAGCCAAGGCCGGCGCCGAGGGCGCGCCCAACCCGGCGATGGGCGTTTTCGGGTCCTTTGTAGCGCTTCTGCAGCTGTCAGCGATTCTTTCGGTCAGCGTGGGCTTCCTGAATCTGCTGCCGATCCCCGTTCTGGATGGCGGACATCTGGTGTTTTACGCGTATGAAGCCGTTGCGCGCAGGCCACTGGCGGCAAAAGTCCAGGCGGTGGGATACCGCCTTGGTCTTGCCTTGCTGTTGGGATTCATGCTGTTCGCGGTCTGGAACGACCTGCAGCGCTACAACGTGTTCAATTTCCTTGGTGGTCTGTTCTCGTGAGCACCCGCCGACCGCCGATGGCAGACCATATGAAGCATGCTCGTGCGCACAGCGCTGCGATTGTTACCCTCGCTGCGATCCTTCTGGGGACGACGGCGCTCACCGCCCCGACCGCGGCCTATGCCCAGGCCGAGCAGGGGGTGGTCCAGCGCGTCCTCGTCCAGGGCAATGAACGCATCGAAGCGGGAACCGTTATCTCCTACCTGCCGATCCAGGCCGGGGACGTGGCCGACTCTGCGCGGATCGACGTCGCGCTGAAGACGCTGTTCCGCACCGACCTGTTCGCGGACGTGAAGATCGACCTCCAGCCCAACGGCGACCTGATCGTGCGTGTGGTCGAGAACCCGATCATCAACCGCGTGATCTTCGAGGGCAACTCGGCGCTCAAGGAAGACAAGCTGCGCGAGGAAGTGACGATCCGCCCGCGCGGCATCTTCACCCGCGCCAAGGTTCAGTCCGACGTCCAGCGCCTGATCGAACTCTATCGCAAGTCCGGCCGCATCGGCGTGACCGTGACGCCCAAGGTTGTCGAGCTGCCGCAGAAGCGCATCGACCTGATCTTCGAGATCAGCGAAGGTCCGAAGAGCGGCGTTCTCGACGTCAACATCCTGGGCAACGTGGCGTTCTCCGACGGCGACCTGGCTGACGTGATCGTCACCGAGGAGTCCCACTGGTACAAATTCCTGTCGAGCAACGACAACTACGACCCTGACCGGATCGAGTACGACAAGGAGCAGCTGCGGAAGTTCTACCGCAACAAGGGCTACTACGACTTCCGGGTCATCTCGGCGGTGGCCGAGCTCTCCCCCGAGCGCAACGGCTTCGTGGTCACCTACACGATCGAGGAAGGCCAGAAGTACAAGTTCGGCAAGCTGACGGTCGAGACCGAGCTGAAGAAGCTGGACGGCACCGTGCTGCAGCAGCTCCTGCCGATCCGCTCGGGCCAGATCTACCAGGACGAGCTGATTGAGCAGGCGACGGACTCGCTGACCTTCGCCGCCGGTGCGGCCGGCTTCGCCTTCGTCGATGTCCGTCCGCGTTACATTCCCAACCGGGAAACGCGCACCGTTGACGTGGTCTTCGCCGTCAAGGAAGGCCCGCGCGTCTACATCGACCGCATCGACATCGTCGGCAACACCCGCACGCTCGACTATGTCGTCCGTCGCGAGATGAACGTCACCGAGGGCGACGCCTACAACCGCGTGCTCGTCGATCGTTCGCGTCAGCAGATCCGCGGCCTTGGCTTCTTCAAGGACGTGACGATCGAGGAAGTCCCCAGCGGCGTGCCGGATCGCACGACCCTGCGGGTGCAGGTCGAAGAGCAGCCGACGGGCGAGTTGTCCTTCAGCGCGGGCTACAGCTCGGTTGACCAGTTGATTCTCGATCTCGGCATCAGCGAGCGGAACTTCCGCGGCCGAGGCCAGAACGTCCGGGCCCGGGTGTCGGTCGGTTCGCTGCGCCAGCAGATCGACTTCTCGTTCACCGAACCGCGCTTTCTCGGCCGCGACCTGCGCGCCGGTATCGACATCTATTCGTACAAGTACGACTTCAGCCAGCAGACCGCTTTCGACACCGCCTCGACCGGCATGGGCTTGCGGCTGGGCTTCCCGCTGACGACCAATGCCTCGATGGGACTGCGGTACACCCTGCGCACCGACGACGTGGTGGTGGACGACTCCTACTGCATCGTTGGTCAGGAAGTGGTCTCGCCGGCGCTCTGCGCGCAGCGCGGCTCCAACGTGACCTCGCTGATCGGCTACACGGTCCGACTCGACCGCCGGAACGACCTGCTGAAGCCGACCCGCGGCTATTTCATCGAGCTGAACCAGGACCTCGCCGGTCTGGGCGGCGATGTGAACTACCTGAAGACCGAGGCGAGCGGCGGCTGGTACTACGGTTTCAACAAGGACTTTGTTCTCAGCGCGACCGGCAACTTCGGCTACATCGACGGCTGGCACGGCGACAACATCCGCATCAACGATCGCTTCTACAAGGGCGGCAACAGCTTCCGCGGCTTCGAGGTCGCCGGTATCGGTCCGCGCGATACCTCGTTCGGCCGCACGGACGCCCTCGGCGGCAAGCTCTATGCGATCGGCTCGCTGGAGCTGTCCGTGCCGACCTTCCTGCCGGAACAGTATGGCATCAAGGCCTCGCTGTTCACCGATGTCGGCACCGTCGGTCTGCTCGACGACGCGGATCTGCGCGACCGTTTCGGCCAGATTATCGACTGCGACACCTCGACCACGACAGTTACGCCCTGCATCAAGGATGATATCGGATTGCGCGCTTCTGCCGGCCTGTCGATCTTCTGGCGGTCGCCGATGGGGCCAATTCGCTTCGACTTTAGCCAAATTCTGGCCAAAGAAGAGTACGACAAGACGGAAACTTTCCGCTTCTCCACCTCCACAAGGTTCTAGACTCCATGTTCTTCAACAAGACCCTCGCGGTCGCGGCCGGCGCGGCCGCTGCTCTCGCCTTCGCCTCGGCCGTCGCGGCCCAGACGCCCCCGCCGCGTCCGGCCGGTCCGCCCGTCGCGGCCGTGGCGGCGCCCGCGCCCGTCCAGGTCCGTCATGGCCCGGCCCTGCCGGGGGTCTGCACCTACAACGGCGACCAGGCCGTGCAGGACTCGGAAGTCGGCAAGTATGTCGCCGCGCGCATGAAGCAGATCATCGCCGAAGTGAACGCCGAGCTGACCGCCGAAGACACCGCGATCAAGAACGAAGCCAAGGCGATTGATACCGCCCGCGCCGCAGGTCCGACCGATGCGCTGGAAGCCCGCGCCGCGAACCTCCAGGTCCGCTTCAACGCCTTCAAGCGCAAGCAGCAGCTGCGTCAGGCCGAGGTCCAGCAGACCGAACGCAAGGCGCTCCTGCGCGTCCTTCAGGAACTCGACCCGATCGCGGTCAGCGTCTACCAGGCCCGCAACTGTTCGTTGCTGCTCGGCGAAGGCGTGCTGCTCGGCAATCCGGCCATGGACATCACCGGTCAGGTGGTCACGGGCCTGAACGCCAAGATCAAGTCCTTCACCTTCAACCGTGAGCGCATGGACACCCCGCCGGCCGGCGCGCCCGCTACGCCGCCGCGCGCGAACTAGCCGACTCGCGCTATCGCGGGTCTGTGCGAGGATATGATGCCTGACCCGCGATTTTTCGAGACCAGGGCGCCCCTGTCGTTGGGGGATATCGCCAGCCTGACCGGTGCAGTGGTGGCCGGTCAGGACCTGTCCGATCGGCGGATCGTCGGTGTGGCTCCTCTGGATCGGGCGGGCCCGGCCGACGTCGCTTTTCTCGGGGACAGGAAGTATCTGGCCGCGCTGCGAGCGACGCGCGCCGGCGCCTGTTTCGTCCATGAAGCGCAGGCCGCCGAGGCGCCGGCTGGTTGTATCGCGCTTGTGGTCGGGAAGCCGCAGGCCGCCTGGGTGGCGGCCGCGAACGCCCTGCATGCGCCGCGGTTTGCCGATGCCGGCGCCGACCGTATTCATCCTGATGCGCAGATCGAGGACGACGTACACCTCGCCCCCAATGTCACGATTTCCGCCGGAGCGAGGATCGGTCGTGGCACCCGGATCGCGCCGGGCGCGGTCATCGGCCCCGGCGTTGCTATTGGCCGCGACTGCGAGATTGGCGCGAACGCCACCATCGGCTTCGCCCTGCTCGGTGATCGGGTGAAGATCTATGCCGGGGTCCGGATCGGGGAGGCCGGTTTTGGCGCAACGGCGGGCACCGCCGGCGTCGTCGACGTGCCCCAGCTGGGTCGGGTTATCCTGCAGGACGGCGTCACCGTCGGCGCGAACAGCTGCATCGACCGTGGCGCCTGGGAAGACACGGTGCTGGGTGAGAACACCAAACTCGACAACATGGTGCACATCGCCCACAACGTGCGGATCGGGCGTAACTGTGTTCTGGCGGGCTTCACGGGGGTCTCGGGAAGCGTGACGATCGGTGATGGCTGCGCCTTTGGCGGCCAGTCCGGGGTTGCCGACCACGTCACCATCGGCGATGGCGCCCAGTTGGCGGCCGGCGGTGGGCTGTTTCGCGATATTCCGGCCGGCGAGACCTGGGGCGGCTTCCCGGCCCAGCCAATCCGGATGTGGCTGCGAGAGACGGCGACGCTGGCCCGCCTGGCCCGTGAAAAGAAAAGGACTGGTCATGAGTGACGGCGAAGAATCCCTTCCGACGATCGAGATCAACGAGATCCTCGCGCGGCTGCCGCACCGCTACCCGTTCCTTCTGGTCGACCGCGCAGAGCAGTACAGGCCAAGCGAGTCGCTGGTCGGCATCAAGTGCGTGACGATCAACGAGCCGTACTTCCCGGGCCATTTCCCCGGCAATCCGGTCATGCCGGGCGTGCTGGTGGTCGAGGCCCTGGCCCAGGTCGGGGCGCTGCTGATGTCCAAGTCCTGGGATATCGACATCAGCAAGACGACGATCTTCTTCATGTCCGTGGACGGTGCCCGCTTCCGTCTGCCGGTGCGCCCCGGCGATGTGCTGAAGCTGCATGTGGACGTGGTGAAAATCCGCGCGCCGGTGGTCAAGTTCAAGGGCCGGGCGCTCGTCAACGGCAAGCTGGCGGCCGAGTGCGAGTTCTCGGCCATGAAGGCGGACAACCCGGCGTGACCCTGATTCATCCCACGGCCATCGTCGACAAGGCTGCGCAGATCGACCCCAGCGTGGAGATTGGTCCCTACTGCCTTGTCGGACCAGGTGCGACCCTGTCGAAGGGCGTGAAGCTGCTGTCTCACGCGATCGTCGAGGGCGTCACCGAAGTCGGCGAGGACTGCATCCTGCATCCGTTCGCCTGCCTCGGCGGACCGCCGCAGCATTCGGCGCACAAGGGCGAACCGACCCGCGTGGTTGTCGGCGCCCGCAACGTTTTCCGCGAGCATGTGACCGTCCATGCGGGCACGGCCGTCGGACGCGGCGTCACGACGATCGGCTCGGACGGCCTGTTCATGGTCAGCGTTCATGTCGGCCATGACTGCGTGATCGGCGACAAGGTCACCATGGCGCCCAGCGTGGCGGTCGGTGGCCACGTGACGGTCAACGACTTCGTTTTCCTCGGCGGACTTGCGGCGATCCACCAGTTCACCCGCATTGGCCGGTATGCCTTCGTCGGCGGCGGCGGGATCGTCACCAAGGACGTCATTCCCTACGGCTCGGTCTGGGGCAACCACGCCCACCTCGAGGGCCTGAACCTGATCGGCCTGAAACGGCGGAATTTCACGCGTGAGCAGATCGCCACCCTGCGCGCGGCCTACCGTCTGCTGTTCGCCGACGAGGGCACGTTTCAGGAGCGCCTCGACGACGTCACCGAAGCCTATCCCGATGTCCCGGAAATCATGGAAATCGTGGCCTTCATCCGGGATGACGCCACGCGGCCGCTGTGCCTCCCCGAGCGCGAGGTCTGACCGTGCGCAAGCTCGGAATCGTCGCCGGGGGCGGAGGCCTGCCGGCCGAGATAGCGTCGCGTTGCGCCCGCACGGGCCGGCCCTATTTCGTTGTCCGCCTGAAGGGCTTTGCCGACGAGGCCACGCTTGGCCATCCCTCCGCCGAGATCGGCCTCGCGGAACTGGGGAAGGTTTTCAAGACTTTGCGAGCGGAACAGTGCGAGGCGGTCTGTTTCGCCGGGACCGTGGCACGCCCCGACTTCGGCAAGCTTAAACCGGATATCCGTGGCATGGCCGCCCTGCCGTCGATCATCGCCGCAGGCCGCAAGGGCGATGACGGCCTGCTGCGCGCCGTGCTCGACGAGTTCCGCAAGGAGGGCTTCGCGATCGAAGGCGCCCATGAGGCAGCCGCGTCGATGACCCTGCCGCTTGGAATTCTGGGAACGGTGTCTCCGGCGGAATCCTGCGGCGAAGACATCCAGCGGGCGCTTGTCGCTGCGCGGGCGATCGGTCGGCTCGATATTGGCCAGGGCGCGGTTGTCTGCCATGGCCTGGTGCTGGCGGTGGAGGCCCAGGAGGGCACCGACGCCATGCTGCACCGTGTTCGCGGTCTGCCCGAAGCTGTTCGCGGCGCGCCGGGCCGGATGGCCGGGGTGCTGGCCAAGGCGCCCAAGCCGATCCAGTCGACCGATGTGGACCTGCCGACCATCGGCGTCACCACGGTGCGCGGGGCGGCCCAGGCCGGCCTGGCGGGCATCGTCGGCGAGGCCGGGCGTCTGCTGATCGTCAACCGCGAGGAAACGGAAGCCATGGCCAATGACCTTGGTCTGTTCATCCTCGGCGTTGAGGCGAAGGACGAATGACCCGACCCCTGACCGTCATGCTGGTGGCCGCCGAGGCCTCGGGTGACGCTCTGGGGGCAGGACTGGCCCGCGCCCTGAAAGCCCGACTGGGCGACGGGGTCCGGTTCGTCGGCGTCGGCGGCAGCCGCATGGCGGCCGAGGGCGTCGATAGCCCGTTCGACATCGCCAGCCTCTCCATTCTCGGGATCTTTGAAGCCGTGGCGGCCTACAGGACTGTGGTCCGGCGCGTGGCCGACACCGCCGCCCTGGCCGCCCGGGAAAAGCCCGACGTCGCGGTGCTGATCGACAGCTGGGGTTTCACCCTTCGCGTGGCCCAGGCGCTGCGCAAGGCGTCGCCGGATCTGCCGCTGGTCAAATACGTCGGGCCGCAGGTCTGGGCGACACGGCCGGGGCGGGCGAAGACGCTCGCCGCGTCGGTCGATCACTTGCTGTCGATCCACAGCTTCGACGCCCCCTGGTTCGAGGCGGAGGGTCTCAAGACCACCTTTGTCGGCAACCCCGCGCTGGCGAAGGACTTCTCAAGGGCGGACCCGGCGCGTTTGCGCGCTGCTATCGGGGCAGGCGCGGGGGACGACATCCTGCTCGTGCTGCCCGGCAGTCGGCCGGCGGAGATCAAGCTGGTAATGCCCGTGTTCGAGGAGGCGGTGAAGCGCCTCAAGGCCGGGCGGCCGGATCTGCACGTGGTCATTCCGGCCGCCGGCACGGTGCTGGAGTCGGTCAGGGCGAAGGTCGCCGGATGGCCCTTCCGCGCCCATGTCATCGAGGACGAACAGCTCAAGGACGACGCCTTCGTCGCCGGTACGGTGGCCCTGGCCTGCAGCGGCACAGTGACCACGGAACTGGCGCTGGCCGGCGCGCCCATGGTGGTCGCCTACAGGATCGGCGCGGCCAGCTACGCGATCCTCAAGCTGATCTTCAAATCGCCCTGGGTAACGATGTTCAACATCGCGGCGAAGGATTTTGTTGCGCCGGAATTCCTGCAGGCGGAGTGCACGCCTGACAGACTGGCTGCGGCTGTCGCCGAGCGGCTCGACGACCCGGCCCTGCGGGCCCGTCAGACGGCCGCACAGAACGCGGCGCTGGAAGTGATGGGGCGGGGCGGGCCCGATCCCTCGGAGAAGGCGGCAGACACCCTCCTGGCCCTGCTCGCCGAGCGTGGCGTGAAGGCGTAGGACTGCGTCATGCGTATCCTTCCGCTTCTTGCCCTCCTTCTGCTCACCGCCTGTGCGCCGGTGGCCGGCCCCTCGTCGCCACCGGTCGCACCGCCGACACCTCCGCAATCGTCAGCCAGTGCCGATGACGTCACCTGCGCGGCGCGGGGCGGGACGATCCGGCCGGTCTGTCGCATGCAGCGCCCGGCCTGCGTCGTCGCCTATGAGGACGCCGGCAAGGCCTGCACCGATGGCGATCAGTGTGAGGGGCGTTGCGTCGTCCTGACCGGGGACGGGTCAAAGGGCGGGGTTTGTGAGGCCGACAGCGACCCCTGCGGCTGCACGACCGAACTGATCGGCGGTGTGCCGCGTTCGATCTGCGTGGACTGACCATGCAGACCTTTGATGTCGTGATCGTCGGGGCCGGTGCTGCCGGCATGATGTGTGCGGTCGAGGCAGGCCGTCGCGGACGCTCGGTGCTGATCCTCGACCACGCCAGGGCCCCCGGTGAGAAGATCCGCATCTCCGGCGGCGGCCGCTGCAACTTCACCAACATCCACACCGGGCCGCAGGCCTTCCTGTCGGACAACCCGCGGTTCTGCCTTTCGGCGCTGCGTCGCTATACGCCGAAGGACTTCATCGCCGCCGTCGATGCGCGCGGCATCGCCTGGCATGAGAAGACCCTGGGCCAGCTGTTCTGTGACGGCTCGGCGGTCCAGATCATCACCATGTTGACCGACGCGATGGCGCAGGCCGGTGTTGAGTTGCGACTCGGCGTGGGCGTCGAGCGCGTCGACCGGGCCGGCGAAGGCTTCGCCCTGACCCTGTCCGACGGCGGCCGGGTCAGCGCGGCCTCGCTGGTCGTCGCGACGGGCGGCAAGTCGATTCCCAAGATGGGTGCGACCGGCTGGGCCTATGACGTGGCGCGGCAGTTCGGCGTGCCGGTCACCGACACCCGGCCGGCCCTCGTTCCCCTGACCTTCGAGATCGGTCTGCTGGAGAAGTGGCAGCCGCTGTCGGGTGTGGCGGTCGACGCGGTGGTGGCCAGCGGCAAGACGAAGTTCGCCGAGGCGATGCTGTTCACCCATCGCGGACTCAGCGGGCCGTCGATCCTGCAGATCTCGTCCTACTGGCGGGAGGGGCAGGAGATCGCGGTGACCATGGCGCCGGGTCAGGACGTGTTCGCCACGCTCAAGGCCGCCAAACAGACCAACCCGCGCCAGGCGGTGCACACCGCGCTCGGCGCCTTGCTGCCCGCCCGCCTGGCCCAGAAGCTGGCCGAGGAGGCCGGTGCGCGGGGCAACCTCGCCGACACGCCTGACGCGGTCCTGCGGGCGCTGGATACCGCTGTAAACGGCTGGCGGGTCAAGCCGGTGGGGTCGGAGGGTTATCGCACGGCGGAAGTGACGCTGGGCGGCATCGACACGCACGCGCTGAACTCGAACACGATGGCGGCGAACGCCGTCCCGGGCCTCTATTTCATCGGTGAATGCGTCGACGTCACCGGATGGCTGGGCGGCTACAATTTCCAGTGGGCCTGGTCGAGCGGCTGGGCGGCGGGGCAGGTGGTCTAGAGCGGGGACATGTACCGCAGGTACGTGTCCCCTGATCCAACCGCCGTCGTGCCTCGATTAGGGGACGCGTACCTGCGGTAAATGTCCCCTGCGCCTACTTCAGCAGCTTCTGGCCTTCATCCTTCAGGCGCCCGCCGATCTTGCCGGCGAGCAGGCCGAGGATGCCGGGCAGGACGATCTCCATCCGGACCGCGTCGGCCATCACCTCCAGGGCGCCGGTGATGCTCTGGCCGCTGATCTGCGCGTCGAAAATGAGCCGGTCGCCGTCCCAGCGCTGGTCGATCTTCGCCGCGCCGCCGGGCAGCTTTGAGGTCATCTCCGCCAGACCGGTCTCGAGCCGGCGGCGGGCCTCGGCGATGCCGAGTTGGTGGGGAATGGAGACGGTGAGGGGCTTGGCCATGGCTCTACAGGCAGGACGGGCGGAAAACGCTCCTTTCCGTCCCTGATGGAGCCGTGGTTTGGCCCCAAAGTCCGGTACAGGATGGGTCGGAACATAGGGACGAGCATGCGCCTGTTAAAGACCACCGGCCTGATTGTGGCCCTGGCCCTGTCCTTCGGAACGGCGACCGCCGCGCCGATCGAGGATCCCGAGGGCACCGTTGTCGACGCCTTTGTGGTCCAGGCGGTCGAACCCGGCCCGGCCTGGTGGCGGGTCTCCGACGGCGATTCCATTGTCTACATCCTGGGCGCGCCCGAGAGCCCGATGCCGCCGGGCGTGACCTGGGACAAACGGACGGTCGAGCGGCGCCTTGCCGGAGCAAACGGTCTTCTGATGGGCTCGTCGATGACCGCTGGCCTGCGCGATCTGCCAGCTCTGCTGAAGATCCGCGCCCAGCTGAAATCGAAAACCCCGCTGGAGCCCGGCCTGTCGCCTGCGCTGCGTGCGCGGTTCGTGGCGGCACGGACGCGGCTCGGCCAGCCGGCCAGCAAGTATGCCGGCTGGACGCCACTTGTTGCCGGCGCGCTGATCTACGGTGACAGCCGGGATCGCAAGAAGGGCTGGAGCTACACGCGCGCGGCGGTGACCCAGGCGGCGAAGAAGCGGAAGGTGAAGGTGACCTTCTCGGCCCAGTACAAGGCCGTCCCGTTCGCACGGGCGGCCATCGCCGGTCTGACGCCGGCGATCCACCAGCAGTGTCTCGAGAGCGCCCTGGAAGACCTGGAGACCTCCGATGCGCGGGTCCGCGCCTCGGCCGCCGGCTGGGCCCGCGGCGATGTGGCGGTGGCCCTGACCGCGCCGCGCAACTTCGACCGCTGCCTGTTGCTGCTGTCGGGCGGCGCGGAGCTGTGGCGGCGGCAGTCGCGGGACGACGCTGCGGCCATCGCCACCGCGCTGAAGAAGCCCGGCAAGGCCGTGGCGGTCATCGGTCTGCGACGCCTGCTGGCCGAGGACGGCGTCCTTGAGCAACTGCGGGACAAGGGGTTTGACGTGGCCGGGCCAGGCGAAGCGCTGCCATAGCGGGGACATGTACCGCAGGTGCCTGTCCCCCAAACGAGCCTTTGCTGAGTGGGACTAGGGGACACGTACCTTCGGTACATGTCCCCGGCGGCTCAGCCCCGCTTGTCGATCGGCGTGTAGTCCCGGAACGTCGCGCCCGTGTAGAGCTGGCGCGGACGGCCGATCTTGCGGCCGGGATCCTCGAACATTTCCTTCCACTGGCTGATCCAGCCGACGGTGCGGGCCAGCGCGAACAGCACGGTGAACATGTTGGTCGGGAAGCCCATCGCCCGCAGGGTGATGCCGGAATAGAAGTCGATGTTCGGGTAGAGCTTGCGGTCGATGAAGTAGGGATCGCTCAGGGCGATCCGTTCCAGCTCCATGGCGACTTCCAGCAGGGGGTCGTTGACGCCCAGCTCGCCGAGCACCTCGTGGCAGGTCTTCTGCATGACCTTCGCCCGGGGGTCGAAGTTCTTGTACACGCGGTGGCCGAAGCCCATCAGCTTGTACTTGCGGTCCTTCACGCCCTGGATGAATTCGGGGATCTTGTCGACCGTCCCGATCTGCTCGAGCATTTCCAGCGCTTCCTGGTTGGCCCCGCCGTGCGACGGGCCCCAGAGGCAGGCGATGCCGGCGGCAATACAGGCGAACGGGTGGGCGCCCGACGAGCCGGCCAGGCGCACCGTCGAGGTCGAGGCGTTCTGCTCGTGGTCGGCGTGCAGGATGAAGATCCGGTCCATGGCGCGCGTCAGGATCGGGTTGGGCTTGTAGTCCTCCGCCGGGACCGCAAAGCACATGCGCAGGAAGTTCTCGGCGTAGGTCAGGTCGTTGCGCGGACTGATGAAAGGCTGGCCGATCGTGTATTTGAACGCGCGCGCCGCGATGGTCGGCATCTTGGCGATCAGGCGATGGGCCGAGATTTCCCGCTCGATGGGGTCATCGACGTTGATGCTGTCGGCGTAGAAGGCCGAGAGGGCGCCGACCGCGCCGGTCATCACCGCCATCGGATGGGCGTCGCGGCGGAAGCCTTCGAAGAAGCGGTCGAACTGCGCATGCAGCATGGTGTGCCGCGTGATCGTCGTCTCGAACTTCTCGCGCTCGGCCGCGGACGGCAGCTCGCCGTGCAGCAGCAGGTAGCTGACTTCCAGGAAGCTCGACTTTTCGGCCAGCTGGTCGATCGGATAGCCGCGGTGCAGCAGCACGCCGGCGTCGCCGTCGATGAAGGTGATCTTGCTCTCGCAGGACGCCGTCGAGGTGAATCCCGGGTCGAACGTGAAGGTGTCGGAGTCCGCGTACCACTTGCGAACGTCGACCACGTCGGGTCCGGTCGTTCCCCTGATGATCGGCAGCTCGAAGCTTTGCGTCCCGATCGTCAGCATCGCCTTGTCGGTCATGCCTGAGTCCCCTTGAAAACACACATAGGCCCGAACGGGCGTTTGAAGTCGTTATAGCGTTTCACGCGGCAGGCGAAAGCGCATCGTCGAGGCGCGCCAGACTCTCCTCGCGACCGAGCGCGGAAAGCGTGCGGCCGAGGTCCGGCGATGCCGCTCCGCCGGTCAGTACCGCGCGCAGCGCCGGACCGAACTTGCCGAAACCGACGGCCTCGGATTCGGCGAAGGCCTTGAGCAGCGCCTCGAGCGACTCGGCGCTCCAGTCGTTGGCCGCAGCGAGCAGGCCCCGCAGGCGCGACAGGCGCGCGCGGGTCTCGTCGGTCAGTTGTCCGCGGGCCTTGTCGTCGAGAACCATCGGCCGCGCGTGGAACAGGAAGGTCAGCTGGTCGGCCAGCTCAACGATCGTCTTCGCCCGCTCCTTGACCAGCGGAATGGCCCGCAGCGCGTGCGCCTTGCGGGCGGCGTCGAGGGGATCGCCACGCGTGCTGAAGACCTCGGCGACCAGATCGACGAGACGCGCGTCGTCCGCCAGGCGGATGTAATGGGCGTTGACGTGGTTCAGCTTGTCCCAGTCGAGCCGCGAGGCGCCCCTGTTGGCGTCGGCGATGTCGAACCAGGCGATGGCGTCCGCGTCGCTGAACAGTTCGTCGTCGCCGTGGCTCCAGCCGAGACGCGCCAGGTAGTTGCGCATCGCTTCGGGCAGGTAACCTAGGCTGGCGAAATCGGTCACCGCCGTGGCGCCGTGGCGCTTGGAGAGCTTGGCCCCGTCCTCGCCATGGATCAGCGGGATGTGGGCGAACGCCGGAACGTCCCAGCCCATGGCCTGGTAGAGCAGGCTCTGGCGGGCGGCGTTGTTCAGATGGTCGTCGCCACGGATGACATGGGTGACGTCCATATCGTGGTCATCCACGACCACGGCGAGGTTGTAGGTCGGCGCGCCATCGGAGCGCAGCAGGACCAGATCGTCCAGGTCGCGGTTGCGGAACGTGACCTCGCCCTGCACCAGGTCGGTGACGACGGTGTCGCCGTTTCTGGGTCCCCGGAAGCGAATGGCGTGGGGTCTGTCCAGATCGGCCGGCGAGGGGTCTCGGTCTCGCCAGGGGGAGCGCAGGGCATGGCCGGCGGCCTGGGCCTTCTCGCGAGCGGCCGTGAGCTCGTAGCCGGACAACCAGCAGCGGTAGGCCTTGCCGGCTTCCAGCAGCTCCAGCACCACAGCGCGATGCCGGTCAGCGCGGGCGGCCTGGAACACCGGCTCGCCGTCGAACGGCAGGCCCAGCCAGGCCAGGCCGTCGAAGATCACCTGCACGGCTGCCTCGGTTGACCGCTCGCGGTCCGTGTCCTCGACACGCAAAAGGAAGCGCCCACCCGTGTGTTTCGCGTATAGGTAGTTGAACAGGGCGGTGCGCGCCGTGCCGATGTGCATGGAGCCGGTCGGCGAGGGGGCGATGCGGGTGACGACGGGCCTGGAGTCGGACATCTCGGAAGGGTCTGGGAGGTCGGGGGCGCCTCATAGCATGGTCGCTCGCGCCGCTCATAGCCTTGCCGGACTGCGCGCCGAATTCGCGGCGCAGGCGAGCCGCTGGACCCTGTGGACGCCGGTGGCGTTCGGCCTCGGTGGGGCAGGCTATATGGCCCTGAGGGCCGAACCACCGCTTTGGCTCGCGCTGTTCCTCGCCAGTGTCGCGCTGGTCTGCTGCCGGGCGGTGCGTCGGTGGCGCGGAGACGGCATGGCCATTGTGATCGCGGTTCTGGCGGCCTTCGCCACGGCCGGTTTTCTCGGCGCCAAGGTCCGTTCCGATCGCGTGGCTGCTCCGGCCGCGCCGACGGCGGACGCGCCGCGCCGGATCGAAGGCTGGGTCGTCGATGTGCCCAGCCGGGGCGCCGGCGGCATGCGAGTTCTGGTCGCGCCGGTGTGGATCTCGGGCCTGCCCCCCGAGGAAACGCCGGTGAGGGTCCGGGTCACCCTGCGCGACGGGATCAGCCCGTTGCCACCCGGAACACCGATCCGCCTGACAGCAATGATCGGACCGCCGCCCGACCCGGCCAGTCCGGGCGCCTACGACTTCGCCCGCGACGCCTGGTTCGACAGGGTCGGCGGGGTCGGCTTCTCGCTCGGCGCACCAGAGGAGGCCGAGCTGGCGCGACCGCCCTGGCGACTGCGGCTGGCGATGGCGATCAACGCTGCCCGCTGGCGACTGGCCCAGCGAATCGTCGCGCGGATGGGCGAGACCAGCGGCGGCATTGGCGCGGCGATGGTCACCGGCCACGAGGCCTGGATCACACCGCAGCAGACCGAGGACATGCGTGCGTCAGGCCTTGCGCACATCCTGTCGATTTCCGGACTGCATATGGCCATCGTCGGCGGCTTCGTGTTCGCGGCCGTGCGGCTGCTGGTCGCCCTCTGGCCGTGGCTTGCGCTGAGGGTCCCCGGCAAGAAGGTCGCGGCGGCCGCGGGTCTGCTGGCGGTCGGAACCTATCTCGTGGTGTCCGGCGCGCCGCCGCCGGCCGAGCGGGCGGCGATTACCGCTTCGGTCGCCTTTGCCGCCATCCTCTTCGACCGGCAGGCGATCAGTCTGCGCACGCTGGCCGTGGCGGCGCTGATCATCCTGGCTCTGCAGCCGGAGGCCGCCGCTGCGCCCGGGTTCCAGATGTCGTTCGCCGCGACGACCGCGCTGGTGGCGCTGGCCGAGGCCTGGCCCCGGCCGGTCCGCGAGATTTCGACGCCCTTGTGGATCCGGGGGCCCCAGGCAGTGATGGTCTGGCTGCTGGCGGCGCTGGCGGCCAGCTTCGTGGCGGGTCTCGCGACCGGACCGTTCGCGATGCACCACTTCAATCGCATCGCCAGCTACGGCCTGTTCGCCAATCTGGTGGTCTCGCCGCTCTCGAGCTTCATCATCATGCCCTTTCTGGCGCTGGGTGGCGCATTGGAGTCGCTGGGCCTCGGCGGGCCGTTCCTGTGGGTCGCGGGGCAGGGAATCGACGCGATGGTGGGCGTGGCGCACACGACGGCCGTCCAGCCCGGCGCCCAGGTGACCATCGCCAGCGCGCCGGGCGCGGCCCTGCCCACAGCCTTCCTCGGCATCATGCTGCTTTGCCTGTGGAAGGGACGCCTGCGCTGGCTGGGCGCGCCGCTGGCGATGGCGGTGCTGATCTGGCCCCGGCCGGCACCGCCCGACGTCTGGATCGCCTCGGACGGTGCGGCCGTCGCGGTTCGACAGGGACGGGAGGCGATCCTGCTGCGGCCGGAGGCCCGCCGCTTCGCCGCCGACCTCTGGGCGCGCAGGCGAGGCCTTGCGATCCACGGGGATCCCGAGGCGGTCCGCGACGCGATGTTCCGATGCGACCGGTTCAGTTGTCTGCCGGAGCAAGGCCCTGACATTGCGCTATGGGCGGGGAAGAGACGGCCGAAACTGTCTGTTTATGGTGATCTTTGTGCGCCAGGGCGGCTGGTCATCCTGCGATCGGAGGCGCCCTGGCGGGGTTGCGAGGGCGCCTTCCTGCTGACCGCGCGCGACTTTGCCGAAGGTGGTTCGGCGGAACTGTGGCGGACGCCGGACGGCTGGCGGGTCCGCTGGGCGAATGACACCAGAGGACGTCGACCCTGGACCAGGTAGGTCTGAGCAGGACGATGAGCCTCATCGTCGAACCTGTTCCAACGGCCCGGGAACACGCGGGCGAAGAAAAAGGGACGCAGTCGGCGCCGCGCCCCTTCCGAAAGCCTGTGACCATCGGTCCTCGCGTTGCGCGCGAGGATGACGGTGGGGTTCTGGCCGCTAGTGGTACTTCCGGATCAGCCCGACCAGCTTGCCCTGAACCTCGACCTGGTCGGGGCCATAGACGCGGGTCTGGTACTTGGGGTTCGCTGCTTCCAGCGCGATGCTGGCGCCCTTGCGGCGCAGGCGCTTGAGCGTGGCTTCCTCGCCCATGACCAGGGCCACGACGATCTCGCCGCTGTGGGCTGTGTCGGTGCGGCGGATCAGCACGAAGTCGCCGTCGAGAATGCCCGCGTCGATCATCGAGTCGCCCTGGACCTCCAGGACATAGTGCTCGCCGGCGCCGAGCATGCTCTCGGACACCAGCATCTTCTCGCGTTCGACCTGCAGCGCCTCGATCGGCGAGCCGGCGGCGATCCGGCCGAGCAGCGGAATCTCGCGGACATCGTTGGCGATGATCGGCGCCGACGAAGCGCTCGGCTTGTCGCCGGTCACGACCTGCGGCTTGAAGGCCTGGCGGCCGCCGGACGGTGCGGAGGTCGTTGCCTGTTGCGGCAGCTTGGTCACTTCCAGCGCCCGGGCCCGGTGCGGCAGGCGGCGCAGGAAACCGCGTTCCTCCAGCGCCGTGATGAGCCGGTGGATGCCGGACTTGGAGGCCAGATCGAGCGCCTCCTTCATCTCGTCGAACGAGGGCGAGACACCGCTCTCCTTGATCCGCTCGTGGATGAACATGAGCAGTTCGTGCTGCTTGCGGGTGAGCATCTGCCGGGCCTCGTCACCGAATCTGTCGCGGAACAAACCGCTAACAACTGTCGATGTTCTCTAGGCGTTCTTGGTTTCTGTCAAGTTAACGGCAATCGGGAACCAAAACCGGCAAGTCGGGTTCCCTGACGTGGCTCGCAAGAGGCCCGGTCGCGCCTGCCATGCGCCGGGGCAGGCTATTCGCTCCGGACCGGACGGTGCGTTTGCGGAACCGGCTTGCCCAGCAGGGCGCACAGGGCGGCGACATCATGACGATCAACCGGTCGCGGCGGGTAGCTCGTCTTGAACCGGAGCAGGACGTCGGCGCTGACACAGTTCACTGGCAGCGTCCCGAGGCGACCCTGGCCGGTCAGGGAACCGGCCGGGTAGGCGGTTCCGGCGAGCGGCGCGCCGAGGACGCCGAGCTTGTCATCAAGCTCCACAACGTGGACGTCGATCCTGCGCCCGTCCGGATCGGCAAGAACGAAGTTCCACGCATTCGAGTCATGTGAGGGCGCTTCGGCATAGCCGCGGGCCGCCAGGAGCCTGCGCAGCGCGGCCACATCCTTCGCCTCTGCCGCGATGTCGAGATCAGCGTGGGACCGTGTCTCGCGACCGACCAGCGCGTCCACCGCCCAGCCTCCGTCAATCCAGATGTCGACGCCGGCGTCCGCCAGAGCCTTGTAGAGTTCGACAACTACATTGCATTGCATGGTCGGAAGGTATCGGGTCGGGGCGTCGTCAGGCAACCTTGCGGCCCGTTGGCGGTAAGGGCGGGGCAGAGCAGATCCAGTTTCACCGTCATGGTCCGAACAGGTTGGGCCAGGACGGGTTTGGGATGAGGGGCTATGCGCTGAGCAGCGTCCGTGTCGCCGCTTCCACGTCCGACTGACGCATCAGACTCTCGCCGACCAGCATCGCCTTCGCGCCGACGCCCTCAAGTCTGGTCGCGTCTGCGGGGGTGAAGATGCCGCTTTCGGTCACCAGCAGGGCGCCCGCCGGCGCGCGGGCGGCGAGGCGTTCGGTGATGGCCAGATCGACTGTGAAGGTCTTCAGGTCGCGATTGTTGACGCCGACCAGCGCTGCCCCGAGCGCCCCGGCGCGGTCCATCTCGGCCTCGTCGTGCACCTCGACCAGCGCGTCCATGCCGAAGCGGGCGGCCTCGGCCATCAGGTCGGCGGCAAGCGCGTCGTCGATCATCGCCAGGATCACCAGGATGGCATCGGCGCCGAGCGCCCGGCTCTCGGCCACCTGCCAGGGGTCGACGAGGAAGTCCTTGCGGATGCAGGGCAGGGCGGTCGCGTCGCGAGCGGCTACGAGATAGCGGTCGTCGCCCTGGAAACTGGGACCATCGGTGAGAACCGACAGGCAGGCCGCACCGCCGGCTTCGTAGGCCGTCGCCAGCGCCGGCGGGTCGAAGTGCTCGCGGAGTACGCCCTTCGACGGACTGGCCTTCTTGATTTCGGCGATCAGGGCCAGGCGACCTGGCGCATGATGCCGCTCCAGTGCGGCCTTGAAGCCTCGCGGCTCGCTGGCGGCGGTCGCAGCGGCCTCGACCTCGGCAAGCGACCGGGCCGGCTTACGCACGGCCACCTCGTCCCGCTTGTAGGCGGCAATCTTCGTCAGGATATCGCTCACGCCGTCACCGCGATCAGGGTGTCCAGCGCCTTGAGGGCCCGGCCATCATCGATGACCGCCCCGGCCAGCTCGACGCCCTCGCGCAGGGTCTCGACCTTGTCGGCGACCAGAAACGCGGCGGCGGTGTTCAGCAGGACGATGTCGCGGTAGGCGCCGGGCTTGCCATTCAGCAGATCACGCAGCGCCGCGGCGTTGAATTCCGGATCTCCTCCGGTCAGGTCAGCCAGAGAACCGCGAGGTAATCCAACGGCTTCAGGCGTAATCTGAAACAGGCGGACGCCGCCGTCCCGCCATTCGGCGACCTCGGTTTCACCGGTCACGGTCAGCTCGTCCATGCCCTGGCCATGCACCGACCAGGCGCGGGTTGCGCCCAGCGCGCCCAGCGCATGGGCGATCGGCTCGACGAACCGCGGCGCGGAGACCCCGACGACCTGCCGCTTGGCGCCAGCAGGATTAGTCAATGGCCCCAAAAGATTGAAAATCGTACGAAATCCGAGCTGCTGGCGGATCGGCGAGACGTGCTTCATCGCCCCGTGATGCGCCTGGGCGAACAGGAAGCAGATGCCCGCCTCGTCCAGCGCCCTGCGCTGCTTTTCCAGACCTGGATCGATGTTGACGCCGAGCGCCGCCAGCACGTCGGCGGTGCCGGACTTGCTGGTGATCGCCCGGTTGCCGTGTTTGGCGACCTTCAGGCCGCCGCCCGCGGCGACGAAGCCCACGGCGGTCGAGATGTTGAGGGTGTGCAGGCCGTCGCCGCCCGTGCCGCAGACGTCGACCGTCTCGTAGGGCAGGTCCAGACGCACCGCTGCGCGCCGCATGGCGCGGGCGCAGGCGACGATTTCGCCGACCGTCTCGCCCCGCAGGCGGATAGCCGTCACCGCCGCCGCGACCTGGGCAGGCGTGGGCTCGCCGCGAAGGCAGGCCCCGAAGAATGCCTCGGCGTCTTCTTCCGACAGGGTTGCGCCGTCAGCCAGACGGCTCAGCAGGGGCTTGAAGGCGTCCGACACGGCCTAGACCGCTTCCGCGCGCTTGACGCCCGCCAGATCGAGGAAGTTGGCCAGCAGGATGTGGCCGCCCTCGGTGGCGATCGACTCGGGATGGAACTGCACGCCGTGCACCGGGCGGGTCCTGTGCTGGAAGCCCATGATCTCGCCATCGTCCGTCCAGGCGGTGACCTCCAGCACGTCCGGCAGGCTCTCCTTCGGCACCGACAGGCTGTGATAGCGCGCGGCGGTGAAGGGGTTGGGCATGCCCTTGAACATGCCCTTGTCGGTGTGATGGATCGGGCTGGTCTTGCCGTGCATGATCGACTTGGCCCGCACGACCTCGCCCCCATAGGCCTGACCGATGGCCTGGTGGCCGAGGCAGACGCCGAGGATCGGCAGGTCTTCCGGCGCGCCGCGCAGCAGCGGCAGGCAGATCCCCGCCTGGTCCGGCGCGCACGGTCCTGGCGACAGCAGCACCGCCTCGGGCTTCATGCCGAGCGCCTCCTGCACCGTCAGCGCATCGTTGCGCCAGACAGCCGTCTCCGCCCCCAGTTCGTTCAGGTAGTGAACGAGGTTGTAGGTAAAGCTGTCGTAGTTATCGATGACGAGGATCATGGCGCGGTTGTTCTAGAGCCATTCCCCCTATCCGTCATCGACGGACTTGTTCCGACGGTCCCTGCAGGGTGATGGGCAGGGGATGAAAAACCGTATTCCCGGCGAAGGCCGGGATCCAGATGAAGCCCCCTCAGCATCCCGACTGAATCTGGACCCCGGCCTTCGCCGGGGAAACGGACCTGGTGGAACTCAATTTGCGCCAAGGGGCGGCGCGATCCATCTTACCGACATGGCGCACGCTGATTCCGTTCTCGACCACGAGGCCATGGCCTACGCCAAGGGACTGCTGAAGCCGCCGCTGGAGAAGGACAGCGTCCTGGCGGCGCTGGCCGCGGCGCTGTTCGCCGCCGTGTCGGCGCTGGCGTTCGCGGTGGCGATGGTGATGGCCCCGCCGGTCACAACCAGCCGGCTGGCGCTGGAGCCGTCGTCAGGCTCATCCGAGATCGTCTCGGCGAGCGAAAACAATTAACTGAACCGCCAGGCCTCCGCCGCCGCTCTGCGCAGGGCGTTCGACTTGTGCAGGGTCTCGTCGTACTCGGCGTCAGGATCGCTGTCGGCCACCACGCCGCCGCCGGCCTGGACGTACATGGTTCCGTCCTTGACCAGCGCGGTGCGCAGCACAATGCAGGTGTCGACCGAGCCGTCGGCGCCGAAGTAACCGACCGCGCCGGCGTAGCCGAGGCCGCGCTTTTCGATCTCCAGCTCGTCGATGATCTCCATCGCCCGCACTTTCGGCGCGCCGGACAGGGTGCCCGCGGGCAGGGCGGCCATCAGGACGTCGACCGGGTCGAGGCCCTCAGGGGCATCGCCCTCGACGTTCGAGACGATATGCATCACGTGGCTGTAGCGCTCGATGATGAAGCTCTCGGTCACCCGCACGGCTGGTCCGCGTCTGGCCGTGGCTGGCTCATTGCGGCCCGGCTCGCGCAGACGGGCCACACGGCCGACATCGTTGCGGCCCAGGTCCAGCAGCATCAGGTGCTCGGCCCGCTCCTTGGGGTCGGCCAGCAGCTCCTGCTCCAGCGCCAGGTCCTGCTCCGGTGTCGCGCCGCGCGGCCGGGTCCCGGCGATCGGGCGGATGGTCACCTTCCCGTCGCGCAGCCGCACCAGGATTTCGGGGCTCGATCCGACCAGCTGGAACGGTCCGAAGTTCAGATAGAACAGGAAGGGTGAGGGGTTGGTCCGCCGCAGCGAGCGGTAGAGGGCGAACGGCGCGGCCTTGAGCGGCGCGCGGAAGCGATGGCTGGGCACCACCTGGAAGATGTCGCCGGCGCGGATGTAGTCCTTGGCCTTCTCGACGATCACCGCATAGTCCTCGCGGCTGACCGGGGTCTCGAAGACATCGGGGCCGGGGGCGCCTTCGGGCGCGGGGGCGGGCAGGGGCTGGCGCAGGTCGGCCATCACCGCGTCGAGGCGGGCAATGGCTTCGGCATGGGCCGCTTCGGCGCTGACGCCCTTCACCGGTCGCGCGGGGGTCACCAGCACGATTTCCTGGGCGATAGCGTCGAACACCGCCACGATCGACGGGCGGATCATCACCGCATCGGGCAGGCCCAGTTCGTCGGCGTTGATGTCGGGCAGCTTCTCGACCAGCCGGACCATGTCGTAGCCGATCGCGCCGTAGATCCCGGCGGCGGGCGGTGGCAGGCCGGCCGGCAGCGCGATGCGCGAGCGGGCGACCAGGTCGCGCAGGCTGTCCAGCGCCCCGCCGGGCTGCGGCGTGAAGCGGTCGGCCGCGATGGCTTCGCCCTCGGCGACCTCGGCGGCGTCGCCGCGACAGCGCCAGACCAGGTCCGGCTTCATCGCCACGATGGAGTAGCGGCCGCGCCAGGCGCCGCCCTCGACCGACTCGAACAGGAAGGCGTAGGGCCGCTCCCGGGCGATCTTCAGATAGGCCGAGACCGGCGTCTCAAGATCATCGATCAGACGGCGCCAGACGACCTGGGGCCGCCCCGCCTCCCACGCCGCCCTGAAGCTGTCGAAGGACGGCTCGGTCGTCACGGAGCCTTGCCTGCCGGCGCGCTTTCGCCCTGGCCTTCCGCCGCCTGGGTCGCATCCAGGCCAATGGCCAGGCGTGCACGGGTCAGGTCGGTGCGGGTCTTCAGCTTCATGCGGGCGTAGCCGCGGGCGGCCTCGCCGATGTCGCCGAAGACGTCCTGGGTGAACTGCTGACGGCCCTGTTCGGTAGCCTGGGCCACCTGGGCCGGGTCGCCGGCGCGGATGGCCGTGACAACCGCAACGGCGACGCTGAAGTTCGGCGCGCTTGCCGTGAAGGGCTCGCCTTTCTTCGTGCCGAGGGCGCCGCCGACGAGCTCGCGACCGAGGGCCTGGTGAGCCTGCACCGTGGCGCGACTGATGGCCGGGACGCGGACGACCGTGGCGCCGGCCGAGGCGGCGACCGTCTCGATCGACTCGCCCTTGCGGATGCGGGCGGCCAGGGCCTCGGCGCGGGCCTTCATCAGGTCCGCCTGGCGCTTGAGCGTGATGGTCCTGAGCAGCTGGGGCCGGATGGTGGCCATCGGCGGCAGGGTCGGCGGCACAATCCGGTCGACCCGGACCGCGAAATACTCGCCTTCACCGGCTTCCTGGATGTCGCTCTCGCCGCCCTGGGCCAGATCGAAGGCCGCCTTGATGATCTGCGGCGAGAGGCCGGCGACCGGGTTGCCGTCCTGGCCGCGGCCATCGGCGGTGACAGGGGCGTAGACGGTGGTCGGCGCGCCGGCCTTGGCGGCCGCTTCGGTCAGGGTCGCGCCGCCTTCATGCGCATCTTCGTAGACCTTGGACATGTCCGAGAGCTTCGCCCCGGCCAGGTCGCCGCGCACCTTCGCCTCGATCGCGGCGCGATGTTCCTCGAGCGTGGCCACCTTGCCGGCGGTGATCTTCACCACCTTGACCACGGCCAGGCCGAACTGGCCCTTGATCGGCGCGCTGACGGCGCCCTCGGGCAGCGAGAAGGCTGAAGCCGCGACCGCCGGATCGAAGAAGGACGAGCGCGGCTTGTCGGCGAAGTTCACGGCCGACTTGCCGTAGGCCTTGGCAACCACGGCGGGATCCTCGCCCTTCTGCAGGCGGGCGACGATCGCGGCGGCCTGGGCCGCGTCGGCGGCGGGCACCTGGATAACGGTCCGAAGCTCGGGCCGGGACAGGCTGTCCTTCATGAAGTCGAACTGCTTCTGCACCTCGGCCGCGTCGACGGTGACGGTCTTTTCGAAATCCTTCGCTGTGAAGCGAACGACCGTGAAGCCGCGGAACTCCGGCAGTGTCATCTGCGCGGCGTTTTCCTTCATGAAGGCGTTGATGTCGGCGTCGGTCGGCGCCGGAACCGGACCGATGCTGGCCGCCGTGACGTTGAAATAGGCGAGATCGCGCTGTTCGAGCGCGAACAGACCGCCGATGGCCGAGTAGGCGCGCGGCGCCCGCAAACCGGCGACGGCGGCGGCGACAAACTGGTTGCGGCGCATCTCGTCGGTGAGGATTCCCTCGAACACGGTCGGGGTCAGGCCCTTCTCGCGCAGGGCCTCGGCATATTTGACCTCGTCAAAGGCGCCGGTGACCGAATCGAAGAAGACCGGAGCCTTGCCGAGCTCGTCGCGCAGCATCTTGTCCGAAGCGCGCAGGCCCATGCGGGCAAGCAGTTCGTCAAGGGATTCCCGGAAGGCCAGTTCCTCGAGCACGCGGCGGTCGAGACCCTGTTCCTTGGCCAGTTCCGGCGAGATCGGCTGCTGGAAACGCTCCTCGAGCTGCTTCTTGTAGCTGTCGAACTCACGCTTGAAGTCAAAGGAACTGACCGTTCGGCCACCGGACTTGATGACGTAGTTCGAGACGCCGCCGCCCAGCATGTCCTGACTGAAGCCGAACACGGCAAAGGACGCGAGGAGGAGCACGAACAACAGGACGCCGACCCACGACCGGGCGAACTTCCGCATAAAGGCGAGCATGGATTTCAGAACCTTCAGAGCGCGGGGCGCTTGCGCCGCCCCGGCGGTATAGTGGAGGCGCATCCAACCCCGCAAGCGTGGCGCGGATGCGGCGTGACAGCCCGGGCGCCTTCGCGTAGGCCGCTGAGCGGGAATTGTTGAACCATGAGGGCTCTGTCCATGACCGCTCCGCGGCCGCTGATCGCTGGAAACTGGAAGATGAACGGCCTGGACGCCGGGCTGGTCGAGGCCCGCGCTGTCGCGGCCGCCATGGAGGCCCGGTCGCCGGCGGCGCGCGTGGCGATCTGCCCGCCCGCGACACTGATCCACCGGCTGGCGGAAGCCCTGGCGGGAACCGGAGTCGAGGTCGGGGGGCAGGACTGCCGGGCCGAAGCCGCCGGCGCCTTCACCGGCGATCTGGCCGCCGAGATGCTGGCCGACGCCGGCGCCGGACTGGTGATCGTGGGGCACTCAGAGCGCCGCGCCGGCTATGGCGAGACCGACGCCCTCGTCGCGGCCAAGGCCGGCGCGGCCCATCGCGCGGGTCTCGAACCCATTGTCTGCGTCGGTGAAACGCTTTCCGAGCGTGAGGCGGGACGGACCCTGCCGGTTGTCACCGGGCAGGTGAGAGGCTCGCTGCCGGAGGTGCTGGCCGGCACGCCGTTCGCTGTCGCCTACGAACCGGTCTGGGCGATCGGCACGGGCCTGACCCCGACGCTTGAGCAGATCGAGGAGGTCCATGTGGCGATCCGCGCGGTGCTGGTTGAGATGTTCGGCGACCACGGTGCGCGCGTGCCGATTCTCTACGGCGGCTCGGTGAAGCGCTCGAACGCGGCGGACATCCTCAAGCTTCGCGATGTCGGCGGCGCCCTGGTCGGCGGCGCCTCACTGAAGGCGGCGGATTTCCTCGGGATCATCGAGGCGGCGTAGTTGGGGACATGTACCTCTGGTACGTGTCCCCTAAACCGGGGCCGCTCGAGTGGGGGACACGTACCTGCGGTACATGTCCCCTGGCTCAGAGCAACAGCCCCCAGAGCCGGCAATCCCGGCGCTCGCCGTCGCGGTCCACGTGGCCGCGGAGATAGCCTTCTTCCTCGAAGCCCAGCTTCCGGAGCAGGGCTTCCGACGCCAGGTTGCCGACGTGCGTCCGCGCCCACAGGCGTTTGAAGCCCAGCGTCGCGGCATGGCCCATAACCGCCTGCATCGCCTCGTAGCCGTAACCCAGGCCCCAGGCGTCCTTGCCGAGGATGAAGCCCACCTCTGCGCGGTGGTGACGCCAGTCGATGTCGGAAAGATCGACGCTGCCGAGGTAGCGCTGGTCGTCGTTCAGGCGCACCGACCAGTAGAAGGCCTGCTCATTGGCCATCTCGATCAGCTGGCCATGGATGAAGGCTTCGACCACGTCGGGATCGTCTATGGCGACGCTGTCCATATGCGCCATGACCTCCGGATCGGCCATGATCGGATGGATCAGGAGGCCGTCGGCTTCGGTCACCGGGGTCAGTTTCAGGCGTTCGGTTTCCAGAATCATGGACTTGCACAGCCGCGATCAATGCCCAGCTATGGCGCGGCCGCCAGCGTGGTGCTAGAGGGGCCGGCTTGTTTCGACCGCCGTCATGGCGCTCCACGGATCCCAGAAGACCGCAATGCTGCTGAACATCCTGCTCACGATCCAGATCATCGTCGCCTTCCTGCTTGGGGTGGCGGTGTTGCTGCAACGCTCTGAAGGCGGGGCGCTGGGCATGGGCGGCGGCCCGTCGGGCTTCATGACCGCGCGCGGCCAGGGCGACCTGCTGACCCGGTCGACCTGGATCCTGTTCGCGATCTTCCTCGTTCTGTGCGTCGGCCTGACCATCCTGCAGGGGCGTGAGCGCGCCGGTTCCTCGGTGGCAAACCGTGGCGGCGTGATCGAACGCTCCGCGCCGCTGACCCCGCCCGCCACGACGCCGGCAGCCCCCGTGGGTTCGGCGCCCGCGCCGCAGCTGCGTGGCTTGCCCGCCCCGACCTCCACCGCGCCCGGATCCGCCGTCGACGGCGCGCTTGGCGGCGTGGCGCCGGTCGAGACCCCTCCGACCAAGTAAGTTCCGCCCCTCGTCGATCGTACGGGCGCCGATGCCGAATCGGCGCTATTCTGGATTCCCATGGCCCGGTACATTTTCATCACCGGCGGCGTGGTCTCCTCACTTGGTAAGGGTCTCGCGTCCGCCGCCCTCGGCGCGCTCCTCCAGGCGCGTGGCTACAAGGTCCGCCTGCGCAAGCTCGACCCCTATCTGAACGTCGATCCGGGGACGATGAGCCCCTATCAGCACGGCGAGGTCTTCGTGACCGACGACGGCGCCGAGACCGACCTCGACCTGGGCCACTACGAGCGGTTTACCGGCGTCAGCGCGACCCGCGCCGACAACATCACCACCGGTCAGATCTACAAGACGATCATCGAGAAGGAGCGGCGCGGCGACTATCTGGGCGCGACCGTCCAGGTGATTCCGCACGTCACCAACGAGATCAAGGAATTTGTCCTGTCGCCGGCGCTCGACGAGAACGGCATTCAGGCCGACTTCGTGCTGGTCGAGATCGGCGGCACCGTCGGCGACATCGAGGGCCTGCCGTTCTTCGAGGCGATCCGCCAGCTGGGCCAGGAACTGCCGCGCGGCGACAGCTGCTTTGTCCACCTGACCCTTTTGCCGTTCATCAAGACCGCCGGCGAAATGAAGACCAAGCCGACGCAGCACTCGGTGAAGGAGCTGCGCTCGATCGGCATCCAGCCGGACATCCTGCTGTGCCGCTGCGAGCAGCCGATCCCGAGTGAGGAAAAGCGGAAGATCGGCCAGTTCTGCAACGTGCGCGCCAGCGCCGTGATCCAGGCGATGGACTCCAGTTCGATCTACACCGTGCCGCTCGACTATCACGAGCAGGGTCTGGACCGGGAGGTGCTGGACGTGTTCGGCATGGGCGACGCGCCCGAGCCGAACCTCAGCCGCTGGATCACCATCGGCGACACCCTCGCCAACCCTGACGGCGAGGTGACCATCGCCGTTGTTGGCAAGTACACGGTGCTCAAGGACGCCTACAAATCCCTGATAGAGGCGCTCAGCCACGGCGGCGTCGCCAACCGGGTGAAGGTCAACCTCGACTGGGTCGAGAGCGAGACGTTCGAGAATCAGGACGGCGCCGCGGCCAGCCGGCTGGAGGGCGTGCACGGCATCCTGGTGCCCGGCGGCTTCGGCGAGCGGGGCAGCGAGGGCAAGATCCTGGCCGCCGAGTTCGCCCGGGTTCACAACGTCCCCTATTTCGGCATCTGTTTCGGCATGCAGATGGCCGTCATCGAGGCCCTTCGGAACGTGTCGGGTCTGGCCGGGGCGTCCTCCACGGAATTTGGTCCCGCGACCGAGCCGGTCGTCGGCCTGATGACCGAATGGGTCCAGGGCAACCAGCGGGTCGAGCGCCGCGAAGGCGACGACCTGGGCGGCACAATGCGGCTGGGGGCCTACGAGGCGGCCCTGACGCCGGGATCGAAGGTAGCGGGCATCTACGGCTCCACGGACATCTTCGAGCGCCACCGCCACCGCTACGAGGTCAACATCGGCTATCGCGAGCAGATGGAGGCCGCAGGCCTGAAACTGACCGGCTGTTCCCCCGACGGCGTGCTGCCCGAGATCGTCGAGCGGACCGATCATCCCTGGTTCGTCGGCGTCCAGTTCCACCCGGAACTGAAGAGCCGCCCCTTCGCCCCGCACCCCCTCTTCGCCAGCTTCATCGCGGCGGCCAAGGAACAGAGCCGGCTGGTGTAGTCCCTCTTGAATCACCGGGCGGTTTCCGGCATACACCCGCCCTCACGCGGCGGCCCGACGGCCGCCGTCACTGTTTTCCATGCTCAGCGAGCAGAGTTATCCGATGGCCGTTCCCAAACGCAAAGTCTCGCCCTCGCGTCGCAACATGCGTCGCTCGCACCACGCCCTCGGCGCGAACTCCTATGTCGAGGACAAGGACACCGGCGAGCTGCGCCGTCCGCACCACGTCGATCTGAAGACCGGCATGTACGGCGGCCGTCAGGTCATCACGCCCAAGGAAGACTAGTCCTTTCGGGACCAGGCTGAAGCGAATTGACGGCGCCCGGGGAGCCTCTCCGGGCGCCGTTCGCATTTGGGCGACCCCTGTGAGGCGGTGTGCTATCCTCCCGGCAAACACGGGGGGAGGACCCCATGCTGAGCCGACGTCAACTCGCTCTGGCCCTGTCCGGCGCCGCCCTGGCGCCCGGCATCGCTTTCGCCCATGAAAACGCTCCGGATCCCACGCACGACCCCGAAGAGGTCATTGGCGCGGGCGAGGACCGCTATGACCGCCTGACCATTCCGGTGATGATCGGCGGGCAGGGGCCGTTCCAGTTCGTCGTCGACACCGGCGCGGACCGGACCGTGCTGTCGCAGGACGTTGCCGAGCAGCTGGGCCTGCCGCCAGGCCGCGATGTCCTGGTCCAGGGGATCACGGGTTCGGAGCTGACGCGGACCGTCAAGGCTCCGGAAATCACCATCGGCAAGATAAGCCTCAAGGGCCTCGACCTGCCGGTGCTGTCGCGCGAGCGGCTGGGCGTGGATGGCCTGCTCGGCGTCGACGCGCTGCAGAAGCGACGTCTGGTGATGGATTTCCGCGCCCGAAAGCTCGAGATCCTGTCGGCGTCCGGCGCCTACAAGCCCGATTCAACGTCGAGCGACGCCTTTGTCAGCGCCCGTGACCGGTTCGGCCGGCTGGTGGTGATCGACGCCAACGCCAATGGCGCGCCGGTAAGCGCCTTTCTCGATTCCGGCGCTGGGATGAGCATCGCCAATTCAGCCCTGGCCGAATCGATAAGCAACCGCGGCGGCTGGCGTGGCCTGGGGCGGACCGTGCCGCTCTACGGTGTGACCAGCCACCAGGCGACGGCCGAGTTGCGACGGCTCGACTCGGTGCGGCTGGGCGGCCTGCGGTTCACCGACATTCCGGTGCTGATCGCCGATCTCGACCTGTTCGCCCAGTGGGGCATGGCCGACAGGCCGACGATCCTGCTCGGCGTCAACGTCCTGCGGCTGTTTTCGCGGGTCGAGATGGACTACGGCCGCCGCCGGGTGATGTTCCGCGTCGGCGCCGACCCGCAAATCTGGCTGGCCTGACCTCCGGGTCAGCCCTGCGTGCGCGCCCGCGCCTGGATACCAGCCCGCCGCGCTTCCACCGCTTCGGGCGTGACCAGACGGTTGTTGGCGGTGGACGTCTTGTTCTCGAAGGTCATGCCGTCTTCAAACGAGAGCGCATAGCCGCCGTCGATGATCCGCTTGTAGGTGGTCAGGGTCTCGACCGGGATGGTGGCCATGTCCGCGGCCAGCTTTTTCGCCGTCGCCAGCAGATCGGCCGCCGGCACGACGCGGTTGACCAGACCCCACTCGCAGGCGGTCTTTGCATCGAGGAAGTTGCCGGTCAGGCTCAGTTCCTTGGCCCGGTAGATGCCGATCAGCCGCGACAGCTTCTGCGACAGGCCCCAGCCCGGCATGATCCCGACGCGGGCGTGGGTGTCGGCGAAGCGGGCGTTCTCGGACGCGATCAGCACGTCGCAGGCCAGGGCCACCTCGAAGCCGCCGGTGATGGCCACGCCGTTGATCGCGCCGATCACCGGCTTGGTGCACAGCTCGATCGCCTTGACCGGGTTCTCGTCGGCGCCGTCGGCGTTGGCCGCGCTCATGGCCTTGGGATCGGAACCGAGCTCCTTCAGGTCCAGACCCGCCGTGAAAGCCCGCTCGCCCGCGCCGGTCAGGATCACCACGCTGACCTCCGGATCGGCGTCCAGCGCGGTCATGGCCTTGTAGAGTTCACTGCGCATCGCCTTGGACAGCGCGTTCATCGCCTCGGGGCGGTTCAGGGTGACGACGGCGATCCCGTCCGACTTTTCGACCAGCAGCATGGGGTGGGTCCTCTCTTTGCATCAGGGATGGCCGGGCGACGGAGGGGCAGTCAAGCGCGGGCGTGGTTCGAGACGCTCGGCTGAGGCCTCGCTCCTCACCATGACGAAAACCATTGGAGCCCAACCCCGCACGTCATCCTGAGGAGCGAGCCTCAAGCGAGCGTCTCGAAGGACGCAACAGCCCTTCGGTTGCGATTCTCCGGTCGGAAGGCTAATCGGGGCGCGCTTTTTCAAGACCTTGCCCGCCGGAGCTCCCATGACCGAGATCGTCGACATCATCGCCCGCGAAATCCTCGACAGCCGCGGCAATCCGACGGTCGAAGTCGATGTCGTGCTGGAAGACGGCTCGTTCGGCCGCGCGGCGGTGCCGTCGGGCGCCTCCACCGGGGCCCACGAGGCGGTCGAGAAGCGCGACGGCGACAAGAGCCGGTACGGCGGCAAGGGCGTGCTGGACGCGGTGGCGGCGGTCAACGGCGAGATCTATGACGCCCTGAGCGGCGTCGATGCCGAAGACCAGCGCCGGGTCGACAGCCTGCTGATCGAGCTCGACGGCACGAAGAACAAGGCCCGCCTGGGCGCCAACGCCATCCTCGGCGTCTCGCTGGCCACGGCCAAGGCGGCCGCCGTCAGCGCCGACCTGCCGCTGTACAAGTACGTCGGCGGGGTTTCCGCCCGCGTGCTTCCGGTGCCGATGATGAACATCATCAACGGCGGGGCCCATGCCGATAACCCGATCGACATCCAGGAGTTCATGATCCTGCCGACCGGGGCTGCGAGCTTCTCCGAGGGCCTGCGCATGGGGGCGGAGATCTTCCATGGCCTGAAGACGGCGCTCAAGAACGCCGGCCACAACACCAACGTCGGCGACGAGGGCGGCTTCGCCCCGAACATCGGTTCCGCCGAAGAGGCGCTGGCCTTCATCGTCAAGGCCGGCGAGTCCGTCGGTTATCGCGCGGGCGAGGACTTCGTGCTTGGCCTCGACGTTGCGGCCACCGAGTTCTTCAAGAACGGCAAGTACGTGCTTGAAGGCGAAGGCAAAACCGTCGATCCGGCCGGCATGGTCGCCTATCTCGAGGGCCTGGTGAGCAAGTTCCCGATCGTGACCATCGAGGACGGCTGCTCGGAGGACGACTTCGAGGGCTGGGGCCTGCTGACCGCCGCCCTTGGCAAGAAGATCCAGCTGGTGGGCGACGATCTGTTCGTGACCAACCCCGAGCGCCTGAGCATGGGCATCGACCAGGGCCTGGCCAACTCGATCCTGGTCAAGGTCAACCAGATCGGTACCCTCAGCGAAACGCTCGACGCCGTCGATATGGCCCACCGCGCGGGCTACACCGCCGTGATGAGCCACCGCTCGGGCGAGACCGAGGACGCGACCATCGCCGACCTGGCCGTCGCCACCAACTGCGGGCAGATCAAGACCGGCTCGCTGGCCCGCTCGGACCGCACCGCCAAGTACAACCAGCTGCTGCGCATCGAGGAGCAGCTGGACGACCAGGCGGTGTATCTGGGCCGCCGGGCGATCAAGCAGCGATAGGGCTTCCTCTCCGCAAAGCGGGGAGGGGGACCACGCAGAGCGTGGTGGAGAGGCGGCGGGGGACCCGGTGCCTGTCCGCTTTCTGACTCAACCGTCCGCCGTCGGCGCCGCCCCTCAGTCGGGCTCCGCCTGACATCTCCCCCCAGGTGGGGAGCATTAGGGTGGGCTTAACCACGCCGGTCCCAAGGTGCGCTCGTATCGCCGCCCGGATTCGCCAGCGTGTTCCAACGCCTGCAGCCCCTTCTTCCGACCGTCGCCCTCTTCGGGCTGATCGTCTATTTCGTGTTCCACGGCCTGACCGGGGAGCGCGGGCTGCTGCGCGGATCGCAACGCCAGGCGCTGCTCGCGGAACGGAGCAGCGAACTGCAGGTTCTGCGCAGTCGGAGGCTGGACCTGGAGGCCCGGGCCCGGCTATTACGGGACGGCAGCCTGTCGGCGGACCTTCTTGAGGAACGAGCGCGTTCTCTTCTGGGATTCGCCGATCCGAAAGATTATGTGATCCGCACCAAGCCCTGACCGGGGTGGATTTTTTCCGTTCCGGCGCTCAGCGAGGGACGAACCGGCCGCAATGAGACGATCCATGGGAGCAGGCAATGGCGCGGGCGCGTAAAGCGGAAACTTCATCGGGCAAAGGCAATGACACCGGTGTCAAGACTGGTGCGAAGGGCGCTTCCAGGGCGCAGCTGCTGAAATACTACCGCGACATGCTGCTGATCCGCCGGTTCGAGGAACGGGCCGGCCAGCTGTACGGCATGGGTCTGATCGGCGGCTTCTGCCACCTCTATATCGGCCAGGAAGCGATCGCCGTCGGCATGGAAGCCATCCGCGTGGCTGGCGACCAGATCATCACCGGCTACCGCGACCACGGCCACATGCTGGCCGCCGGCATGGATCCCAACGAGGTCATGGCCGAGCTGACCGGCCGCGCGGGCGGCTCGTCCAAGGGCAAGGGCGGGTCGATGCACATGTTCTCGACCGAAGCCGGCTTCTACGGCGGCCACGGCATCGTCGGGGCCCAGGTGAGCCTCGGCACCGGCCTGGCGCTGGCCGACAAGTACAAGAAGAACGGCAACGTCAGCTTCACCTACTTCGGCGACGGCGCGGCCAACCAAGGCCAGGTCTACGAGAGTTTCAACATGGCGGAGCTGTGGAGCCTGCCGGTCGTCTATGTGGTTGAGAACAACCAGTACGCCATGGGCACCTCGATCGAGCGCTCCAGTTCCGAAACCCGCCTGCACAAGCGCGGGATTTCGTTCAACATTCCGGGTGAGGAAGTGGACGGCATGGACGTCGAGGCGGTGGCCGAGGCCGGCGCCCGCGCCGCCGAACACGCCCGCAGCGGCAAGGGCCCCTACATCCTCGAGATGAAGACCTACCGCTACCGCGGCCACTCCATGAGCGACCCGGCCAAATACCGCACCAAGGAAGAGGTCGACGAGGTCAAGAAGACCCGTGATCCCATTGAACATACACGGGAAAGGCTGGTCGCGCTCAAGGTCACGGACGAGGAATTCAAAGCCATCGACAGCGAGGTGAAGGTCATCGTCGCCGCCTCCGCCGAGTTCGCCCGCACCAGCCCCGAACCCGACCCGTCCGAGCTATACACCGACGTCTATCTGGAGGCCGCGCAGTGAGCGTCGAGATCCTCATGCCGGCCCTCTCCCCCACGATGGAGGAGGGCACCCTCGCCAAGTGGCACGTGAAAGAGGGCGATACGGTCAAGGCCGGCGATGTGATCGCCGAGATCGAGACCGACAAGGCGACTATGGAGGTCGAGGCCGTCGACGAGGGCGTTATCGACGCGATCCTGGTGCCTGCCGGGACCGAGAACGTGAAGGTCAACACCCCGATCGCCCGGTTGGGGGAGGGCGAGGCCAGTGCGTCCTTCGAGACGCCGGCTGCGCCGGCTCCTCAGGATGACGTAGAGGGTAGCAAAATTGCTCGTCAGCCTGAGGAGGCCGCGCCAGCGGCCGTCTCGAAGGCCGCACCGAAACCCCTCAGCGACCCCGAAATCCCCGCCGGCACGAAGATGGTCCGCATCACCGTCCGCGACGCCCTGCGCGACGCCATGGCCGAGGAGATGCGCCGCGACGGCGACGTGTTCCTGATGGGCGAGGAGGTCGCGCAGTACCAGGGCGCCTACAAGGTCTCCCGCGAGCTCCTGCAGGAGTTCGGCGACCAGCGGGTGATCGACACCCCGATCACCGAGCACGGCTTCGCGGGTCTCGGCGTCGGCGCCGCCATGGCGGGCCTCAAGCCCATCGTCGAGTTCATGACCTGGAACTTCGGCATGCAGGCTATCGACCAGATCATCAATTCCGCCGCCAAGACGCTCTACATGTCCGGCGGCCAGATCAAATCCTCGATCGTGTTCCGCGGCCCCAACGGCGCGGCCAGCCGCGTCGGCGCCCAGCACAGCCAGGACTACAGCGCCTGGTACGCCCAGATCCCCGGCCTGAAGGTCATCGCGCCCTACGACGCGGCCGACGCCAAGGGCCTGCTCAAGGCGGCGATCCGCGACCCGAACCCGATCGTCTTCCTCGAACACGAGATGATGTACGGCATCGAGTTCGACATCCCCGATGTCGAGGACTGGGTCGTGCCGATCGGCAAGGCCAAGGTCCGCCGCGAGGGCAAGGACGTGACCATCACCGCCCACAGCCGCATGGTCGGCCTGGCGCTGAAGGCCGCCGAGGAACTGGCCGCCGAGGGCATCGAGGCCGAGGTCATCGACCTGCGCACCCTGCGCCCGCTGGACCACGAGACGATCCTGGAAAGCGTGCGCAAGACCAACCGCCTGGTCAGCGCCGAGGAAGGCTGGGGCCCGATGGGCGTCGGCGCCGAGATCGTCGCCCGGGTCGTCGAGCATGCTTTCGACTACCTCGACGCCCCGCCGCTGCGCGTCCACCAGGAAGACGTCCCGCTGCCTTACGCCGCCAACCTGGAAGCCCTGTCGCTGCCCGGTCCGGACAAGATCGTCCGGGCTGTGAAGGCGGTTTGCTACCGCTGATGGTTTCGCTGGCCCATCCGGACCTGCGTCCTTCGAGACGCGGCTGCGCCGCTCCTCAGGATGACGGGCAAGGGTGGGCCGCAACTCACTTCGTCATGGTGAGGAGCGAGGCATCAGCCGAGCGTCTCGAACCACGCACGGGATATCAGCGATGACCGGCGCCACTCACACCCACACCGGCGGCTGCCACTGCGGCGCTGTCCGGTTCGAGGCGGACCTGCCGGCCGTGGTCGAGGCCCAGAGCTGCAACTGCTCGATGTGCGAGAAGGTCGGCTTCATCCACATCATCGTGCCGGAAAGCCGCTTCCGCCTGACCTCGGGCACGGACCAGATCACGACCTACACATTCAACACCGGCGTCGCGAAGCACACCTTCTGCAAGGTCTGCGGCGTGAAGAGCTTCTATCGGCCCAGGTCCAATCCGGACGGCTGGTCGGTGAACGCCCGCTGCCTCGACACCACCGAGGGCCTCGATCTGCGCATCGAAGCCTTCGACGGCCAGAACTGGGAGGCCCACGCGGCCGCCCTGGCGCATCTCAGTAAGGAAGACTGAATGTCCATCGAGATCCTCATGCCCGCCCTGTCTCCGACCATGGAGGAGGGGACCCTGGCGAAATGGCACGTGAAGGCCGGCGACACGGTGAAGGCGGGCGACGTCATCGCCGAGATCGAGACCGACAAGGCGACCATGGAGGTCGAGGCCGTCGACGAGGGCGTGGTAGAGGCCCTGCTGGTCGACGCCGGGACCGAGAACGTCAAGGTCAACGCGGTGATCGCGCGGCTGGCCGGGGAGGGCGACAGTGCGTCCTTCGAGACGCCGGCTGCGCCGGCTCCTCAGGATGACGGGCAGGGGAGCCCCAAAACTATTCGTCAGCCTGAGGAGGCCGCCCCAGCGGCCGTCTCGAAGGCCGCACCGACAACACCGCTACCGGCGCCCAAGCTCAACGGCGCGGCCGGCGAGCGGGTGTTCGCCTCGCCCCTGGCCCGCCGCCTGGCGCAAGCGGCCGGCATCGACCTCAAATCCATCGCCGGCTCCGGCCCGCATGGCCGGGTGATCAAGGCTGACGTCGACGCCGCGCGGGGCAAAGCCCCCGCCAGCACACCAGCATCCACCGGCGCCGCGCCCGCCTCCGCGCCCGCCCGTCAGGTCCAGTCGCTGGAACAGCAGGGCATCCCCGCCGGCAGTTACGACCTCGTCCCGCTCGACGGCATGCGCAAGACCATCGCCCGGCGGATGACTGACAGCTTCCGCGACGTGCCGCACTTCCCGCTGACCATCGATCTGGAGATCGACGGCCTGCTGGCGGCGCGGGCGAAGATCAACGCCATGCTCGAGAAGGACGGCGTCAAGGTTTCGGTCAACGACCTGGTGATCAAGGCCGTGGCCGTGGCGCTCAAGCGCGTGCCCGAGGCCAACTCCAGCTACACGCCCGAGGGCATCGCCCTGCACCACCACGCCGACATCGCCATGGCCGTTGCCATCGACGGCGGCTTGATCACCCCGATCATCCGCGCCGCCGAGACCAAGGGGCTGGCCCAGATCGCCGTCGAGGCCAAGGATCTCGCCGCCCGCGCCCGCGACAAGAAGCTCAAGCCCGAAGAGTTCCAGGGCGGCACCTTCTCGGTGTCGAACATGGGCATGATGGGCATCAAGTCCTTCGCCTCGATCATCAACGAGCCGCAGGCCTGCATCATGAGCGTCGGCGCCGGCGAGCCGCGGCCTGTCGTGAAGAACGGCGCCCTGGCCATCGCGACGGTGATGACCGTGACCCTGACCTGCGACCACCGCGCGGTCGACGGCGCCATCGGCGGCCGTTTCCTCAGCGTCTTCAAGGCGCTGATCGAAGATCCCCTGACGATGATCGTTTGAGGCCGTGACCATGGATTTCGACGTCATCGTCATCGGCTCGGGCCCGGGCGGCTATGTGACCGCCATCCGCGCCAGCCAGCTGGGCCTGAAGACCGCCATCGTCGAGCGGGCGGAGCTGGGCGGCATCTGCCTCAACTGGGGCTGCATCCCGACCAAGGCCCTCCTCAAGAGCGGCGAGGTCTATGAGCAGCTGTCGCATCTGGCTGACTACGGCCTGTCGGCGAGCGGCGCGAACTTCGACTTCCCCAAGATCATCGAACGCTCGCGCGGTGTGGCCAAGAAGATGGAGGGCGGCGTCGCCTTCCTGATGAAGAAGCACAGGATCGAGGTGCTGTTCGGGACCGCCAGCCTCGAGAAGGGCGCGTCCGCCCCCAGGGTGACCGTGGCCCTCAACGCCGGCGGCAAGCGGACCATCACTGCGAAACATGTCATCCTGGCCACCGGCGCCCGGGCGCGCACGATCCCTGCCATTGGCCTCGAAAGCGACGGTGACCGGGTCTGGACCTACCGCGACGCGCTCGTCCCCAAGGCCTGTCCGAAGAGCCTGATCGTCATCGGTTCCGGCGCTATCGGGATCGAATTCGCCAGTTTCTACAGGGCGTTGGGGGCGGATGTTACGGTGATCGAAGCCCTCGACCGCATCCTGCCCGTCGAGGATGAGGAGGTCTCAAAGGCCGCGCACAAGGCGTTCGAGAAGCGCGGCCTCAAGTTCCGCGTGGCGGCCAAGGTCACGAAGCTGAGCAAGAGCAAGACCGGAGTCGCCGTGGCGTTGGAAACGGGTGGCAAGGCCGAGACGCTGGAGGCCGACGTGGCCATCGTCGCGGTCGGCATCACCGGCAATGTCGAGAACCTGGGGCTTGAGGCGCTGGGCGTCGCGGTCGACCGGGGCCACATTGTCACCGACAGCCATGGCAAGACCAACGTCGCCGGGCTCTACGCCATCGGTGACATCGCCGGCCCGCCCTGGCTGGCGCACAAGGCCAGCCATGAGGGCGTCCACTGCATTGAGCATATCGCCGGGCTCAAGCCTGCGGGACTGACCGCGCCGATCCCTGGCTGCACCTATTCCAACCCGCAGATCGCCTCGGTTGGCCTCACCGAAGCCGCCGCCAAGTCGGCCGGTCATGAGCCGAAGGTCGGCCGCTTCCCGTTCCGCGTGAACGGCAAGGCGGTCGCCGCCGGCGAGATCGAGGGCTTCGTCAAGACGGTGTTTGACGGCAAGACCGGAGCCCTGCTCGGCGCCCACATGATTGGCCACGAGGTCACCGAGATGATCCAGGGCTTTGCCATGGCCATGACGCTGGAGGCCACCGAGGAAGACCTGATGGCCACGGTGTTCGCCCACCCGACCATGAGCGAGGCCATGCACGAGTCCGTGCTGGATGCTTATGGAAGAGCGCTGCACATCTGATCTTCGGGGGACATGTACCGCAGGTACGTGTCCCCCAATCGAGCGGCTACGGGGTTTAGGGGACACGTACCTTCGGTACATGTCCCCGGCAGTGGCTACTTCTTCCGCATGCCATCCACGCTCCACGCCCCCGGTCCCGCGCAGGCGAGGAACAGGAAGATGAAGCAGAACAGCAGGGCCGGCTCGCCCCCGTTGAGGGCCGGGTAGGGGCCCTTGGCGCCGTGGACCATCCAGTAGGCCACGGCCATCATCCCTGAGAGGACGAAGGCGGTCGGGCGGGTGAGCAGGCCGAGGATCAGCAGCGCCGCGCCGACGATCTCCAGCCAGCCGGCGGCCAGCATGATCGGCGGCAGCGGGCCGTCCATGGCCGCGGCCGGGAACTGGAAGATCTTCATCAACCCGTGTTGCAGGAAGGCCAACCCCGCGACAATGCGCAGCAAGGCCTGCGCCTGCGGCGCGTAACCAGACAGTCGTTCGATAGCGTCGTCCTCCCCTGGAAGGCTTCCGCTACGCCGCCCGCGCGTCCGTTTCGGCCATACGCTGGATCGCGGCGTAGTCGGTCTTGCCGGTGCCCAGAACAGGGACCTCCGGAATCTTGACGATCTTGCGCGGCACCGACAGTTCCGGCGCGCCCATGGACTGTGCGTGCGCCAGCAGCGGCGCCACGGTGGCGTCCGAGCGGTCGGTGAACAGGATCAGCCGTTCGCCCTTCTTGGCGTCGGGCATCGAGATCACCGCGTGACGGCCGTCCGGCCAGACGGCGACGGCCAGATCCTCGGCGGCGGTCAGGGAGACCATCTCGCCGCCGATCTTGGCGAAGCGTTTGACCCGGCCCTTGATCGTGACCCAGCGGTCGTCGCCCTCGATGGAGACCACGTCGCCGGTGTCGTGCCAGCCGTCGGGCAGGGGATCGACGCCGCCCTTGTCGTTCAGATAGCCGGCCATGACGTTCGGGCCGCGCAGGAACAGGCGACCGCCGCCGGGGATGCCCTCGACGGTCTCGATCCGCGTCTCCATGCCCGGCAGCATGCCGCCGACGGTGCCGCGACGGTTGTCGGTCGGCTTGTTGACCGCGACCACGGGCGAGGCCTCGGTGGCGCCGTAGCCCTCAAGCACCGGAATGTCGCCGAACCGGTCGAAGATCAGGTTGTGCGTCTCCTCGCGGACCTTCTCGGCGCCGCAGACGATGAACTTCAGGCCCGACAGGTCTCCCGGATCCGCCGAGCGCGCGTACTGGTTCACGAAGGTGTCGGTAGCCAGCAGGATCGAGGCCTTCGACTCGCGGATGAGCGTCGGGATCTGCTTGATGTGCAGCGGCGAGGGATACTGGAACGCCTTCATCCCGGTCAGGATCGGCAGCAGCACGCCGCCGGTCAGGCCGAAGCAGTGGAAGGTCGGCAGCGGGTTGAACATGACCCAGTCGGGATCGAGATCGATATGCGCCTCGATCTGGCGAACATTGCTGACCAGGTTCTTGTGGCTCAGCACCACGCCGCGCGGCGCGCCGAAGCTGCCCGAGGTGAACAGGATCACGCCGGGCTCATCGTGCCCCAGCTTCGCCCTGAACCGCTGGGGGAAGGCGCCGGCGGCGGCGGCGAACAGCTTGTCGGCGAGGCCTATCTGTTCGCGCAGGTCTTCCAGGTAGACGATCTTGCAGCCGCCGGTCTCCAGCGAGTCGACCAGATCGTGCAGCTTGCCCTGTTCGATGAAGGCATGGGCCGTGAGGACCGTCTTGACCCCGGCCAGCTTGCAGGCGCCCCGCAGGTTCCGCAGGCCGGCCGTGAAGTTCAGCATCGTCGGAATGCGCGCGAAGGCGTGCAGGCCGAAGAAGGTCACCACCGCTCCCGCGCTGGACGGCAGGAGCACGCCCACGTTTTCACCCTTCTCGGTGATGCCCGCGATCTTCCGGCCCAGGGCGAAGCTGCCCCGGATCAGGTCGGTGTAGGTCAGCGGTGTACGGTTCTGATCCTCAAGGATCGGCTTCTTGGCCCCGTATCGGTCGCGGGCTTCGAGAAGGGCGTCAAAGACAGACCGCTCCCCGGCCCGCGCGTCGTAAGCACGCGGCATATGGGTGAAACTCCCCGGATGTTTCCCACCAGTATTGTTGGGGGACCCTATCGTCCGGGTTCCCGCTTGAAAAGGTCCGTTACAGTCCGTGATCCGGCGGGCGTGTGATCAGGATCGGCCGGGAGCCGGCGCGGACGCGTACGAAGCTGTCGACAGCGGCGAGCCAGGGTACGCGCACCGTGTCCCGCTCGAGGTGCAGGGCGTGACCCCCTGTGGTCAGGCCGTAGGGCCTGCATTTCGCCATCGCCTTGCAGATGCGCGTCTGGACGGCGCCGTCGGCGACCCGGTCCGCACCGCCGGTGAGCATCAGGGTCGGGGTCTCGAGGGTCGCGAGCCCGGGCTCAATGGCCTTCGACGCCGCGCGGAAGCCGGCCAGCCATCCCAGGCTTGGCCCGCCCATGCGCAGATCCGGATTGGCGGTCTGCCAGGCCTTGCCCACCGCGCCGCGCCAGACGTCGCCGGTCAGACGCTGCGCCCGGGCGTCCGGCCCCTCGCGCGACCAGCCAGTGTTCATCGCGGCGGGCAGGCGGCCCAGGCCCGCACGGACCAGCGCCGCCTTGCCGCTGTCGACCGGGTCGGCCCCGGCGAACGACGGCGCCGACAGGATCAGCCCCTCGGCCGGCGCGCCCTGTTCGACGGCTGCGATCGCGACCAGGCCACCGTCGGCATGGCCAAGAATGATGATCGGGGCTCCGGGCGCGCTGGCGATCATCATCCGCGCCAGGGTTTTCACGGCCCGGATGTCGGTCCTGAAGTCCGGAACGTGGCCCAGGTCGCGGGGCAGGACGTAGCGCTCCGAGCCGCCCTGGCCCGCGCGTTCCAGGACCCAGACACTGTAGCCGCGCGCGTTGAGGTCACGCGCCGTCTCGAACCAGACTTCAGCAGATTCGCCGTAGCCGGTGAGGATCAGCACCTGTGCCTGGGGCGTGATCGGGGTCGAGGACACGCCATACCGCTGCGCCGGGGCGTCGCCGATCTTCAGCAGGCCCCAGGCCCAGCCCTCCGGCGCCCAGAAGCGCGGCGACAGGGCCGGCGGAATGCGGCTCTCGACAAACGCGCCGCCGGCATCCCCGCCGCCACAGGCCGCGAGCAGGAACAGGAGGCCGGCGAGGAGGGAACGGGCGAGCATCGATGGCGAGTGTCGTGGCCTTGGCGGGCGCTCGCAAGAGTGTGCACGCGGCGGGAGGTTGGGTGGTTCGAGACGCTCGCCTGAGGAGCCCCGAAGCGGCATCTCGAAGGCCGCACCAGCTTTCCGCCCCTCAACGCTTGATCCGGGCCCTCAGAAGGACGATCTAGGCCCCATGGCCACGGTGATCGACACCCTGAAGGCGCGTCCGCGTCATCCCGAGAAGGCGAATCGGCCCGAAACGCCGCTGCTGCGCAAGCCGGACTGGCTGCGCGTCCGTGCGCCGGGCTCTGCCGGCTACAACGAGACCCGCGACATCGTCCGCTCGCACGGCCTGACCACGGTCTGTGAGGAAGCGGCCTGTCCGAACATCGGCGAGTGCTGGACCCAGAAGCACGCGACCATGATGATCATGGGCGAGATCTGCACCCGCGCCTGCTCGTTCTGCAACGTCATCACCGGCAAGCCCAACGCCCTGGACCCCACCGAACCCGCCCGCGTCGCCGAGGCGGTGGCGAAGATGGGTCTCAAGCACGTGGTGATCACCTCGGTGGACCGTGACGATCTGGATGACGGCGGCGCCGCCCACTTCGCGGCCGTCGTCTACGCTATCCGCGCCGCGGCGCCGGACACCACCATCGAGATCCTGACGCCCGACTTCCTGCGCAAGGACGGCGCGGCCGAGATCGTCATCGACTCGGCACCGGATGTGTTCAACCACAACCTGGAAACCGTGCCGCGGCTCTATCTGACCATCCGGCCGGGCGCCCGCTACTACAACTCCCTGCGCCTGCTCGAGCGGGTCAAGGACCGCGATCCCCGTCGCTTCACCAAGTCCGGCCTGATGGTCGGCCTGGGCGAAAGCAAGGAGGAGGTCATGCAGGTGATGGACGACATGCGTTCGGCCGGCGTCGATTTCCTGACCATCGGCCAGTACCTGCAGCCGACCCGCCGCCACGCGGCCGTCGACCGCTTCGTCCA
>CAIOHT010000095.1 GCA_903858185.1 uncultured Caulobacterales bacterium
GGCCAGGGCCAGGGGCGCGATCTCGCCATGCAGGCGGCGGCCGATGTCGGTCAGCGCCAGGGTGTGGGAGCGGCCGTCGGACGGACTGTCGGTCCGCTCGACCAGGTTGCGGCCCAGCAGGCCCTGGGCCGCACGGCTGACCGTGACCTTGTCCATCGCCGTGCGGGCGACCAGGGCCTGGGGCGTCAGGGCGCCCTCGGCCAGAACCGCCATCAGCCGCCACTGCGGGATCGTCAGGCCAAAGCGGTCCTGGTAGGCGCGGGCGATCAGGCCGGAGACGCCGTTCGAGGCGATCGAGAGCCGGTAGGGAAGATAGTCGTCGAGCACCAGCGTGTCGGGCGACCGCTTGCGCGGCAGCGGGGTCACGTCTGCGCCCATGGCCTTCTTCCCTTTCCTCAACCGGCGACCACCTCCTGTTCGATGGCGCCGAAGATCGAGTGGCGCTTCCCGTCGCGCATCTCAATCCGGACCGTGTCGCCATGGCGCAGGAAGGGCGTTTTCGCCTCTCCGGCGAGCAGTGTCTCGACCGTGCGCACCTCGGCGATGCAGCTGTAGCCAAGGCCGCCCTCGCTGATCGGCTTGCCGGGGCCGCCTTCGGCGTCGCGGTTGGAGACCGTGCCCGAGCCGATGATCGTGCCGGCGCCGAGGGCGCGGGTCTTTGCCGCGTGGGCGATCAGGGTTCCGAAGTCGAAGGTCATGTCGACGCCGGCGTCGGCCTCGCCGAACGGCTTGCCGTTCAGCTCGACCTCCAGGGCGCCGTGCAGCCTGCCGTCCTTCCAGCGGTCGCCGAGGGCGTCGGGCGTCACCGCGACCGGCGAGAAGGCGCTGGCCGGCTTGGACTGGAAGAAGCCGAAGCTCTTGCCGATCTCGCCGGGGATCAGGTTGCGCAGGGAGACGTCGTTGACCAGCAGCACCAGCCGGACGGCCGCCAGGCCTTCCTCGCGCGAGGCGCCCAGGGGCACGTCGCCGGTGATCACCGCGATCTCGCCCTCGAGGTCGCAGCCCCAGGCCTCGTCCTTCAGCGGGATCGGGTCGCGGGGCCCGAGGAAGCCGTCGGAGCCGCCCTGGTACATCAGGGGGTCGGTCCAGAAGCTGGCCGGCATTTCCGCCGCGCGGGCCTGCCGCACCAGCGCGACATGGTTCACATAGGCGCTGCCGTCGGCCCACTGGTAGGCGCGGGGCAGCGGCGAGGCGGCGTCGTGCTCATGGAAGCGGTCGCGCGGCACGGCGCCGTGGTTGAGACTGTCCGACAGTCCCCGCAGCAAGGGTTCACAGCGTCCCCAGTCGTCCAGCGCCGCCTGAAGGGTGGGCGCTACGGCCTCCGCTGACGTGGACCAGGCCAGGTCATGGGAGACAACGACAAGGCGACCGTCACGGCCGCCCTTGAGGGACGCGAGTTTCATGAATGTTTGTCTTTCGTCGGAGTGGCTTCCGGGTCGGGCTTCCTGGGCCGGATCAGGTCGTTCTGGGCCGCGCGCAGCTCGCCCATGCGGACGGGCTTGTTCTGCCACCAGGCCTCGAAGTCGCGGATCGCCTTTTCGACGGCGATCAGCTGTTCGCCGAGGGTGAGCGGCTTGTCCTCGTCCTCGCCGTGGGCGCCGTGAGCGCCATGACCGCCGTGCGCCCCATGACCGCCGCCGTGGCTGGCGCCATGGGCGTCGTGGTGACCGCCATCGCCGGCGGTCGCTTCGGCCTTCTCGCCGACGCCGACGTTCACGGTGATGCTCGGACCGGCGACATTCTGGGCGACGGCCGTCGCCGAGGCGGAGCCATGATGGCCGCCGTGGGCGTCCTTGCCGTGGTGGTCGTCCTTCTTCTTGTCCTTGTCGTCGCCCTCGCCGAGGGCCTTGTCGAGGGCCTTGAGCTGCTTGGTCAGGGCCTCGCCCGCGGCCTGGACTCCGCCCAGCTGGTACTTGATCGCCTGGCGCAGCGCGTGGGCCGCGCCGGGGCTGCCGAAATACTGCTGCTTCTGGGCGTCACGCGCGGCCTTCATGATCGCCGTGTGGATCTCGTTGAGCCGGTCCTCGCCGGCCTTGGGGCCGGCGGGATTGGCCGCGCGCCAGAGCAGCAGCAACAGCAGCACCGCGGCGACGATCCAGCCCAGCAGCCCGAACGGCGTCAGCAGGCCGGGCTCGTACTGGGGCCCCCAGGGAAACTCGCTATGGTCCGTCATCTCTACACCCCCTCGAAGACCCGGAAGCCGCCGTTCAGGCAGTCTTCGGGATCAGGCGGCTGACCTTCGCCCCGGCGTCATAACGCGACGGGCCGCTGAACACCGCAATCTCGACCAGAATGTCCCCTCCGGGCGCGCTCGCCCACAGATAGTTTCGTTCCACCTCGACATTTCTCCCGTCAGGCGAAATTCCCTCGAAAGTATCGCCCCACGGGGTGATCTTCGACAACTCCCGCCACTTCAGGGTCAGGGCGCGCTTCAGTTCATCCTCGGCCATGGCGAGGAAGTCGGGGTCGACAAAGGCGTCGGTCATGCGGATTTCCAGCTGTCGACATAGGCCGGGTTCTCGACACTCGCCGCGCCCTCGCCGACCTCGAGCGGGTCACGGGTGTCGATCATCACCGCGTATTCGTCGGTCGCGGGTTTGGGCTGGCTGAGCATGTTCTTCAGCGCCTTGGGATGCGGGCCGTGGGTGAAGCCCGACGGGTGGAAGGTCATCATCCCGGCCTCGATATGGTCGCGACTGAAGAAGTCGCCCGCGTGGTAGAACAGCACCTCGTCGTAGTCGTCGTTGTTGTGGAAGAACGGGATCTTGATCGCGCCCGGGTCGGTCTCGAAGGGGCGCGGGGCGAAGGTGCAGACCACGAACCGGTCGGCCAGGAAGGTCGTGTGGACGCTCGGCGGCAGGTGATAGCGGTGGCTGTTCAGCGGCCGGAAGTCGCGGACATTGATCTTCACCGGCGCCAGCTCCCCATGCCAGCCGACCGCGTCCAGCGGGTTGTAGCCATAGGTCGCGACCGAGACCTGGCCGCGCTTCTTGATCTGGACAGGGCAGTCGCCCTCTTCCGCCTGATGGGCACGGAAGGCGTCGTCCATCGCGGGCGTGACCAGCATCGCCGGGTCAAACAGGGCGTGCGGGCCGAGCAGACCCTTGTCCGGCAGGGTGAAGTGGCCGTTGGTCGCCTGGATCATCAGGATCGCCGTCGGCGCGGCGGGGCGGAGCCGCCACATCGTCCCGCGCGGCAGGTAGAGGTAGTCGCCCGCCTCGTAGGCCAGCCGGCCAAAGTCGCAGAAGAGCTCGCCGGAGCCGGCGTGGACGAACAGCAGCTGGTCGCCATCGGCGTTGCGGGCCAGGCCCGGCATCGCCGCCGTCAGCTTCCAGAAGCGCATCTCGCAGGCGGCGTTGTGCAGGATTACCGGCGCGTCCCACGGCGAGGGCGCGGCCCGGTCAAGGCCGTTCAGGTCATAGGCGCGCGGCCTTAGCGGCCCCTCGAAGCTGGTCCAGCCGGTCGGCGGCTTGCGGTGATACAGGAACGCCGCCGGGCCGAAGAAGCCCTCCTTGGACATCTCCCGCTCATAGGTCCCCTCGGGCAGATCGGCGTGCGCCTGCTTGCTGTGCAGCCCCTCGGCGCCGCGGACGGGGATCCAGTTGCGCTTGCTCATCGTATGCCTCTGGAAGCCACCGGTTGAGGGAAATGAGAATGATCAGACGCGCGCTGCTTGTCGCGGGCCTTTTGTCCATCGTCGCCGCGCCGGCCGTCTCGCGTGAGCCGCCGTCCGCTGCGCCGCTCGTCGGCGAGTGGCGCGTGGACCTGACCAACAAGCCGGGTGACGGCGCCTACTACGCCGAAATGACGATCAAGAGCGTCGACGGCGACCGGATCACCGGAACCTTCTACGACAGCCCCATCGAGAAGGGCCGGATCACGCGAGACTGGGGCACGGTGCGGTTCGCCTTTGTCACCCGTGACGGCGGCGGCGGGGTTTACAATCACTCCGGCGAGTTCGTCGATGGCCGGTTGATCCGTGGCCTCAGTCACGCGCTGGACCGGGAATTCGTTGCCGTTTGGACCGCCGACCGCAAGGCGCCGTGACACGTCGACGGGCGTCATGGCTCGTCCTTGTAGATCGAGACCACCGGCGTCTGCCCCTCGGCGGCGCGAGCGCGATACATTCCGGTGGTGTTGAAGCTCCAGGCGACCTGGCCGTCGGGGGCCAGGGCGACGACGCCGCCGTCGCCACCAAGGGCGGTCAGGCGGCCCTGGATCACCGTGTCGGCGGCGGCCTGCAGGGTCAGGCCCTTGTATTGCACCAGGGCGCAGATCTCGCTGGCGACCGTCAGGCGAATGAAATACTCGCCGGTCCCGGTGGCCGAGACGGCGCAGGACTGGTTGGAGGCGTAGGTGCCGGCGCCGATGATCGGCGCGTCGCCGACCCGCCCCCACCGCTTGGCGGTCATGCCGCCGGTCGAGGTGCCGGCCGCGACATTGCCGGCGGTGTCCAGGGCGACCACCCCGACCGTGCCGAACTTGCGATCATCGGGGATGACCAGAAAAGCGTGCGGCGCCGGCGCGCCTTGCGGCCGGGGCGGAACCGGCAGGCCCTGATCGGTCAGCGCCTTCTCCAGCTGGGCCCAGCGGCGCTCAGTGAAGAACCAGGATGGCTCCACCTGCTCCAGACCGGCCGAAGCGGCGAAGGCGTCGGCGCCGGCGCCGATCATCATCACGTGGCGGGACCTCTCCATCACCGCGCGGGCGAGGCTGATCGGATGGCGGGTACGGGTGACGCCGGCGACCGACCCGGCCTTCAGCGTCGCGCCGTCCATCACCGCCGCGTCCAGCTCGTTGCGGCCCTCGGCGGTGAAGACCGCGCCGCGCCCGGCATTGAACAGCGGGTCGTCCTCCATCTCGCGGATGACGGCTTCGACCGCGTCCATCGCTGAACCGCCCTTGTCGAGCACGGCGATTCCGGTGGCCACGGCCCTGGCCATGGCGGTGCGATAGGCGGCTTCGGCCTCCGGCGTCAGATCCTTGCGCTCGATGACCCCGGCGCCGCCGTGGATGGCAATGGCCCATTTGGGCCCGGCGAGGGCGGGCGTGGCCGTGAGGGCGATGGCCGCCAACGCAATCATTACGTGTTTTTGAAATTGCCTCATCAGCCCGAACGCCCCACGTTCACTCTATGTCCGAAGTGACTGACATCGTCGTCCCGATGCTCCAGCGCATCCAGTCCGAAATCGGGCTGATCCGTAGCGACGTGGGCAACCTGAAGGAGGACATGCGCCACGTGAAGGTGCGCCTGTCGTCGGTCGAGGAAAATCTCACCTCGATGAACCGGCATATGGACCGCTTCGATGGCCGCCTCGAACGCATCGAGCGCCGCCTCGACCTCATCGAGGTCTAGGCTTCCTTCACAACGCCGCGGCGGATCTGGTCGAGTTCGATGGACTCGAACAGGGCCTTGAAGTTGCCTTCGCCGAAGCCCTCGTTGCCCTTGCGCTGGATGATCTCGAAGAAGATCGGGCCGACCTGGTTCTCGGTGAAGATCTGCAGCAGCAGGCCCTGGCCTTCGGTCGGGGCGCCGTCGAGCAGGATGTTCTGGCTCTTCAGGCGCGCGGTATCCTCGCCGTGGCCCGGGACGCGGGCGTCGAGCAGTTCGTAGTAGCTGTCCGGCGTCGACTGGAAGTTCACGCCGCGCGCGCGCAGCGTCTCGACCGAGGCGAAGATGTCGTCGGTGCCGAAGGCCAGGTGCTGGATGCCCTCGCCGTGGTACTCGCGCAGGAATTCCTCGATCTGGCTCTGGTCGTCCTGGCTCTCGTTCAGCGGGATGCGGATCTTGCCGTCCGGGCTGGTCATGGCCTTGGAGAACAGCCCCGTGACCTTGCCCTCGATGTCGAAGTAACGGATCTCGCGGAAATTGAAGACCTGCTCGTAGAAGGCCGCCCACTTCGCCATGCCGCCCCGGAAGACGTTATGGGTCAGGTGGTCGAGATAGGTCAGGCCGACGCTGTTGGTTTCTTCAACGGCCGCTGCTCCCTCGATCGGCACGAAGTCGACGTCATAGATCTCCTGCGCGCCGTAGCGGTCCACCAGGTAGAGGTGGGTGCCGCCAATGCCCTCGATCGCCGGGATGTTCAGCTCCATCGGGCCGACCTTGCCCTCGACCGCCGTGGCGCCGCGCTCGACGGCCATCTTCAGCGCCTTGGCGGCGTCGCGGACGCGGAAGGCCATGGCGTTGGCCGAAGGGCCGTGCGCCTTGCGGAATTCGGCCGGCTGGCCGTCAGGCTCCATGTTGAGGATGAAGTTGACGTCGCCCTGACGGAAGCGGAGCACGTTCTTCGAGCGGTGCTTCGACACGGCCGTGAAGCCCATCACCTCGAACAGCGCCTTGAGGCGCTCGGGCTCGGGCGAGGTGAATTCGACGAACTCGAAGCCGTCGGTGCCGAGCGGGTTGTCGAA
>CAIOHT010000096.1 GCA_903858185.1 uncultured Caulobacterales bacterium
ACGCGCGCGTCCCGGCAGGCCTGGCCCAGCGGCCCCTTTGGACAGGCTTGCGCCTGCGCCACGGCCGGGAGGGCGGTGGACAGCAGGAGGGCTGCAAAAAGGACGGACAGGCGTTTCATGACCTGGCTTCTACGGTAACGGGGCTGAACGCCGGCTGAATGGCCACGTTATCCGGTTCCTGCGGCCTCGTGTCACGTCTGTCGCCTTTTCGGCGAGTAAGGCCGTTCCTTGCGCCAGGTCTCGGCCAGTTTCTCGAGCGCCGGATCAACGGCGTCGGGCAAGGTCACCACCAGCCGCGCCATCAGGTCGCCGCGCTGGCCCTTGGGGTTGATGAAGCCGCGCCCCTTGAGTCGCAACTGGGCTCCGCTGTTGGAGCCTCTCGGCACGGTCAGGGTCACGGGGCCGTCCGGGGTCGGCGCATCAACCTTTCCGCCCAGCACCGCGTCGGGCACGGAGACGGGCAGGTCCATGTGCAGCATGTCGCCGTCGCGGCGATAGAGCGGATGCGGCTTGATGCCGATCTCGATCAGGGCGTCGCCCGGCCCGGCGCGTCCGCCCGCGCCCTGGCCCTTGAGCCGCAGCGTCTGCCCGTCCTGGGCGCCCTTGGGAATCGCTACCTCGAGGGTGCGTCCATCGGAAAAGGCGATGCGCTTCTTGCCGCCGCGAATGGCCTCCTCGATGTCGATGTCGAGATGCGCCCGCAGGTCGGTCCCGCGCCCGCCGCCGCCGAAACCGAAGCCCGCCCGGCCGCCGCCGCCGCCGGGACCGGCCCGGCCGCGATCGCCGAACATGTCGCCGAGAATGTCGTTGATATCGACGCCCTCGAACCCGGGGCTGCCGGGACCAGGGCGGTACCGCCCTCCGGACGCGCCACCCGGACCGAACGGACTGCCGCCGCTGAAGCCGGGATGCTGGTCGCGGCCGTCGGCGTCGATCTCGCCCCGGTCGAACTTCTTGCGCTTGTCGGGATCGCCCAGAATGTCGAACGCGGCGGACACGCGCTTGAACTTCTCCTCGGCGGTCGGGTCGTTCTGGTTGGCGTCAGGATGGAACTGCTTGGCGAGCTTGCGGAACGCCTTGCGGACATCGTCCTGGCTCGCGCCGCGCGGCACGCCGAGTTCAAGGTAAGGATCGCGCGCCAAGGGCCCCTCGCCGGTGGAAGTCGTCGAGCCTCCAGATAGAGCGTCTCGTCCCTCAGCGCCACAGGCTCCGCGTTGTCGTCGCTCCCCAGTCGAAAACAGCGGACCCCTGCGCGACCCGGAACGTAACCGGATCGGGGACGCCGCCCGGGAAGTCGTCAGTCTGCTGGGCGCTTGTCCAGGTCAGGAAGGGTGACGTGACCTCGACCGTCCGGACCACGGCCTCACCGTCCAGGATCTCGACGCGATAGGTCTCCTGCTCCTCCGACAGGGGCGGCTCGCCGTGCCAGCCGTCGCCGCCGAGGCGCGCCCGCCGGACCCAGCGCAGGATCAGGTCCCCGCCCTCGCCCGCCTCCAGCGTCAGGTGCGCCGGGCTCCACGGCCGGTCGGCCAGCCCGCGCCAGGTAAAGACGGTCTCGGCCATCGCGTTTCCGCCGGGCGGCCCTCCGGCGGGCGCGGCGCGCCAGACCAGCGGCAGACCGCGCTCGCCGAGCGACACCTCGGCCCGGACCAGACCCTCGCCCAGCACCACGACCGGCGCCCCGGCAGGCGTCAGCGCCGCCATCGCCGCATCGCTGCCGCCCTGCCCCCGAAGCAGGCCGCCCAGGGTCCAGACGTCCTCACCCGCCAGTTCGGCGGTCAGGAACTGCACGACCTCCCAGTCTCCCGCGACGTTTCGCACCGCCAGCGCGTTGGCGCCGGCCAGCACGGCCTTCAGCGACCGCGTCTCAAGCGTCGTCCCTTCAAGCCGGATCGTCAGCCGCCCGCCCGGGTCCAGCCGGTGCAGCGGGCCGGCCGCAAGATCGCTCAGGGTCTGACCCACTCCGGCCGGCTGGTTCAGCCGCCCCCGAACAGACAACGCCTCGTCATCCGCCCCTGCATGAACATCGAGGTCGCGCCACGGCTCCATCCCCGCCGCAACGAGCGGCCGCGCGTCGCCTTCGGCGCCGGGCAGCGGCGGCAGGTCGAGCAGGTACAGCACCGGCGGCCCCGCCGGCTCGATCGGCGGCGGCGATGTCCAGTCCGGAATCCCGCCATCCACTGTCCGGGCGGATTCGGCGATCTGCAGGGTCGCCCGCGGACGCTCGTCCAGATCCAGTCCTGTCAGCCGCCAGACACCCTCGTCACCGGCAAACGCCAGCCGGTCGCCGGGTTCCATCGTCAGCGCCGCCAGAGGCGACAGGTGCGCCGTCCGGCTGTCCCTCGCCGCCTGGTCTGCGGCCAGCGCCCGTCGCCCGACCTGTTCGGCCATGCTGGCGGTGGTGACGATCGGCAGGTCGATCTGCCGAATCCCGCCACCGGTCGCCGGGTCACGCCGCACCGTCAGCCCGCCGATGCGATAGTCGGCGGTCTCGTCGATGAACCGCAACCGCAGCTCATCCGGCGGCGTCTCCAGCGTCCGGGCGTCGCTGCGAACGGCGCGGCCGTCGGGCAACACCAGGTCATCCTCATCCAACGTCGCCGCCACCGGCCCGTCCCGGCTGACCAGGGTCACACCGCCACCGCGCTCGGCGGCGTCAAACCCGAAGGCCAGCGCGAGCGGCTCCAGCGCATCCCGCACGCGCATCGGCGCCTCCACCATATAGCCGCTGACAACCCCGCGCACGTCGCCAACATCGAGCGTCACGCCGGCCCGTTGCGCCAGCGCCACGACCAGGTCGCCGACCGGCGCGGCCCCGGCCCGGCCGTTCAGCCAGTGCCCCCGCGCCCAGTTCGGTCCATCGGCCCAGACGGCCGTCCGCCCCGGAAAATCCGGAAACGGCCGCACGTCCCAGCACCAGGCGCCCAGCCCCTCGACCATCGCCCCGCCGTAGACCGGCGAAACGGGATTGTTGTCGCTGTCGGCGAAGTGCTCCAGCACGGCCTCCAGCGTCCGCCGCTGCCCCTCGTCATCGCGCGCGCCGCCGGAAAACGGCGGCAGCGCGCTCTCGCTGCTCTTGGGATCGATGAACAGGTTCGGCGCATTGGCGCCCTTGTCGACGGCCGGGCAGCCGAACTCGATCAGCCGGATCGGCTTGGACCGCGGCACCCAGGCGGTCGGCGTCTCGGACCGGAGTCCTCCCGGGCGATCATGATGGGCGTTGGACCACCAGCCGACGAGATCCTTGGGCCGAAAGACCCACGGCTCGCCATGAGCCCCGTCGGTGATCGGCGTCCTCACCTTCGCGGCGCGATCCTCCGGCGTCGCATAGAACCAGTCGAAGCCCTCGCCGGACGCGATGTCCCAGCTGTCCCGGGCCTCGCCGTCCCGCCAGTCGGCCAGCGGCGGATAGAAGTCGATGCCGACGAAATCGATGTTCGCGTCGGCCCACAGCGGATCGAGGTGGAAGAACACATCGCCGGACCCGTCGGCCGGCTGATGGCCGAAATACTCCGACCAGTCCGCCGCGTAGCCGATGGCGGTCTCACTCCCGAGCATCGCCCGGCAGTCCGCCGCCAGGTCCCGCAGGGCCGGCACAGCCGGAAAGCTGTCGCCGTCGCGGATGGCGGTGATCCCGCGCAGCTCGGAGCCGATCAGGAACCCGTCCACCCCGCCGGCCATCTGCGCCAGCTTCGCTTGGTGCAGGATCATCCGCCGCAGCCCCCAGTCCGACGGCCCGGAATAGCTCACCGCCTGCCCTTCCGCCGCGAAATCACCCAGTGAAGCGCCACCGAACAGATGTGCAATATCAGCAGCTTCTCCGGTAATTCTCCCACGCCATGGATAGCCGTCGCAGTCCATCAGCACGAACGGATAGAGGGTGACCTTCAGCCCGCGAGCCTTCAGCTCGGCGATCGCCTGCAGCACGGCGCGATCGGCCGGGGTTCCACCATAGGCCGGCCCGGCGCCATGGTGAGAGATCAGATGCGCCCCGCCCCGGCCGACTCCGCCGGCCCTCCAGCTCCACGGCAGGGTGGTTTTCTCCGCCTGCTCGACACCCGGCCTGAACTGACAGGTCCCGGCGTCGGGGCTGGTCCCGAACCAGGCCACCACCAGTGTGACAGCCTCCAGATTCGGCAACTGTGCCTGAAGCTGGTCGAGCGACACCACCAGGTCCGGCCGCCCGTCGCCGTTGTTGACGTTCTCGGCGGTCAGCCGCGTCAGTCCGTCCCGCCGCTGCACGACATCGGTCGCGTAGACGAACTCTCCGGCGCCGGGGATCAGGCAGACGCTGGTCAGCCGCTCTTCGAGACCTCCGCTCGACGGCGGCCGGCGGAACACCTCGACAGACAGTTGCGGAGACCGGTTGCCATAGGGCTCCAGCGGCAGATCCTCGAACACCAGATACGCACACCCGCGATAGGCCGGCGCCGCGCCCTCGATGGCCTCGATCAGCGGATCGGGCGTCTGCTCTTCGGTCCCGCGATGAAGCCTCATGGCCACGCCGGTCAGGTCCATCGGTTTGCCGTCGGCCCAGATACGGCCGATGCCGTCGATCGGCCCCTCGCAGAGGGCCACGGCGAACGACAGGCTGTAGCGGTACTCGACGGTCTTCGGCCCGCCCTTGCCGCCGCCGGCCTGGCGTTCGATGCGCTTCTCCCGGAACCGCGCCGCCCAGATCACCTGCCCGGCGACCCGCGCCCGGCCGAAAACGGCGGCCATCGGCGCGCCCTCGGCGGCGCTCATCAACTGCAGCTCACGCAGCCGTGGCCCCACCTGCCGCGCGGGCTGCAGACCGGCGATGGCGGCCCTGTCGAGCGCGCCGCCGACGGCCGCGCCCAGACTTGCGCCCAGCCCGCCGCCGAGAGCCCGTCCAAGCCCGCCAAGGATCACCTGCGCCATGTCAGTCGCTCACACCGGGAAAGGAAAATGCATGCGCCAGCCGCCGTCGCCACCACGGCCCGATCCAGCTCTCGACCACGGCGCGGCCCCAGTAGGCGTGGATCATCCGCCGCTCGGGATCACCGGGCCGCGCCTCTGACAGGATGGCGCAGTGCTTGATGCAGGCCTCCGGCGTCATCCGGAAAAGCAGCACATCGCCCGGTCGGGCCTGGCTGAGGTCAATCTCGACAAGATGCCATCGCGCGGCCTCGAGCAGCGTCTCGCGTCCACCGGTCTCGGCCCAGTCCGCGCGATAGGCGGGTGCCGCTTCGGGCTCCGCGCCGTGCAGCGCGCGCCACACGCCGCGCACCAGGCCCAGACAGTCGCATCCACGCCCCTTCAGCGACGCCTGGTGCCGGTAGGGCGTTCCGATCCAGTCGCGGGCGCTGGAGACGATGGCGCCGCGCGACGCACTGTTGGCCCTATCCACGACGCGACTTCCCGTCGTGCCGCTCGCCCTTCGCCGGATAGACGGTCAGAAAATCCTCGCCGGGAATGTCCGGAAAGCCACGGAAATTCAGAAGATTGTTGAAACGCTCTGAACAGGTGGACGAGCGTTTGTCGCAACCCTCGCCAAACGCCGGATGCGCCTCGGCGACGCCACAGCGCCCGTCGCCCAGGTTGGCGTCGCACAGCCGCCCGAATGTGCTGCCGGCCACGCGATCCAGCGCGGCCAGCGGTCCCTCGATCTCGGCCACGAACGCCCCGCCCTCGCGCTTCAGGCGGCTGATGGTTCCGGTCCAGAGACGGACGAACAGCGCCGGCTCGGACCAGTCAACGCGCCGGCACTCGACCGTGCAGCCGTCATAGAGGCCGGCGACGATGTCCGCCTCCGCCAGGGCTTCGCTGTCGAGCCCGCCGCTGGCGGAAGCGCCGCCGGCGACAAAGCCCAGCCCGGCGTCCGCCGCGCCCGCGGTCCAGCCGCTGGCGGCCCGGCAGGCCAGACCGTCGTGGACAAGATCCCGGTCATGGTCGGTGAAGCCCAGCCGCGCGCCGTCCCGCCGCGTCAGCAGCCAGACGTGCGCCAGGGTCGCCGCCCCGGACTCGATCCGGGCGGCCAGGGGTGAAGGAACGACTTTCATGGATCAGACCCGCAGCTCGACCAGCGGAACCGCGACCACCCGCCCCGCGTCGAAGCTCTCCAGCGTCACGTCGATGCGGTCGGCGTCGAACCGCACGGGCGTATCGAACTCGAACCCGGCGGTGAGCACAGCGCCGTCTTCCGGCGGGGCATCAAAGGTGATCAGGCCCGTCGCCGGGCCGACCGACCAGCCCGCGACCTCCACGCCATCGACGGCCACCCGCACGGTCCCGTCGACCGGCTTGGTGATCGGTCGCGCCAGGTCGCCATAGGTCTTGGTCAGGGCAAACACCGTGGTCGCTCCGTCGCCGACGCCCAGCGCCTGGTCCAGCGGCGCAACCGTCCCGGAAGGCGAGCAGGACTTGAAGTCGGCGAAGTCGCGGAACCGGAAACCGTAGAGCCTCCCCCGCCGCGCCTCGAAGAAGGCGACCAGCGCCGAAGCGTCATCGAGCGACCGCACGCCGGCGCCGATCAGATACCGCCGACGGCCATGGGCCCAGGGCGTCGACCGCCGCTCGAACCCCGACGCCAGTGTGACGACTTCAGTCCGACGCTCGACCCCGCCGGTCGAGCCGAACGCCAGCCGCGCGGGCAGGCGGATTTCGTGAAAGGACATGATGGATCCTGGGCTTGAGGACTTTGGCGCGAGAACTTCGGGGCCCCGTCGCCGGGGCCCTTGCCCGCCGGCGCACCCGTCTGCCAAGGTTCGCGCGTGGCCCCCGGAGGGCGGTCGGGGGGGACAACAGTATGCGTGGCGAAATTCTCGAGTTCGACCGCTGGAGCGGCGAAGGCCTGATCAGCGGCGAGGATGGCGTACGCTACGGCTTCTTCGCCGCCGACATCCAGGGCATGGGAACGCCACAGGTCGGCGGCAAGGTCGATTTCGTGCTCGCCGAGGGCAAGGCAAGCAACATCTATGTGCTGGCCGGGGCCGGTCCGATGCTGGTCTCGAGCAACGAGGACCTGGGCCTGTGGGGCTATTTCGCCAAATGCATGCGTCTGTATTTTAACGGCTCCGGCCGGGCGCGGCGCAAGGAATACTGGTCGTTCATCCTGTTCCGCGCCCTGTTCATGCTGGGGTTCCTGTTCGTCGGTCTGATCGCGATCCTGACGCTCGGCGCTTCGGCCCATGCCCAGGATGTCTCCGGCGCCAGCGCCGCATCCGCCGCCTCAATGGCGCCGATGCTTGTCGGCTGGATCCTCGGCCTGCCCTTCCTGGCCCCGCACTATGCGGTGTCGGCCCGGCGGCTGCACGATGTGGGCCTGACCGGCTGGCTGGCCCTGCTGATGCTCATTCCCTACCTGGGCGCGCTGTTCATGTTCATCATCGCCCTGATCCCGTCTCAGCGGATGACCAACCGGTATGGCAAGTATCCGATGCCGCTGACCCTCTGAGGGTCCGGACAGCGATCCCGACGGCCGGGCCGGGACATGACAAAATGCTAATCGGGGCGCCCCTGTTCGTTCATGGAACGCCGGTCTACCGTCGCGATCTGGGATGGGAGCGACTCACATGGACTGGAAGACTCTGTTCTTTTCGCCGGACGGCCGGATCGGCCGCTCGACCTTCTGGATCGGCTGGCTGGTGCTGCTTGGCGTGAACGTGGTGCTCGGCTGGATTCCCCTCATCGGGTTCCTGCTCAGCCTCGTGACGATCTACTGCAACGTCTGCGTCACCTCGAAGCGCCTTCACGACATGGGTCGCAGCGGCTTCCTCCAGCTCATCCCGATCATTCTGTGCACTACGCTGTGCATCGGTGCGATCGTCATGGTGGCCGGCCCGGCGATCATGGCCGGCATCGCGGACGCCAGCGAAGATGCGATCGTGGCCGCGCTCATGGCCGGCATCGGCGGCATGATCCTCGCCGTCCTCGCCGCCTTCGTGATCGGCTTCGGTTTCCTGCTGTGGATCGGCATTTCGCTCGGCGACAAGGGCGACAACCGCTACGGCCCGCCCCCGGCGACAGCCGTCGTCGCCTGAGCCCTGCCCGGCCTGACCGGTGGGTCAGGCCGGTTTCACGGGCGCCCTAGTTGGCGTTGGCCGCAACGGCGCCGATGATCGCCAGGAAGCTCAGCACCCACAGGACGGTGATCACCAGCGATACGCCGGAGCAGACGATGCCGCCGATGGCCAGTCCGCGTCCGCCGGGCTTCTTGAGCGCCAGAATGCCGAGCACCAGCCCGACCAGCGCCATCATGGTCCCCAGCAGGCCGACGATCGGGATCCAGACCACCAGGATCGACACGATGCCGAGCACCAGCGAGGCGATGGCCATGCCGTTGGCGGGCTGCGGGCCCGATTGAGCGTCAGTCATGGAAGTCCCCCGATAACCAGCCGCGCACGCTAGAGGGGTGGCCCGCCATGTCAACGCACGGGCGACTACAGCCGCCGCGCGCCCAACCCGACAGCGCGGGCCAGCGCCTGGGCGATCTGGGCCTCCGACCGGACCAGCCCGTCCGAGCCGCCGCCCTGGACGGTGACATTGACGGTCAGTCCGCCCGTTCCGACCGGGTCTACCGATCCGGCGCCGGCGGGGCGAAAGACCTCCGGCCCCCGCTCGCCGACGAGATAGGCCCCGCCCGGCAGGACCGGTCCGCCACCTGCGCGGGCCCCTGAAAATCCGCCCTTCAACACGGCCGACACCACATCCCCCAGACTGCCCCCGCCCTGTCCGGCGGCAGCGTTTACCGCCGCCAGCACGGCCTGCGCCAGTTCGGCCAGGCTGATCTTGCCGTCGGCAGCCGCCCGGGCCAGCGAGCGGCTCAGGCTGGCCCCGGCGCGCGCGAACGCCTCGTCGATGCTGTCTGCCGCTCGCCGCGCGGGCTCCTTCAGGCCTTCCAGCGCGACCAGCGCCTCTGCGGCCTCCCGCGGAATGCCGCCCAGGCCGCTCGGATCGTCAAACTCGGTCATCGCTCGCCCTTCAATCCGTCAGTCAGGATGTTTCCCCAGCAGAGCCTCCAGCCCCGCGCGATCCAGCGCAACGGCCGCCTCCCGGTCCGTCAGCGCCCGCCATTCCTTCAGCGACAGCCGCCAGAAGGCCTCCGGCGCGATCCGGAAGTTCCCGGCCGCCAGCCGCAGCATCGCCGGCCAGGGCGTGGTCACGATCCCGCCGCGGTGAAGGCCGCCGCGATCGCCCGCGCGGCCTCGTCCAGCGCAACGCCGGACAGGTCGCCCGGCGCCTCCCCGCCGCCGCGCAACAGCGCCGCCAGCACCGTGGTCAGGTCCCCGGCTGACAGCCCCTTCAGACGCCCGGCCAGCGCTTCCCAGCCGTCGGCCGCAAAGGCGGTCTCCAGCTCGGCCAGGGCGCCCAGCGTCAGGCACAGTCGTCGCGGCCGCCCGTCCAGCATGACGACAGCCTCGCCGCGCGCGCCGTTGGCGCCCATCACAGCGCCTCGAACGTCAGTTCGCCGGCCGAGGCCAGGGTCATGGCCCAGGTCGCCTCCCCGTCATGATCGCCGGCGTATTCCAGCGCCGCGACGAGGAACGGCCCCTCCAGCACGCCGAAATCGGGAATGATCAGGCGCCACGGCCGCGCGGCCTGGTCGAAGAACACCTCGCGCACGATGGCGTCCGAAGCAGCGTCGCGAAACACCCCGGCCCCGGAGACCGAGGCCTGCCTGACGCCGGCTCCGGCCAGCAGCTCTCGCCACCGGCCCGCGCTGTCGCTATCGGTGGCGTCGACGCTCCGCGCGTTCAGCGAAATCGTCCGGGCGCGCAGGCCCGCGACGGTCACGAAAACCGGGGGGTCGCCCCCGTCGCTGATTTTAAGCAGAATGTCTTTTCCGCGTTGGGCGGCCATGGCGGCGCTCCGTCTGGAACTGGGGTTGATGAGAATGGCGGACGAACTGGCGGACCTGGCGCGCCTCGACTATCCCAAGGCGCTCCGCGAGGCCGTTCACGCGCTCACCGACCTCAACGAGGCGGTGAACGCGAAGTTCGGAATCATGGCCTGGGAGCGTTTTGACTACGATCTCAACGACCGGCTGTTGACCTTTTCGCACAAGGGCAAGCCGCGGGTTGTCGCGGAGATCCAGCTGGTCGGGGCGACGGACGAGGGCTTCCTCTGGGCCTGGGCGCATAACAACAGGTGGCCCGCCGGAGTCACCGAAGACGCCCTGAAGACGAAAGCCTGGGGCGAGGCCAACGGTATCAGCGACCTGACCACTCCGCGCCTGACCGGCAACGCAACCAATCTCGGCTGGGGCATGACGGCGATGGCGGCGAAGGTCACCGGCGCGGTCGGCGCCTACCGCCCGATGGACGGCCCCCGCTCACTGTTCCTGCTCTACCGCAGCATCGCCTTCGTCGGTTAGCCGGCCTCGGTCACGGCGCGCAGCCGGATCACGCCCTGCACGGTCTTGCCGTCGGCAGCGCGGAACACATCGCCATAGGTCACCCGCAGATTGACCAGCCGCCAACCCTCCAGCGTCGGCGCGGCGTTGTGCAGCCGCGCCCGCAACGCGGCGACCACGGCCTTGGCCTCCTCGGTCCCGTCGAACCGCGACAGGCAGGTCAGTGTCAGCACATGCTCCAGGCCCTCGCCGTCCAGCCCGCCCCACGGCCGGGTCTGGGCCCGCCCGAACACGACCAGCGGCCAGACCCGTTGCGCCGGCGGCTCATCATGGATCCGCGCCGGATCGCCCAGCAGGGCAATCAGGGTCTCGTCGGTCCGCAAATGCTCGAGCAACGCCTTCTGCAACGCCAGGTCCGGGCTCACGGCCACATCCTTTCAAGGGTCAGGGTCATGCGGCCGGGCGCAGGCCGCGCAGGCGTCACGGCGACCACGCGCCAGGCCTCGCCGCCGGCCTTCAGCCGCTGGCCGCGCGCGGCGACCGCGTGGGTGCGGGCGATCACCCGCGCGGTCTCGATCAGCACCGGCCGCGGCGTCTCCTCGGATCGCTCCCGGTGCCCGGCGGGCTGCAGGTCGACCCACAGGGCCGCTACCTGCGTCCAGCTCTTCGTCCGCCCGCCGAACACGGTCTCGGCCTCGGACGGCGCTTCCAGGACGGCCAGGGTCCGCAGCGAGGCGATCACAGCCGCACCGGCCTGAACGGGGCCAGCCAGGGCTCGACCAGCGCCGGCGGCGCTTCCGCCGCCTCGCGATGCTCGAACCCGTGCGCGACCAGCATCAGGATGCACAGCCGCAGCGGCGCGGGCGAAGCATCCGTCAGCGTCAGGCCCGTCGCCGCCCCGACCCGCTGGATAGCGGCGTCGATCAGCAGCTGGACCAGCGCGTCCTCCGCATCATCGCTGACACGCAGAAACGCGTTCGCCTCGGCGAGGGTGATTGGGGGCATGATTTGATCTCCCCTTCTCCCCTCGAGGGAGAAGGTGGCCTGCGGAGCAGGTCGGATGAGGGGGCCGCGCGGAAGCCGGCGGCAGCGTGGTGAGGGGTCGCGGAGGGGCCGGCGCGCCCCCTCACCCGGCTGCTTGCGCAGCCACCCTCTCCCGCGAGGGGAGAGGGTCGTTCCGTTACGAAACCGCGAACTTCATCAGCTTGATCGCGTCGAAGTTCTGCACCCCGCCGCCGACCCGCTTGGTGGTGTAGAACAGCACGTAGGGCTTGGCCGAATAGGGGTCGCGCAGCACCCGCACCCCGGCCCGGTCGACGATCAGATAGCCCTTGGCGAAGTCGCCGAACGCCAGGGCAAAGCTGTTGGCGGCCACGTCCGGCATGGTCTCGATCTCGGTCACCGGATAGCCCAGCAGCGTCGCGGGCGCGCCCGGCGCCGTGGCCGGCGACCAGATGTAACTTCCATCCGCATCCTTGAACTTGCGGATCTTCGCCGCCGTGCGCCGGTTCAGCACGAACCGGCCATTGGCGCGGTACTGGGCCTTGGGCGCATAGATCAGGTCGATGATCCGGTCGACCGGGGCCTCGTCGTCGAAGTCCCCGGCGGCGCCGGACGCGATGTAGCCGATCTCGCCCCAGGCGTGGCTCGCGTCGGCCACCTTGGTGTAGCTCAGGAAGCCCTTGGGCTTGTTGGTCCCGTTGCCGTTGACGAAGGCCTCGGTCTCCTGACCGGCGAAGGCGTCCTCGCACTCGGCGGCCAGCCATTCGTCGAGATTGACGAAGGCGTCGTCGAGCAGGGCCTGGGTCGCCGCCGGGCTGGCGTAGAGGTCGGCCGCCGGGAACTCCAGCAGCGCCAGCACGGGTGGGTCGGTCTCGGGCCGCGCATCAGTCTCGGCGACCCAGCCGCTCTCGATGCCGGCGGTGCTGACGGGCTTGCGGAACACGCCCGCCCCGATGGTCCGCACCGTGGCGATGTCGCGCATCGGCGAGGACATCTGCAGTCGCCGCTCGATCATCCGCTCGGTCTCGGGCGGCGCGACATAGCCGCCGGCCGTCGGCACGCCCTCCGACAGCCCCTTGGCCTCGAGCATCAGCAGCGAGGACGAGCCGGTCTTCAGATAACCGTCCCAGGCCGCCTTGCGCTCGTCGGGCACGATGACCCGCCCCTCGCCGCCGGCCAGCGCCGGTCGCCGTCCTTCGGCCAGGGCCCGGTCCATCCGCCCCTGCGCCGCCTGCAGCGACGCGTCGATCCGCGCCACCTTCTCCTCCAGCAGCGCGTCGGAACGCTTGCTCTCCAGCGCCCCCAGCCGCTCGTCATTGGCGGCCTTGAACGCCTCGAAGGCGGCCATGACCTCATGCATGGCGGCGCGAGCCGCGGGCTCGGCGGCCGCGTGTTTGGTCTCTTTCATGGTGTCTCCAGTGTGAATCCCTTCTCCCATCGGGAGAAGGAGGGGCCCGTCCTGCGAAGCCATGGCGAAGCAGGATGGGAGGTTGAGGGGTTACGGTTTCGAAGGGGCGCTAGCCGGCGAGGGCGTATTCCCTCACCCTCCCGTCGCTGGCGCGCCGGGCCCCTCCCTCTCCCGCCGGGAGAGGGGTAACGGCGCTGATCCTTGCCCCGGGCAGCATCGGGAAGGTCACCACCGACACCTCCCACAGCTCCACCTCGGTCAGCACCCGCAGACGCCCGCTCCCGTCCGGCCGCGCCTTGGAAGCGCGAAAGCCGATCGAGAGCCCGTCCATGGCGCCGGCCCTGACCAGGGCCGCGCACATGCGCCCCTGAGGCGTCGCCTCGATAATCCGTCCACGGACGAACAGGCCGCGCGCGTCCTCAACGATCTCGTCCCAGACCCCGACGGGGTGATCCCCGTCATGCTGGCACAGCATCCGCACGCCCTTCGCGCCCGTCCGCGCCAGCGAGGCGCCGAACGCGCCGGCCGCGGCGACGTCATCGTTGAGATCCCGCGTCCAGAACAGCGAGGCGTAGCCACTGATTTGCGTCATGCTTTTCTCCGCTCACCCCGGCGAAGGCCGGGGCCCAGATCAGGGGGCGCTCGGCTAGCCGGCTGAGATCGCGTTCTGTCATCCGGGTCCCGGCCTTCGCCGGGATGAGCGGGTCAGGGAGCGCTAAAGCTCCCCGGTCTCCAGCCGCCGCTCGAGCCGCTCCAGCGTCACCCGCATGGCCGACACCTGCTCTTCCAGCCGGGCCAGCCGCTCGGCGGTCTCGCCCTGGCTCTCGACGCGCCGCTGCAGGTCATCGATCCGCGCCGACGCCCGCCCGGCCCAGATCAGCCCGCCGCCGGCCTGGATGGCCACGGTGACGACCACGGCCAGGGTCACCTGCCGGTCAAATCGGAAACGCGAGGGGGTCATGATCACTCCTTCCTCTCCCGCGAGGGAGAGGGGGACCACGCGGAGCGTGGTGGAGAGGGAAGCGCTGGACTTGACCGCGAGGCCGCGAACCTCCGCCGCCCTGATGATGAAGGCCCCTGAAGGCCTTGATGGAATTCTCCGCTCCGGACGGGCGCCCTCGTCAAGGACCGCCTCCGGCGGCCGCGAAGCGGCGGCCCTGCAAGGGCCGTCCTTGACCAGGGTCCCGCCGGAGCAACACTGGCCGTCAAGACATCAGGAGGCGCTCCGCCTGCGGGCACGTCTCTTACCCCTCCAGCCCCGCCGCCCGCCGCCGCTCCTCCGGCGTCAGAAACGTCGCCGCCTCCAGCCGCGCCCACAGCGCATCCCGCTCGGCCGACAGCGCCGGCACCGCGTCCAGGTCGCAGGCGATCCGCACGCCGGGGTGTTTCGCCCCCAGCCAGCCGGTCAGCGCCCTCGCGGCCCGTTCGGCCAGCGGCACGACCGTGTGTCGCCAGAACGCGCCATTGGCCTCGCGGAAGTTGGCGTAGGTGTTGTCGCCGGGAATCCCCAGCAGCTGCGGCGGCACGCCGAACGCCAGCGCGATCTCCCGCGCGGCGGCATGCTTGCCGGCGATGAAGTCCATATCGTGCGGTGACAGCGACATCGGCCGCCAGTCGAGCCCGCCCTCCAGCAACAGCGGTCGCCCGGCCGCCGTCGGCCCGGTTCGCGCCTCCAGCTCGGCCTTCAGCGTCTCGAACTGCGTCTCGCTCAGCCGGTCGCCGGCCTCGGGGTTGGCATAGACCAGCGCCCCGCTCGGCCGCGCCGAGTTGTCGAGCAGCGCCTTGTTCCAGGCGCCGGACGCATTGTGCACATCGATGGCGAAGGCGGCCGCCTCCAGCGGACTGGCGCCGTAGTAGTCGTCCGCCGGATTGAACAGTTTCAGATGCAGCACCGGCAGCCAGCCGTCGGCGTCCCGCCCGATCCGCACGGACCGTCCCGCCACACCGTACTCGTACGCCTGCGGCCAGCCCTGTCGCCCCGGCACCACCTTCATCCGGTCGGGCCGCAGGGCGTAGAGCTCCTCCTGCCCCTCCCCGGCCGCTTCCAGGTAGCCGTTGCCGCTGACCTGCAGCGTGCCGAAGAACGCCTCCATCAGATCCGGCCCGCCCTGTTCAGGGTTGGGCTGATCCAGCAGCCGCCGCAGCGGATGATCATCGGCCCGCCTGCCGCCGGCGAACACGGCCAGCGGCACGGACGCCGCCGCCTCGGCGATCATCCGCACACAGCGATAGGCCACCGGGTTCTTCGCAAACCCCTCCCGCGCCAGGCTCTCATAGTCCCGCGGCGTCCACACCGGCCGTCCGGCCGTGGTCACCGCCACCAGCGCCGCCGCGCGCGATTGCTTGGTTTCAGGCGCAGCTGCGCGACGCCGGGAAAGACGGGGGAAGAGGGGCATTTTGCAATCTTTCGTTGTGTCGCGCTCAGGTTTCGTCATCCTGAGGAGCCCTCCATCGGAGGGCGTCTCGAAGGACGCACAATGGCACCGCAATGGCAGCTTGGACCTACATTCTGAAATGCGCGGACGGCTCGTACTACGTTGGTTGCACCACCAACCTCGAACAACGGATCGCCCAGCATCATGCCGGTACAACGGGAGGCTACACAGCCTCCCGCCGACCAGTCGAACTGCTCTGGTGCGGGGAAGCTCAGCGAATTCACGACGCCATCGAGGTGGAGCGAAAGCTGAAGCGTTGGTCGAGGGCCAAGAAGGAAGCCTTCATCGCCGGAAAATGGGAGCGGCTCCAGGCGCTGAGCTCGAGGAAGCGCTCAGACGCAGCCAAGGCACTACGACGCAAGTAGGTGTCTACAGCTTGCGTCCTTCGAGACGCTCGGCTGGGGCCTCGCTCCTCAGGATGACGAAGATTGGTTGGGCCTGATCTCTTTTCGTCATGGTGAGGAGAGCGGAACGCGTCTCGAACCATCGTCATGGTGAGGAGCGAGGCCCCAGCCGAGCGTCTCGAACCACGCACTCCCCCTACAGCACCCGCACCCGCGGCCGCTTCACCACGCGCCCGAGCAACAGCTCCGTCAGCGCCCAGACCAGCGCATCGGCCCGGTCCGGGCTCGGCCCGCCGTCGTCGCAGCCCAGCGCCATCAGTTCCTCCTCCAGCGCCGGGAAGGCGCCACAGTGGATCACCAGGCCGCGCTCATAGAGCGCCGCCACTGGCTCGGCCCGCACCCGCTTGCTGTAGCGGGCGTGAACGAGCTTCACGGCACACGGTGCCTGCGCCTGGGCCAGCAGCCCGCGCACCATCTCGCCGCCCTGGTTGGCCTGGGCGACAATCGCGTCAGCGCCGAAATCGACGGCCGCCGTCACGGCCTTCCTGGCCCAGCCCAGCGGGCTCAGGCCACGCACGGTCCGGTCGTCCAGCACGAACGCCCGGTCTCCCAGTCGCCCGGCGACGACGATGCCGCAGGCGTCGCCCGTAGCGCTCGCCGGCGGATCGACCGCCACGATGACCTTGTCGAACCTCGGCGGCCGCGGCCCCCGGCATCGCGCCAGGTCCTCGGCCCGCCACAGGGCGCCCTCGCCGTCGACGATGAGCCCTTCGAGCTCCTGCGCCGCCAGACGCGTCCCGCCATAGATGGCCTTCAGGCTCTCGAGGAACGCCGGCGCCAGATTGTGCGCGTTGGTCGCGGTCGGCAGCACGGTATCGACGGTCGAGACCTCGGCCCGCAGCTGCCGCAGCGCGCGGATCGGCCGCGGCGTGGTGGTCACGACCAGCCGGGGTTCCTCGCCCAGCCGCAGTCCG
>CAIOHT010000097.1 GCA_903858185.1 uncultured Caulobacterales bacterium
ATGGCCTGCCACGGTTCGGTCCGTGCCGGTCGCCGTCTGAGCGCCGCCGAGATGAACGCCCTGCTGCGCGAGATGGAAGCCACCCCCCACAGCGGCCAGTGCAACCACGGCCGGCCGACGTACGTGGAGCTTAAGCTGTCGGACATCGAGCGGCTGTTCGGGCGACGGTAGCCGGGGACATGTACCGCAGGTACGTGTCCCCTGATCCACGGTCTGAGCGGCTCGCTTGGGGGACACGTACCTGAAGGTACATGTCCCCTTCAGAGCTCCGCTTCCGCGAACGCGCCCATGGCCGCCTGGACATACTCCAGCAGACCCTTCGCCCGGTCCTCATAGTGTGACCGGAAGTCCGGGTGGTCGCCGTACATCGCCGCAAGGCCGATGAAGGCCTCGCGGGTCGGGGGCGACTTCCAGGTGCGGCTGATCCAGGCATGGTGACGGCGCATGATGGCCGTTACGGCCACGCTGTCTGGCGGCAGCCCGTCCCGCAAGGCGTCGGCGAGCGCGGCCTCGATGGCCTCGCCCTCGGCCTTCATGTCGGCGAAGTCGCCGGCCTTCCAGTCCTTCATCACCGCCTTGCCGTGGTCGATCTCGGCGCGGGCGCCGTCGCCGTGGCGGTCGATGACCCAGCTCTCGTACTCGGCCTGCGTCTCCGGCGCGAAGCCCCGGTAGAGGTCCTTGTCGTTCATGTCCGTCTCTCCTTCGAGTGAAGCGAGCGTCTCATCCAGCGTGCGGAGAAGGCGGCGGTAGCGTCGGGCCTCCGCCTCGAGCCTTGTCCGGTGTCGGCGCAGGGCCTCCTTCCGGTCGAAGTCCGGCGCGGCGAGGACCGCTGCAATGGCTTCCAGCGGAAACTCGAGCTCCCGGTGGAACAGGATCTGCTGCAGGCGCAGCAGCTCCTCGCGGCCGTAGTAACGGTAGCCGTTCTCTCCGACGCTGGCGGGCTTGAGCAGACCGATCTGGTCATAGTGGTGCAATGCGCGGACGCTGATGCCCGACATCTTCGCCACCTGCCTGACCGTGTATCTGCTCATGCCGTCCTCGCCGATGGACGGAGGTATGAGGTCTCACGGGACGTGAGGGTCAAGAGAACTCTCAAGCTTGTTTGGCGTCATGGCCCGGGCCGGCCCGGCCATTAGGGGGTTTGTGATTTCCAGGGCTGTTGGCTAGGCTGTGGCCGTTCAATCGAGGCGCCCATGTCACCCCTTGCCACCGAGGCGCGGGCCTGACGACCGGATAGGTCTGTCGACGGCCCGCTGATCCGCCCGCTCCGGCCCCGGCCGAAGCGCGACGTCTCACGCCTCGACATTGGACTGACCTCAGTGAACATCTCCAAACCGCAGCAGCGCACGCTGCACGCGCTTGCCCAGGGCGGCGCGATCACCCTCGTGCGCGACGACCGCGGCGGCATCCTTGCCGCGCAATGCCATAACCGCGACGGCTGGCTGCTCAGCGACTGCAATCTCGGGGTCTTCAAGACCCTGAAGAAGCGCCGTCTGATCGCCAGCAAGGGCGGCGGACCCTACCGCATCACGCGGGAAGGTCTGCGCAGCCTGCGCTCCCAGCTCGACAACCGGGTGACAATGAAGGGCTGGTGACGAGGGCGTGCCGTCCGCACGAACTGGCGGACGGCACGCGCCTCGGATCAGCGGTCGCGGCGGTCGGCTTCGGTGCGGGCGCTCAGCGCGTCGAACCGGCGGTCAAGATCGGTGCGCTCAACCGTGCTCAGCCCGTTCTGGCGGTAGTCGGCCTCAAGCCGGGCGATGGCCTGGAACTCGGCGCGGAGGCGTGACGCTTCCTGGCCGGAGATCGTGCCA
>CAIOHT010000098.1 GCA_903858185.1 uncultured Caulobacterales bacterium
GTATCGAAGCGCGGCTCTACATTCTGGGCCGGATGCGCGAGATCGGTCTGGAGCCGCTCGATCAGGCATTCACCTTCAAGACCAGGGACGGCGCCGAGGTCACCGGCGTGAACCTGATGGCGAAGATTTCCGGGACCGAGCTTGGTGGCAAGGTGATCGTGGTCACGGCGCACTACGATCATCTCGGCGTTCGCGGTGGCGAGATCTACAACGGGGCCGACGACAACGCCTCGGGCGTGGCCGGCGCGCTGGCCGTTGCGGAAGCGTTCAAGGCGAGGCCGCCGAAGCACGACGTCTGGATCGTATTCCTCGACGCCGAGGAGAACGGCTTGCGCGGCGCGCGCGCCTTCGCGGCGAGTCCCCCTGTGCCGCTTGCTGGCATCGGACTGAACGTGAATTTCGACATGCTCAGCAAGAACGCAAAGGGCGAGCTCTACGCCGCCGGCGGGTCACCGTTCCCCTGGCTGAAGGTGCGCCTCGACCGTCTCGCGGCCAATGCGCCGGTGACCCTGAAACTCGGCCACGACACCGACGTCGACGGTCCGCAGAACAACTGGACCAGCCAGTCGGACCATGGCGTCTTCGCCGCGGCCGGCGTGCCCTGGGTCTATTTCGGGGTCGAGGATCACCCCGAGTACCACAAGCCGACCGACGACTTCGCCACGATCCCGCAGCCGTTCTTCCGCAATGCGGTCGCGACCGTGGTGGCTGCCGTGCGGCTGTTTGACGACGAACTGGACGCCATGATGACCGAGGCCGGACGCTGATGCAGACCCTGCTACCCATCGCCGAACGGATCGGCGCCCGTCTGATCGCCCGCAAGGAAAGCGTCGCGGTTTCGGAGTCGTCGTCCGGCGGACTGGTGTCGGCGGCGCTGCTGGCGGTACCCGGCGCCTCTGTCTGGTACCAGGGCGCCAGCGTCACCTACACGCCCAACGTCGCGCGCGGCCTGCTGGGTCTACAGAGGGGCGACCTGCCGCCGGGTGTGCGCTCGTCCAGCGAGCCCTACGCCCTCTTCATGGCCGGGGTGATCCGCGAGAAGCTCCGCGGGACCTGGGGTCTGTGCGAGACCGGCGCTGCCGGGCCCACGGGCAATCCCTATGGCGACGCGGCCGGCCACACCTGCGTGGGGATCGTGGGGCCGGTCGAGGCCTCGTTCACGCTGGAGACCGGCGAGAGCGACCGCCTCGCCAACATGATGGCCTTCGCGCGGTTCGCGCTGGAGCGGTTCGAGGCGGTGCTGGGGGAGTAGGGGACATGTACCGAAGGTACGTGTCCCCCAATCGAGCGGCTGGTTTAGGGGACACGTACCTTCGGTACATGTCCCCGTCGCTTACCCCATATACCCGGGCATCCACGCCTCGTGCGCCGTCCGCAGGGTCGCCATGGGGATGCTGAACAGGCCTTTCGAGGCGAAGGCGTCTCCGCCCGCCTGGCCGACCACGCTGGCATGCAGCCCGGCTTCGGCCGCCGACTTCAGCAGCCCTTCCGGATTCGCCGTGGCGATCAGGTAACGGGCCTGGTCCTCGCCGAACAGGAACGGATGGGCGTTGCCCTCGCTGGTGGCGTCGAGATCAAGTCCGACGTTCGAGGCCAGCGCCATGTCAGCGGCCGCCACGATCAGGCCGCCGTCTGAAAGGTCATGCACGACAGTCACTTGCTGCGATGAAATCAGACCGCGCACGAAGTCGCCGGTCTTGCGTTCCAGCGCCAGATCAACCGGCGGCGGCGCGCCGTCCTCGCGGTTCAGGACTTCCCGCAGGTAGATCGAGGCGCCCAGTTCCCCCACGTTCGAGCCGACCAGCACCAGAGTGTCGCCGGCCTTCATGCCCGAGAAGTCCGCGCGCAGACTGTACTCGGTCAGCAGGCCGACCGCCCCGACGGTCGGGGTCGGCGGGATCGCGGCGCCGTTGGTCTCGTTGTAGAGGCTGACGTTGCCGCTCACGACGGGGAAGTCGAGGACGCGACAGGCCTCGGCCATGCCCTCGATGGCCTTGACGATCTGGCCCATGATCTCGGGCCGCTCCGGATTGCCGAAGTTCAGGTTGTCGGTGATCGCCACCGGATCGGCGCCGACGGCGGTCAGGTTACGCCACGCCTCGGCCACAGCCTGCTTGCCGCCCTCGTAAGGGTCGTTCTGCACATAGCGCGGGGTACAGTCGCTGGTGACGGCCAGCGCCTTGCGCGTGCCGTGGACACGGACGATGCCGGCATCGGCGCCGGTGGCGCTGTCTTCCAGGGTGTCGGCCATGACGTGGCGGTCGTACTGCTCCCACAGCCAGCGTTTTGAGGCCATGTCCGGGCAGCCGATGACCTGCAGAACGGCGGCTTTCCAGTCGGCGGGCGCCGGGACCTGCGCCGGATCCAGGCGCGCGTGCAGCACGGGTTCGGTCCAGGGGCGGTCGTAGAGCGGCGCGTCTTCGGAAAGGGGGGCGAGCGGGATGTCGCAGACCACCTCGCCCTTGTGCTTCAGCACGATGTGGCCGGTGTCCGTGGTCCAGCCGATGACGGCGGCGTCCAGGCCCCACTTCTCGAAGATGGCGTGGCCTTCATGCTCGCGGCCCGGCTTGAGGATGGCCAGCATCCGCTCCTGGCTTTCCGACAGCATCATTTCGTAGGCCGTCATGCCCTCTTCGCGCTGGGGCACCATGTCGAGGTTCAGTTCGATGCCGACCTCGCCCTTGCCGGCCATCTCGACCGAGGAGGAGGTCAGGCCCGCGGCTCCCATGTCCTGGATGGCCGCGACGGCCCCGGTCGCCATCAGTTCGAGGGTCGCCTCGATCAGCAGCTTCTCGGCAAAGGGGTCGCCGACCTGCACGGTCGGGCGTTTCTCATCGCTGTCCTCGTCGAACTCGGCGCTGGCCATGGTCGCGCCATGGATGCCGTCGCGCCCGGTCTTGGAGCCGAAGTAGACCACCGGCAGACCGGCGGCGGGGGCGGCCGAGTAGAAGATCTTGTCCGCGTCGGCCAGGCCAACGCACATGGCGTTGACCAGGATGTTGCCGTCGTAGCCGCGGTGGAAGTTGGTCTCGCCCGCGACGGTGGGCACGCCGACGCAGTTGCCGTAGCCGGCGATGCCCGCGACGACGCCGCCGACCAGCCGCTTCGTCCTGGGATGCGAGGGATCGCCGAAGCGCAGGGCGTTCAGCAGCGCGATCGGCCGCGCGCCCATGGTGAAGACGTCGCGCATGATGCCGCCCACGCCCGTCGCGGCGCCCTGGTAGGGCTCGATGTAGGAGGGGTGGTTGTGGCTCTCCATCTTGAAGATGCAGGCCTGGCCGTCGCCGATGTCGATCACGCCGGCATTTTCGCCCGGTCCGCAGATCACCCGCGGCCCCGTGGTCGGGAACTTCGACAGGTGCTTGCGCGAGGATTTGTAGGAGCAGTGCTCGCTCCACATCACCGAGAACACCCCCAGTTCAACGGGGTTGGGCTCGCGGTTCAGCCGGCGCACGATCAGGTCGTACTCCTCCGGCTTGAGGCCATACTCGACGGCCGTTTCGGCCATGGTCTTCGCGGGGGAGGCGGTCATGCCGGGGACTTAGCGGATTCCCCTCGAAATGTCAGGACAGGCGAGTCACCATGGCGACATGAAACAGGATCGCAGAACGGTCGCCGCCGCCCTTGCCGGCCTTCCCTTCGTCGCCGGCGTCGCGCGGGCCCAGACGCCGCCTGTGCGGGTGGTGATCGAGACCGCGCCCGGCGCGATCACACTGGAACTCTACGGCGACAAGGCCCCGATCACGGTGGCCAACTTCCTGCGCTACGTCGACGAGAAGCGCTTCGACGGCGCGGAGTTCTACCGGACGGTCCGGCCACAGGCGATGCCGCAGGCGGGGCTGTTGCAGGGTGGGTGTCACGGCGACCCCAAGCGCCTCCTGCCGCAAATCGCCCACGAGCCGACCACCCAGACCGGCCTGCGCCACCGGATCGGCACGCTGTCGATGCCGCGTCGCGAGCTGGGCACGGCGGACGGGGAGTTCTTCATCTGCCTCGAGGAGGCGCCCTGGTACGACGTCAATCCGATCAAGCCGGGCGACAACCTCGGCTACGCGGCGTTCGGCCAGGTGGTCGAGGGGCTGGAGGTCGTGCGGGCGATCCACGCCATGCCGACCTCGCCGACCGAGGGCGCCGACTACGGGATGGCCAACCAGATTCTCGACCCGCCGGTGAAGTTCACCGCTGTGCGGCGGGCCTGAGTCAGCCGCGGCGGAAGGTTCGCGCCGTGGCCCAGAAGAAGCCGATCAGAAAGGGCAGAACCAGCACGACCAGCAGCAGGCCAATGGCTGCAACGCCGGGAATGGTCAGGTACTCGCCGAGCTGGACCTTGCTGGAGCCCGGATCGTTCAGGGCCTCCAGCGCCAGCGGCGCGCCGATGATCACGGCGAACGCTGCGCTCGTGAGCGCCACCAGGGCCATGGCTGCACGTCCCTTCGACAGGGCCATGAAGGCGCCGGTCAGCGCCACCAGCCAGACGCCGCCGGCCATGAGGGTCACCGGCAGGCCCGGCGCTGCATGCAGCAGCCCAAAGCCGTAGCCCTCGTAGGAGGGATCGACGTATCCGCGGATCGGCGCCGCCGAATGCAGGCCGGCCACCAGCAGATGCACGAAGCCGACAAACGCCGCCGGCGCGCCGGCCTTCGCCCTGAACGCCACGATGAGCCATACCAGCAGCAGCACCGCCGACACGCCCAGCGCGACAAAGGCCCAATTGATCTGACTGACGTCCATGTCCGGCTCCCGAAACGAGCGGGAAAACTGGCCGAGGGTTCAGGGCCGGGCCAGTGAATTCCCCGTCAGGCTGAACGCTCTAGGCGCTGGCCAGCGCGCTCTGGAACAGCAGGGCGCCGTCGGCCGAGCCGAGGTCGGCCTCGAAGGCGCGGTCGGGGTGGGGCATCATGCCCAGCACATTGCCGGCCTCGTTGACGATCCCGGCGATGGCGCGGGCCGAGCCGTTGGGATTGTCGAGATAGCGGAACACGACCCGGCCCTGACCCTCGAGGCGGTCCAGTGTCGCCTCGTCGGCGAAGAAGTTCCCCTCGCCGTTGCCGACCGTCATGGTCACCTCCCGCCGGCCCTGGTAGGCGGCGGTGAAGCGGGTCTGGGCGTTGGTCACCTCGAGCGCGACCGGCTTACAGACGTATTTGAGCCCCTCGTTGCGCAGCAGGGCGCCCGGCAGCATGCCGGCCTCACACAACACCTGGAAGCCGTTGCAGATGCCCACCGTCGCAACGCCGCGCTCTGCGGCCGCCTTCACCGCCTGCATCACCGGCGACAGCGCCGCCATCGCGCCGCAGCGCAGGTAGTCGCCGTAGGAAAACCCGCCCGGCAGCACGATCAGGTCAAGCCCGTCCGGCAGGTCCGTGTCGCCATGCCAGACCATGTCGACCGTCGCGCCGGTGGACCGTTCGATGGCGACCTTGCAGTCCCGGTCGCAGTTCGAGCCGGGGAAGACGATGACGGCGGCTTTCACCTAGGCGATCTCCACCCGGTAGCTTTCGATGACCGTGTTCGCGAGCAGCTTCTCGCACATGGCCTTCACCTCGGCCTCGGCCGCGGCCCTGTCGTCGCCGGGCAGGTCGAAGGTGATGACGCGGCCGACCCGCGCGTCCTTCACGCCGGCCCAGCCCAGCCCGTGCAGGGCGTTCTCGACAGCCTTGCCCTGAACGTCGAGGACGCCGGGCTTGAGGAAGACGTGGACGGTGGCTTTCATCGGCAAATCTCTAGTGCAGGCCGCCGCGGATAACCGTCGGCATTTCCTTCATGATGCCCAGACGACGGGCGACTTCGGTGTAGCTCTCGATGACCTCGCCCATGTCGCGGCGGAACCGGTCCTTGTCGAGCTTCTCGTTGGTGGTTGAGTCCCACAGCCGGCAGCTGTCGGGGCTGATCTCGTCGGCCAGGATGACCCGGGCGAACTCGCCGTCGTAGACGCGGCCGAACTCGATCTTGAAGTCCACCAGGGTGATGCCGACGGCCGCGAACATCCCGCACAGGAAGTCGTTGATCCGCAGGGTCATGGCCATGATGTCGTCGATCTCCTGGGTCGTGGCCCAGTTGAACGCGGTAATGTGCTCTTCGGTGACCATCGGGTCACCCAGCTTGTCGTCCTTGAGGCAGAACTCGATGATCGAGCGGGGCAGGGGCGTGCCCTCTTCCAGGCCCAGCCGCGTGGCGAGGCCTCCGGCGACGATGTTGCGGCAGATCACCTCCAGCGGGATGATCTCGACTTCCTTGATCAGCTGCTCGCGCAGGTTCATCCGCTTGATGAAGTGGGTCGGGATACCCACCGCGCCGAGCTTCATCATCACAAATTCGCTGATGCGGTTGTTGATGACGCCCTTGCCTTCGAGGACCGCCTTTTTCTGGGCGTTGAACGCGGTGGCGTCGTCCTTGAAATACTGGATCAGCGTGCCGGGCTCGGGACCCTCGTAAAGAATCTTGGCCTTGCCTTCGTAGATCTTCTTGCGGCGGGTCGTCATCGTGGGGTTCCCCGTGGGGGTGCTCTGCGGCCTTGCGAAACAAAAAATCGCGCGCGGGCGGGAGGCCGGCGCGCGGGATTTCGACTCAGGGCCGCTGTCGCTGAAGTCGAGCCGGAAACTACCCGAACGGGGGGGCAGGCGCAAACTCCGCGACCCGTTCGCGATCCATCTCATTGCGGCGGCGACCGCAAGGGGATATCAGGACGCCCGGAAGTACCACTGGAGTTTTCATGAGCACGTTCGACGACCGCGAAAAGGGCTTCGAGAAGAAGTTCGCGCACGACGCCGAGCAGGACTTCAAGGCTGCAGCGCGCCGCAACCGCATGCTCGCGGAATGGGCCGCCGGCCTGATGGGCCTTGAATCGGCAGAAGAGTACGTGCGGGCCGTGGTGAAGGCCGACTTCGAACAGCCGGGCGACGAAGACGTCCTGCGCAAGGTGTTCGGCGACCTCAAGGGCTCGGGCGTCTCGGCCAGCGAGGGCGAAGTCCGGATGAAGATGGACGAGCTGATGGCCCAGGCCCGCGACCAGCTGAAGAACGCCGGCTAGGTCAGTCCGCCAGCGCGTCGCGCAGGCTGTTCCAGACAGCCGCCTTCGCTTCGAACCGAAGACTGGCGTGCGCCGGGCTCGAGGACGGTAGCGTCATCAGACGCAGACGCTCCGCCTGCGCGGCCAGCAGCTTTCGGCCATCGCTCGCGGCCTTGCCGCCGTTGAACGCCACCATGCGCAGGTCCGGCAGGCTCTCGACAAGGCTCGCCAGGTCATTGTGCCGGGCGTCGCGGATGGCGGTGTCCAGGCTGCCGGGCCTCGTGGCCTCGCCCACCACGTCCCACAGCCCCACGCGATGCCGCAGCAGGGCGGACAGGCGCCGGTTATAGGGCAGGGCAGCGACGTCCTCGCCGATCACCCCGCCTATCAACCGCCAAAAGGCGTTTTGCGGATGGGCGTAGTACCGGCCCGCGGCCAGTGACGCCTCGCCGGGCAGGCTGCCCAGCACCAGCAGCCGCGTATCGGGCGCGACGACCGGCGGGAAGCTGCGCTTACGCGTGGGCCTGTTCCCCGAACACCCGGGCGAAGATCGTGTCCACGTGTTTGAAGTGGTAGCCGTTGTCGAACAGGTCCTCGAGCTCGGCAGCGGTCATGTTCGCCGAGACGAACGGGTCGGCCTTCAGGAAATCGATGAACTTCCCTTCGCCGCGCCAGACCTTCATCGCGTTGCCCTGGACGGCGGCATAGGCTTCCTCGCGACTGACGTCCTTATGGGTCAGGGCCAGCATGACGCGCTGGCTGTGCACCAGGCCACCGAGGCGATCGAGGTTCCTCAGCATGTTCTCGGGATAGATCACCAGTCGCTCGACGACGCCGGCCAGGCGGCGCAGGGCGAAGTCCAGATGGATCGAGGCGTCCGGCGCAATGCCGCGTTCGACCGAGGAGTGGCTGATGTCGCGCTCATGCCAGAGCGCGACGTTCTCGAGCGCCGGCACCACGGCTGACCGCACGAGGCGCGCGAGGCCTGTCAGGTTCTCGGTGAGGATCGGGTTGCGCTTGTGCGGCATCGCCGAGCTGCCCTTCTGGCCCGGATCGAAGGGCTCCTCGGCCTCAAGCACCTCGGTGCGCTGCAGATGGCGGATCTCGACGGCCAGTCGCTCGATGGAGCTGGCGACGACAGCGAGCGCTGCGAACCAGGCGGCGTGACGATCGCGCGGTATCACCTGGGTCGAGACCGGCTCGACGGCGAGGCCCATCCTGTCTGCCACATGCTGCTCAACCCGGGGGTCGACGTTGGCGAAGGTGCCAACGGCGCCGGAGATGGCGCAGGTGGCGATCTCGAAGCGGGCCATGGCCAGCCGCTCCTTGGCGCGCTGGAACTCGGCGTAGTGGCCCGCGAGCTTGAGACCGAAGGTGGTCGGCTCGGCGTGGATACCGTGACTGCGGCCGGTGCAGGGCGTCAGGCGATGCTCGAAGGCGCGCCGCTTGAGCGCGGCCAGCACCAGATCGACGTCCTCCATGAGCAGGTCGGTGACGCGCGCCATCTGCACCGAGAGGCAGGTGTCCAGCACATCGCTGCTGGTCATGCCCTGATGCAGGAAGCGCGCTTCGGGACCGACGACCTCGGAGACGTGGGTGAGGAAGGCGATGACGTCATGCTTGGTGGTGCGCTCGATCTCGTCGATGCGATCGCTGTCCCAGACGGCGTCCTTGCCGCCGGCCCAGATCGCCTCGGCGGCGGCCTTGGGGATCACGCCAAGGTCCGCCATCGCGTCGGCGGCGTGGGCCTCGATCTCGAACCAGATCTTGTACTTGGTCTCGTTCGACCAGATGGCGACGGCTTCAGGGCGTGCGTAGCGAGGGATCATGCGCGGGCTAGTGGAACCCGCGCATGATCCTGTCAACCGCCCGGGCTGCTAGCCGACCCAATCCTTGCGCAGGGTCTTCCAGGCGAACAGGAAGTGGGCCCCGGCCCAGAGGTAGCCGAACAGGCCGATGAAGATCGCCCAGCGCAGGCCGAACTCCTGGCCGACAGCGCAGTTGGCCTTGTTGGCCTCCAGCATCGCCTTGCCGCAGTCGGCGCTGGTCAGGGCGAACTGCTGAAGGCTGTTGTTGGCCAGGAAGTCGCTCAGCGCGCCGATAACGGGCGGGCCGAGGCCGTACCCCAGGATGTTGACGATGAAGAGCAGCACCGCGGTCGCCGTCGCCCGCATCCGCGGCGGCGCAACGCCCTGGATCGAGGCGTACATACAGCCGAGATAGAAGTAGTGGGTGATCGCCCCGACCACCATGAACGGCACGCCGACCCACAGGCTCGGCGACATGTAGCCTACCAGGTAGAAGGGCGTGGCGATGAAGAAGCCAAGCGCCGGGAGCCAGGCGAGGGCGTTGGGGTGCCGTTTGACGACCTTGTCGGCCAGCCAGCCGGCGAAGAAGGTTCCGAACGCCGCAGCCATGCCGAGCACCACGCCCGTCAGCTGCGAGGCTTGCAGGATATTGAGGTCGTGGGTGCGGATCAGGAAGGAGTTCAGATACTGGCCGACGCCGTAGCCGACGAAGGAAGCGACCGCCGAGCCCAGTGACACGTGCCAGAATGTGGCCTTCTTCGACAGGGTCGCGAAGGCTTCCAGGAAGGTGGGGGCTTCAGCCCCGGGGACGATGCCAGGACGCGGCGGCTCCTTGACCGTCAGCTTGACCAGTATCGCCAGCAGCAGACCGGGGAAGCCGAGCAACCAGAAGGCCTCGCGCCAGCCGAGATAGGTGGCGATATAGCCGCCGCCGATGGCCGCAAGCATCGAGCCGACCGGCACGCCCAGGGCGTAGATCGAGATCGCTGTTGCCCGCTTTTCGGCCGGGAAATAGTCGCTGATCACCGACTGGGCGGGCGGCGTGCAGCCGGCCTCGCCGACGCTGACGCCGACGCGCGCGGCGAACAGGGTGGCGAAGGATGTAGCGAAGCCGCACAGGGCCGTGGCCAGGCTCCACAACGCCACGCAGATGGACAGGATGGTCATCCGGTTGCGCTTTTCAGCCAGCCGGGCGATCGGAATCCCCAGCAGGGTGTAGAGCACAGCGAACGCGGGGCCGCCGAGCAGGCCCAGCTGGAAGTCGCTCAGACCGAACTCCTGCTTGATCGGCTCCTGGATGATGGAGATGACCACCCGGTCGATGAAGTTGAAGGTGTAGACGATCAGAAGGGCGGCCAGGACATAGGCCCTGTAGGGCTTGGTTCCGTAGCCGGCGAAGGGCGCATCGGCGGGCGCCGTCGTTTCGGTCATCTGATCGTTTCCCCCAGGTCTTGATCTGTCACTGTAGGCGCCCGCCGGCGCGCCGCGCCAGCGGGTATTGCATCAGCGATACGCCGTCAGCTGACCATTTCCTCGCGGATGGTCTTGCGAGCCATCCAGAAGAGGGCAAAGGCCAGCACGTTGAAGCCCATGGACAGGATCAGCGCCCACCGCAGGCCCTCGGCCTGGGCGACGCCGCAGGTCGCCTTGTTGATCTCCAGCATGGCCTTGCCGCAGTCGGCGGCGGTCAGGGCGGACTGCTGCAGGATGCCGCCGGCCCAGAGGTCGCTGAGGATGCCGACGAACAGCGGGCCGAGGCCCAGTCCGACGAGGTTGATGATGAACAGCAGCACCGCTGCGCAGGTCGCGCGCATCTGCGGCGCCACGATGCTCTGGGCTGTGGCGTAGACCGGGCCGTACCAGAGCGAGCCGATGATGGCCGGCAGGGCGAGCAGGATCAGCGCCACGGTGGCGCTGGGGACCGAGACCGCCGTGATGTAGATCGGAATGGTGATCAGCGAGGCAATGGCAGGGACCACCACATAGGCCCGCAGGTCCCTCGCTCCCAGCTTGTCGGCGATGACGCCGCCCAGCCAGACGCCGAGCACCCCGGCCGTCCCGCTGACCACGCTGAGCGCGACACCCACAGTCCCGATCGGGCCGATCGAAAAGCCGGTGATGCTGGTGATCCAGGCCGACAGCTCGGCGATCTGGGTCGAGTGGCTGCGGAAGAAGAAGCTGGCCGTGAACGGCGCGTGGCCGTAGCCGATGAACGCCTTGATCGCCGCCGCGAAGGCGATGAGCCAGAAAGTCTTCTTCGAGAACAGGACTTTCATGGCCTCGCGCAGCGGCACGCTGGCCGTGGCCTTGGCGGCCATAATGGCGGTCAGCTTCTTCCGCGGCTCGGGCAGGGTGAAAATGGTCAACACGGCGAAGAACAGGCCAGGCGCCCCGGCTACGAGGAAGGCGGTTCGCCACCCGTACGCGTCTGCGATCAGCCCGCCCATGGCCATGCCGATCAGGCTGCCGAGCGGCGTACCGATGGAGTAGAAGGCGATGGCTGAGGCCCGCTTGTCCTTGGGTACGTAGTCGGTGATCAGCGAATGCGCCGGCGGGGTGCAGCCGGCTTCGCCGACGCCCACGCCGATCCGGGCCAGCACCAGCTGCCAGAAATTCTGGGCGAAGCCGCACAGCATGGTGAAGCCGCTCCACACCGCCAGGGCGGTGCCGATAATCACCGGGCGGTTGGACTTCTCGGCCTTGCGGGCAATCGGGATGCCCAGCACCGTGTAGAAGAGGGCGAAGGCCAGGCCGGTCATCATGCCCAGTTGCCAGTCGGCCAGGTGCAGGTCCTTCTTGATCGGCTCCGCCAGAATGTTGACGATCTGCCGATCGAGGAAATTCAGCGTGTAGATGATCATCAGGGTCCAGAGCGCATAGCGCCGGAAACCCTTGCTGAGGGGCTCGATGCCGGGGCCGTCATCCGCGGATGCGGCCAGCTCGGAGGCGGTCGGCGCCGGGGCTGCGGCGTCGGTCATGGGCGTTTCCTCAAACACTTGTTCTATTTGTTGGCCCTACCTTACGGGCAGGTTAGGGGGATGCGTCAACTGGGCGGCACATCTTACCGGGGAGTAGCAGGTGGAAATCGTAGTCGGCACGAAGAACTGGTCCACCTGGTCCCTCCGGCCCTGGCTCGTTCTCAAGCGTACGGGCGCGCCGTTCATCCAGACCCTTATCCAGTTGCGCGAATTCGAAACCTCCACGACCGAGATCCTGAAACACTCGCCTTCGGGCATGGTGCCTGTGCTCAAGGACGGCGATCTGACGATCTGGGATTCGCTGGCGATCTGCGAGTATCTGGCGGAGCGGTTTCCGGCCGCGAATCTGTGGCCGGCCGATCCGGCTGAACGTGCGCTGGCCCGCGCGGCGACCGCGGAGATGCACAGCGGCTTCGGCGCGCTGCGCGGCGAGTGCCCGATGGACCTGACGCTGAGCACGAAAGCTGACCTGTCCGAGGCGACCTGCGCCAACGTCCGGCGCCTGGTGACCCTTTGGTCCGGACTTCTGGCGCGGTCGGGTGGCCCATTCCTGTTCGGCGACTGGACGATTGCGGACGCCTTCTTCACGCCCGTTGCGACCCGTTTCCGCAGCTACGGCATCCTGCCGGGCGACTACGGCGACTCGGGAGAAGCGGGTCGGTATGTCGAGCGCCTTCTGGAAACGCCGGACTTCCTGGCCTGGGAACGCGACGCCCTGACCGCTTGACCCGTCCCCTGGGACCGACCGCATAGTGAGCGGACGGAGGACCAGATCATGATCTCGCCCGAGCGGAAGATGTTGCTGGCCGGCCCCGCTGACGCAGCGCGGCGGCTCGGCGTCTCGGTCAAGGCCCTGAGGCTCTATGAGCAACGGGGTCTGGTGACCCCGAAGCGCACGCGGCAGGGCTGGCGCTACTTCGACGCCGACGATCTGGAACGCCTGTCGCGGGCGCTCGCCTTCAAGGCCATGGGCTTCGGTCTCTCGCAGATCGCCACCCTGCTGGACGCCGGCGGCGATGACGTCGCCGCGGCGATGGCTGCCCAGGAAGCACAGCTGAGGATGCAGCGCGCCGCGACCGATGACGCCCTTGATGCGCTGCGCCGGGCGCGCCGTCAGCTGGCCACGACCGGGTTGCGTCTGGTCGCCTGACCGCGTCCCATCGGCCGTTCTTTTCAGGTCACGACCGAACCCGGGATCGAAAATGCGCTAGGGCGACCCGCTGCTCGCCAGCAGGACCGCATAGGTCCCGAGTGGAAACAGGAAGGGCAGGGCGATCGAGCCCCAGAAGCCGAGCGCCCAGGCCCGCTCCCGGTAGAACGCGATATCGTCGGGCTGGATGAACCGCTCCAGCACGACGCCCAGCAGGTACAGAAGGTTCGCCAGCGCCATCAGCAGCAGGTAGCCGATGCCCAGGAAGATCGTCATCGGTCCAAGCGCCTGCCAGCTGATCTCCAGCTGAGGCGCGCCGGTATACTGCAGAAGCAGGAACAGCGCGTAGGCCGTCCACCCGACGACCACCAGGCCGATGTTGTACCGAAGACGTCGTGCCTCCCACCACCGCCAGCCTTCGTGGCGGTCCGTGGAGACCGGTCCGGGAAGTGATGGGTTCATGGTCGATCCCTGAGGCTACAGTGCAGTCTCCCTTAGCGCCTGGATCGCGTCCAGGCGGTCAAGAACCGGAGGATTTCCGGCACAGGTCCTCCGCAAGATGCCGGCCGCGCCGGCAGCCGGGCCGGAGAGTCGATGGCGGTCTGGTGTGATGGCGTGTCGTTCGATCATCGGAACAGCCCGAGCGCCTTGAAACTGGCGACGCCTTCGCGGCCGACGACGAGGTGGTCGTGCACCGAGATCTTGAGACTGCGCCCCGCCTCGACGACCTGCCGCGTCATGTCGATATCGGCGCCGCTGGGCGTGGGGTCGCCGCTCGGATGATTGTGGACCAGGATCACCGCGCTGGCCGAAAGCTCCAGCGCGCGCCGCATCACCTCGCGCGGGTAGACCGGCGCGTGGTCGACCGTGCCGCGGTTCAGCACCTCGTCGGCGATCAGCTGGTTCTTGTTGTCGAGGAACAGCACCCGGAACTGCTCGCGCGGCTCATTGGCCAGGGCGACCTTCACATAGGCCAGGAGGGCGCTCCAGGAGCCGATGACGGTGCGCCTGCGGATCGTCTCGCGGCCGACGCGCAGGGTGGTCTCATTGAGCAGCCGCAGGTCCAGCGCCGCGGCTTCGCCGATGCCGGCGACCGTCTTCAGCTCCTCGACCGAGGCCGCCAAGACCCCGCCCAGCGATCCGAACCGCGCCAGCAGCGCCTTGGCCAGCGGCTTCACCTCACCGCGCGGAAAGGTGCGGAACAGGAACAGCTCCAGCAGCTCGTAGTCCGGCAAGGCGTCGAGGCTCTTCAGCGCCCGCTCGCGCAGCCGCTCGCGATGGCCGAGGTGGTGGGCCTGGGTCGTTGATCCGGTCTGTGACAAGCGACCCCGCGCCCCTGGCCCCAACGCCGGGCGATAATGCAATGCCCGGAAGGGTTGTGCAAACCCCATCGGTCGCGCAGGATTGACTTCGGATTTAATGTAGCTACATTAAGTGTCGATCTCCTACAATCCGAACAAGCGCAAGGCGACGCTCGAAGCGCGGGGCCTGGATTTCGACCACGCACTTTTGGTGTTCGATGGGCCGACCGTCGATTCGCTGGATGGACGGTTCGACTACGGTGAATTGAGGAAGATCACCGTCGGGCTGTTGGTCGGTCGGATGGTGATTGTCGTTTGGACGCCGCGTGACGGTGGTCGTCACATAATCTCGAAGAGGAAGGCCAATGGCCGGGAGCAGAGACGTTTCGGCCGTCGATTTGAAGAAGATCGATGAGACCGAGATTGACGAGGCGGCCTACGCCGAAATTCCCGAATTGTCGGATGAATGGTTCGAGAAGGCAGTGCTGCACCGTGGAGGTGTTCCCGTCCGCCTGGGACGTCCACAATCGGAGTCGCCCAAGCAGCAGGTAACGCTTCGCCTTGACGCCGATGTACTCGCAAGCTTCAGGGCAGGCGGTCGTGGTTGGCAGAGCAGAATCAATGCCGCCCTTCGGAAAGCCCTGGAAGCCTAACCCTCGCCCTGGATCGCCGGCTTGAACAGGCCGGCCGGCGAGGCGGTGAACAGCTCCACGCCATCGGCCGTCACGCCGCAGCTGTGTTCGCACTGTGCCGAGAGGGACTTGTCGCGGGTCACGGCCGTCCAGCCGTCGGACAGCACCTTCACCTGCGGCCGGCCGAGATTCACCATCGGCTCGACGGTGAAGAACATGCCTTCCTTCAGCACCGGGCCTTCGCCGGCGCGGCCGAAGTGCAGCACGTTGGGGCTGTCGTGGAACACCTTGCCCAGGCCGTGGCCGCAGAAGTCGCGCACCACACTGCAGCGCTGCGCCTCGACGTACTTCTGGATCGCCGCGCCGATGTCGCCGAACGTATTGCCCGGCTTGATGGTCGCCAGGCCGCGCGCCATGCCCTCATAGGTCACATCGACCAGCCGGCGGGCGCGGGTGGAAACCTCGCCGACGCCGTACATCCGGCTGGTGTCGCCGTGCCAGCCGTCGACGATGACCGTGACGTCGATGTTGGCGATGTCGCCCTCGCGCAGCGCGCGGTCGCCGGGGATTCCGTGGCAGACTACATGGTTGGTCGAGATGCAGACGGTGTGGGAATAACCCTTGTAGAACAGGCAGGCTGGCAGGCCGCCCTGGTCCAGCACGAACTCCCGCGCCAGCCGGTCCAGCTCTGCGGTGGTGACACCCGGCACGACGTGCGGGATCAGCATGTCGAGGCATTCGGCGGCCATCCGGCCAGCTTTGCGCATGCCCTCGAAGCCCTCGGCGCCGTGGATGCGGATTTCGCCGGTGCGGTACTCGGCGTCGGAAATGGCGTCGGTCAACGTCATCGGTCGGTCCTTGCGTCCCGCCCGAACAGGGGGCGGGCAATACGAATGCCTGAAGGGCTTATGTCGCCCTCATAGCACAGAAGTTCAACGGCGGCGCGGCGTCAGGCGGGCTTCTCCCATTCCATCATCATCAGCCAGGGCGCACGGCGATAGCGCTCGCCGATGGCCGGATCACCGCCATGGGGGGCCGGCTCGGCGAAATGCTTCAGGATCAGACCCTCGCCCAGCAGCAGCGACATGTAGGTCTCCAGCGGCCGGTGATGGTTCCTGATCTTGATGTCCGCCCAGGAGATCCACTCGGCCCGCTCCTCCAGGTAGCGATCGAGGGCGAAGGCCGGCTTGCCGTTCGGCGTGCGGATCCAGCCCAGGCCTCCGAGGCCGGCCGTATTGAACGACGTCAGATTGGCGATCAGCAGCCGCCCGCCGGGCCTGAGAACCCGGACCATCTCCGGGATCGCCGCGCGGATGTCGGGGATGTCGATCAGGGTCAGGTAGCTGACGACCAGATCAAAGGCGCCGTCCTCGAAGTCGAGCGCCTCGCCCTTGCCATCCCGATAGTCGCCCGCGGGGTCGAGCGCCTTCGCCCGGGCGAGCAGCGCCGGCGTCGGATCGATGCCGACCGTGTCGACGCCATGGGACTGCAGCATGCGGCAGAACCGCCCCTCGCCACAGCCGACGTCGAGCGCCCGCGTAGGCCGGGGCGCCAGGGCCCGCTCGAGCATCGGCGCATCCAGCACCCACCGCCGCGAGAAGTCGCCCTCGTCCCCCAGACTGTTCAGCCAGGCGTCGGCGGAGTCGGTCCAGCCGTCGTTCATGGATCTTTCCTCCTGCCGTCATTGACCCGGACTGATGGTCGCACCCCGGGCCCAGGCGATCCGACGGCGCACGGCGATCACGCTTTGGCTCATCTCGCAGGCGTAGACCAGTACCTCAACCCCCGCGTCCGCCGAGCGCTCCAGCGCGGCCGCGAAGGCCGGATCCAGCTCTGTGCAGGCGCTGAAGGCCTGGCAGTCCTCACGCTGGACCACGAACAGCGCCACGGCCCGGTCACCGGCCGCGACCATCGTTTCCAGCTCGCGCAGGTGCTTCGTCGAGCGGGCCGCCACGCAGTCCGGGAACTCGGCCAGACCCGGCGTTCGCGACAGGTGGACGTTCTTGATCTCCAGCCAGCACCGCTCGCCGGTTTCCTTTTCCAGCAGGAAGTCGACCCGGCTGCTGTCGCCATACTTCACCTCGCGGCGGTGGATGTCGTAGCCGGTCAGTTCGGCAATGGCGTCGCCCGCCAGAGCCTCCGCGACCAGGCGATTGGGCAGCATGGTGTTGACCCCCACCAGCGCGCCATCTGCCTGCACCAGCTCCAGCGTCCAGGCCAGCTTTCGCTTCGGATCGTCCGACCGCGACAGCCAGACGCCGAGCCCCGGCGTGTTCACGCCGAGCATGGCGCCCGGGTTGGGGCAATGCGCGGTAATAGCCGTGCCGTCATCGAGCGCTACATCAGCAAAGAACCGCTTGTAGCGGGCGACGAGCTGGCCGTGGGCGAGCGGTTGCGGGAAGTTCATGCGGCCTCTAATCCGGACGTCGCCAGATTTAGAGAAGGATAACGGTCATGACGAGCCAGCAGCGGGTGACGGCGGCCGTCATGATCATCGGCGACGAGATCCTCTCCGGTCGCACCCAGGACACCAATCTCTCGGCCATCGCCAAATACATCGGGACCTATGGCGTCGACCTGGCCGAGGCCCGGGTGGTGCCGGATGACGAGGACGAGATCGTCACGGCGCTCAACCACCTGCGCGGCAAGTACGACTACGTCATCACCACCGGCGGCATCGGTCCGACGCACGACGACATCACGGCCGATTGCGTGGCCAGGGCGTTCGGCGTGGCGCTGTACGAACACCCCGAGATCATCGCCATGATGGAGTCGCGCTGGAAGACCGAGCTGAACGCCGCGCGTCGGCGCATGGCGCGCGTGCCCGAGGGCGGCAGCCTGGTGAAGAACCCCGTCCAGGGCCCCCCCGGCTTCCAGATCGGCAACGTGTTCGTGCTGGCCGGCGTGCCCTCGATCATGCGCGGCATGCTGGAAGATGTGGGGCCGCGGCTGAAAGGCGGGGCGGTGGTCATCGCCCGGACCCTGCGCGTCGACGGTTCGGGCGAGGGCAACATCGCTGCGCCGCTGGAGGCTGTCGCCAGGGCCCATCCGAACCTGTCGCTCGGCAGCTATCCGTTCTTCTCCAACGAGGGTTACGGCTCGAACCTCGTGATCCGCGGCCGCGACCTTGCCGAGGTCGAGGCGACAGTGGCGGAGTTGTCGGTGGCGCTTCGCGACGCAGGGATCACCGGCCTGACCTTGCTTGACACCCCAGGTTAGGCCCGTCCATTTTGCGACCCATCGCTTCAGTTCAGTAAAGAGGTCGCTTCATGCGCCGCCTGTCCCTCGCCGTCGCCCTTTCGGCCGGCGTTCTCGCTTTCGCACCGATGGCCAGCGCCCGGGATGCCGACCCGACCCCGGCGCCTGCCACGACCCCGGCGAAGCCTGCCAAGGACGACCCCAACCGGATCGTTTGCAAGCGCGAGCATGTCGTGGGCTCCAACCGTCCGAAGAAGGTTTGCATGACAGTTGCCCAACGCGAGGCACTGAAGGACGCTGCCGACCGCGCGCTCGACCCCGGCCGCCGCCGCGTGGCCGACCCAACCCTTCCGGGCGTCGCGTCGCAGTAGAATCAACGGCGCCGTGCCCCCTGCGCCGACCGCGACTTGAGTGCTATTGCTGCGAAGTACCGGGTCACGGGGACGTGGCGGAATTGGTAGACGCACCGGACTTAAAATCCGTTGGGCTTCACAGCCCGTGTGGGTTCGAGTCCCACGGTCCCCACCAGATCAGACAGGGCGCGTCGAAAGGCGCGCCCTTTGTCCTGGTCAGTCGGTTCCGGTGCGGGACAGGGGCCTGACCGCCTCGGCCAGCGCTGCGGTCTGAACCACTTCGAACAGGCGTGCGATCTCGATCGGCTTGGCCAGATGACCGTCCATGCCCGCCTCGATGTAGCTGGCGACCTGATGCGCCATGGCGTTGGCGGACAGGGCGATGATCGGCGTGCGGGGTCGTCCCGACTGAAGTTCCAGCGAACGGATGGCGCGCGTCGCGGCCACGCCGTCCATGACCGGCATCTGCACGTCCATCAGCACCAGGTCCCAGGCCTCGGCCTGCCAGGCCTCGAGCGCAGCAGCGCCATCGGCCACGATCACGGGTGAAACGCCGACGTGGTGCAGCAGGGTCTTCAGCACCAGCTGGTTGACGGTGTTGTCCTCGGCCGCCAGCACCCGCAGCGGTCGATCGACCGATGCCTGGCGCGGGGCCTCGAGCACAGACGGACCGCGCGCCTCGCCGGTGCGGAGCAGCGGCAGCTGAACAGTGAAGCAGGAGCCTTGGCCGGCGACACTCTCGACGGAAATGTCACCGCCCATCAGCCCGGCCAACTGGCGGCAGATCGACAGGCCAAGACCTGTGCCGCCGTAGCGGCGGGTGGTCGAGGCGTCGACCTGGCTGAACTTGGCGAACAGCAGGGGCAGTTTGTGGGCCGGAATGCCTGCTCCGGTGTCCCGGACAGCGATGCGAAGGCCGTTGCCGGCCAGCTCGGCGTGGACACGAATCTCGCCCTGTTCGGTGAACTTCACGGCGTTGGACAGCAGGTTGTAGAGGATCTGCCGCACGCGGGTCGGATCGCCGCGATAGACCCCCTCGGCGCCGGCGACATCCAGGGCGAAGGACAGCCCCTTCTTGTTGGCCAGCGCGGTGAAGGCCTGGTGCGCGCCGCGCATGACCTCGCCCAGATCGAAGTCGATTTCCTCGAGGTCCAGCTTGCCGGCCTCTATCTTGGACAGGTCCAGCACGTCGTTGAGCAGCGCCAGCAAGGCGACGGCTGACTCGCGGACAACCTCCAGCCGCTCGCGCTGGGCCTCGCTAAGGGCGTCCATCGACATCGCCTGGGTCATGCCGAGCACACCGTTCAGCGGCGTGCGGATCTCGTGGCTCATGGTCGCCAGGAAGGCGCTCTTGGCGTCGCTGGCGGCCTCGGCAGCGTCGCGGGCCACGGCCAGTTCGTCCCGCATCGTCTGCATCGCAACCCGTTGCCGCGTAACGTACCAGCAGACCGGGATGGAAACGGCGAGCGAGATGACCAGGGTGTTCACGGGGGTGTACACAAAGCCGTCCGCGCCGGCCATGATCACGGCGCTGACCAGCCAGTCCACGGCCATGGCCGCGCAGACGACGACGAGGACGAGCGCAGCGGTTTTGGGGAGGACGGGCGAGGACATCGGTGGCGTTCCGAAGACGCGGGTCCGGGAATCATGGGGTCAGATCGTTAACGAGACCGAAACCCGGAACGGGCCGGTCGATACAGAAAAGCCGCCGCGGCGAACCGCGACGGCTTCCCGGGAGCACCCCAAGCAGGGGGATGCCCGCTGTTCAGATCGCCTAGGGCAGGGTCGCCTTGAGGCTCACGGTCACGCGGCTGTCGCAGATCGTGCCGCAGCCGAGATCGCTGTCGTGGAAGCGAAGGTCGCCCGAGATCTTGTCGGTGAAGGCATAGCCCACGCCGATGTTGTAGGTGGTGTAGTCGAGGATGCTGAAATCGTTGAGGGTTTGCTTGCCGACGGCGGCCGTGACGGTCCACTTGTCAGCCGGCGAAACCGCCGCGTTGGCTTCATAGTACAGCGAGTCACCCACGCCGCCGAAGAACTCCGGCGAGTAGAAGGCGACGACGCCCAGGGTGAACGGGCCGGCCGGCACGGAGGCGGCGGCCTTGAATTCCCAGAACGCATAGTCCGAGCCGCTCGGGGCGTTGATGTAGCCGTAGTAGAGGGCGCCGAAGTCGAAGCTCACCGCGCCGGCGGTCGGCTTGACGCCGACGTAGGCGTCGATTTCAACGTCGGTGCTGTCGTAGAAGTCGACGTTGGAGGCCCAGAGGCCGCCGTACAGAATCCCGCTGGACACGTCCACGCCGCCTTGCAGGGCCGGGCTTTCGTCCGTCTGGCTGACACCGCGGAACACGTAGTCCGACGTCAGGCCGACGTTGAAGCTGACCGACGCATCTTCGGCATGGGCGACACCGGCCATGGCGAACGACGCCGCAGCGGCACAAAGAGCAAGTTTAAGAGCTTTCATCGCTATCCCCTTTATTGTTGGCTCAGACCTCCGCGCTTTTGGCGTGAGGTCCGCGTCGCTCCGCCGCACGGCGTTGAGCAACTCCGAGAGTGATCGAAGCGTTGCCGAGACCCTAACGCTGCCGGGCAAATTGAACCCAACCGACGTTTCAGTGTCGCCAAATTGTGCGCCCCGATCGTGGATCGCCCGATTTCCGGGCGCCCGGATCATCTCAGGCACTTCTATCAACCGCAATGCGAAACTCGCAGGGACTGCCCGTGCACCGCCCAGGGATCAGCGCATCGACAGGGACGCGAATCCGAGATGCGTGCCGGCGTCGGCCAGCAGTGTCTCGCCCGTGACGTGCCGTGACGCCGGCGAGGCAAGGAAAACGGCTGCACCGGCGATGTCCTCGGCGGTCGAGGCGGCGCGCAGCGGTGTGGAGTTGATCACACCCTGGCGCATCCGATCGATCCGGTCATCCGGCATGGCCTTGCCGAACCAGGGGGTGTCGATGAAGCCGGGGCAGATGGCATTTACGCGGATGTTGGGGGCCAGGCCGCGCGCCAATGAGAGGGTCATCGTCGTCATCGCGCCTTTCGACGCGGCGTAGGGCACAGACGAGCCGATGCCGGTCACGCCGGCGATCGAGGCGGTGTTGACTACGGCGCCGGGCTGGGGCGCGGCTTCCAGCAGCGTGCGTGCCGCCCGCACCATCTGGAAGGCTCCCACGACGTTCACGCGGTAGAGACGCAGGAAGTCGTCGGCGTCGACGGCGTCGAGGTCGCCGTGGTTCGGGGCGAACTTGGTCACGCCGGCGTTGTTGAACAGGGCGTCGATCTTGCCGAACGGCTCGGCGGCCGCGGCGATCTTCCGGCAGTCGGCGTCCTCGCCGACGTCGCCCTGGACCAGCACAGCCTTTGCGCCCTGGGCCTCACAGAGACGGGCCGTTTCCTCGGCCTCGGCCTGGCTGGAGGCGTAGTTGATGATCACCACCGCAGCGCCGCGCGACGCGGTTTCCACCGCGATGGCCCGGCCCAGGCCCGTCGAGCCACCGGTGACCAGCACCACGAAACCGTCGAAATCCCTGCCCGACATCTGCCTCTCCCTGAGCCTGTTTCCGGTCTGATAGCGCGGCGCGGCGGCCTTGTCCCGCCCGGAACAGAGGTCTAAAGGCGCTCGCCATGAGCGACCTTCATCTCACCCAGCTGGGCCAGGCCGTCGACGCCCCCGCGCGTCCCGAGGACGCGGTGCTCGAGCGCGTCGCCAATCCGCAGGCCGACACCCTGTTCCTCGCCCGCTTCGTGGCGCCGGAGTTTACCTCGCTGTGCCCGGTGACGGCCCAGCCCGACTTCGCCCATCTGGTGATCGACTATGCGCCCGCCGACTGGCTCATCGAGTCCAAGTCGCTGAAGCTGTATCTGGGATCGTTCCGTAATCACGGGGCCTTTCACGAGGACTGCACCGTCGCAATCGGTCGCAGGATCGTCGCGGTCGCCGAGCCGCGCTGGCTGCGCATCGGCGGCTACTGGTATCCGCGTGGCGGCATTCCGATCGACGTCTTCTGGCAAAGCGGTCCTGCGCCCGAGGGGCTGTGGGTCCCCGATCAGGGCGTCGCTCCTTACCGCGGTCGGGGCTAACCCGACCAGACGCTGGTCAACGCCGCAACATCTGGCCGGACCCGTTCCTGCGGGGCCTCGGTGACCGTGCCGATGAACACGAACCCGGCGACCTGCTCGTCCTTTTCCAGACCCAGCGCCGCCCGCGCGTCCGCGTCATAGGCGTACCAGTCGGTGATCCAGTTTGCCCCGTAGCCCATGGCGGTGGCGGCGTAGAGCAGGGTGGTGCAGACCGCGCCGGCGGACAGCTGCTGTTCCCAGGCGGGGATGTCGCCGGGCACGATCCGGGCCACGACCGCCACGCCCAATGGCGGCGTCTTCAGCTTGCCCAGCTTGGCCAGCAGCCTGGGCGCATCGGGCCGGTGCTCTGCCGCGGCTTCGAGGCGCGACGCCAGCCTCGCCTTGGCCTCACCGCGCAGGATGATGAACCGCCAGGGGGCCAGCTTGCCATGATCGGGAACGCGCGCCGCCAGTGTCAGCAGGTCGTGCAGTTCGCCCTCTGACGGCGCCGGGGCGCGGAGAGACAGGGTTGATGCTGACCGTCGTCGCGCCAGAAACGCCAGCACCTCGGGACTTGCCGTCACCGGCAGGGCATCGCCGAACCCGGGGGCGGCTGGAATGTCGTGGCTCATGGCGTCCCTAGACGGCGGTGGGCTCTTCTTCGTCCTCGAAGATCGGACGCAGCAGAATGCGGGTGTCCGGCTTGAGCAGCCGGTAGGTGGAATCAAACTCCGGCGCGGCCTCGCCGTCCAGGGTCACGCTGGCCTTGAGTTCGCCCGTGGCGTCGTCGCGGCGGTAGGCCTCGCAGCTCTTCTTGCCCTCCAGGTGCGCCATCGACTGGGCCAGGATGGCCAGGATCGGCGCGGCCTGCTCGACCGGGGCGGGCTGGTCGTCGACCAGCACCAGGATGTCGAGATCGTTGAAGCGGAAGGTCGAGCAGAGCGCGTTGCCTTCGACGTTGACGGTTTCCCTGACGACCATTTCGAGGTTCGGTTCAGCCGACATGCGGTAGCGGCTGATCTGGCGGACCTTGTCGCCCTGGAGCTCGCTGAACGCGATGTCCTCGCAGCTCTGGTCGTTGTCCCGCCAGCCTGAGCACCAGACCTGGTCCGATTTCAGCACGGCCAGCAGGCCGTCGCGGGTCAGCGGCTTTTCGCCGGCCCGCGCAGGCGAGGCGAGGGGCAGGGCCAGGGCGGCGGCAAGGGTCAGCAGGGTCCAGAGGCGCATGGTGTTCAGGCTAATGCCTTTCAGCCGTGAAGGGAAACGGGCGCAGACCCTTGCCCGCCAGAACCTGGCGACCGTTGTTTTCCACCCCATATGAGGCGAAAGGGCGGTCGGGTCGGGCAATGGCAAGGTTTCGTGCTATAACCCGGTGGAGCGATAAGGGAGGGCGGACATGCCCAGACATATTGAACTCGTCGAGCCGTCGTCTCCGCCGCCCGTCTGGGCGTCGCTGCGCAATGAAGCGGAACGCGCCGCGCGGGACGAACCGACCCTGGGCAGCCTGCTGAACGCGGTCATCCTGTCGCACGGGTCCATGGCCGAGGCGCTGTCCTACCAGTTCGCGCGCAAGATCGGCGACCAGGAGCTGCGCGCCATGAGCGCCCGCGAGATCGCCGACGAGGCCTATGAGGCCGACCCGTCGCTGATCGCCGCCGCCGAGGCTGACCTCAAGGCCGTCTACGAGCGTGATCCCGCCTGCAAGGGCTACGTCCAGCCGTTCCTGTTCTTCAAGGGCTTCCAGGCGCTTCAGACCCACCGGGTGGCGCATTGGCTATGGACCCACAGCCGCGACACCCTGGCCTTCTATCTTCAGAGCAGGATGAGCGAGGTTTTCCAGGTCGACATCCATCCGGCGGCCAGGCTGGGACGCGGCATCTTCTTCGACCACGGGACCGGCATTGTCATCGGCGAGACCGCCACCGTGGGCGATGACGTCTCGATGCTGCACGGGGTAACCCTGGGCGGCACAGGCGCCGAGCGTGGCGATCGCCACCCGAAGATCGGCAAGGGCGTGCTGCTGGGGGCCGGCGCAAAGGTGCTCGGCAACATCACCATCGGGGACTACGCCAAGGTCGCGTCGGGCTCGGTGGTTCTGAAGGATGTCCCGTCGCACTGTACGGCCGCCGGTGTGCCGGCCCGCCTGGTCAACTGCCCGACCTGCGAAGAGCCGGCGCGGACGATGGACCACACGCTGGCTGAAGAGATCTACGACTACAGCATCTGACCCGGACGCAGATTTAGGCGCCTTCGGGTGTAAATCCTGTTTCCCCTTTGCGCCGCGGAGCTTTAGGTTCCGCGGCCATTCCCAAATGCCCGGAGCCGCCACGTGGACGACAATCATATCAAGCAGGTCGAGGCCCACCTGAAGCGCACCTTCGGCAACCCTCACTTCGCGGTGAAGGCCCGCAAGCAGAAGGATTCCGCCGAGGTCGAGCTCAAGGGCGAGTTCATCGGCGTGATCTACGAGGACGAGGACGAGGCCGGCTCGTTCATGTTCGAGATGGCGATCCTCGCCGAAGACCTGGAATAGCGTCAGACCATGGCCGGTTCCGATACGGAGGCCGGTGCAAGGCGCGGTCATCCGGGGTGGTTGTACGCCCGTCTTCTCAGTGGAACCTGGGGCGCTCTGCCCGAACCGGTCCGGCGTCTGCATGCGCTGGATCGTCATTTGACGGCCGTTGGCCAGGCGAAGGTCGAGCGGGGCGGCGGTCTGTTGTCACGACTGGTCGGCCGCATAGCCGGCTTTCCTCCCGCAACCGATGACATCGAGCTGCGGGTCGATTTTGAGCGCAAGGACGAGGTCGAGACCTGGCGCCGTCGGTTCGGCGACCACGTGTTTGTCAGCACCCAGGAGGCAGGCCGCGGCCGGCGACTGGTCGAGCGTTTCGGGCCGGCGTCGTTTTCGATGACCCTGACCTGGGACGGCAAGCGTCTGAACCTGCGGCTGCGCAGCTGGCGACTGTTCGGCGTACGGATGCCGCTGTGGACCCAGCCTGATACAACGGCATGGGAGGCCGTCGAGGACGGCCGCTTCGCCTTTTTCGTCGAGATATCGCACCGCTGGACGGGCCTTCTGGTCCGGTACAAGGGCTGGCTGGAGCCGGTAATTGCGCTTTCGGAGGCCTGACCCGCTTCAGCCTGCGGCGTTTTCGCGCTATCTCGAAATGATGACGCCCGGAAAACGCAGCTATGTCCGTCGCAATCGGCCCGACCAGGCCGGCCTGCTCGTCGGCGTCCGCTTGCAGCCCGATGAACTGGACGCGCTGGACTCCTGGCGCGCGGCCCGGCCCGCCGGGATGTCCAGGCCGGAAGCGATGCGCGCTCTTGTTGCGCTGGCGCTCGGCGAGGCGTCCAGACCCGCTCGGGCGATGCCGGCGGTGAAGGAAGACATCGCCCCCGTTCCCGCTGCAGCCGCCAAATGGCGCGAGGAGGCCTGGAGGGACGATGACATCTTCATCGTCGAGCCCGACGACTCGGCGTTGAGCGCGTTGCTTACGCCCGTGAAGCCGACGCCGGCGCCGCCCAGGGCGCCGGATCTGCTGGGCCCGCTGGGTCCCATCCGCATGCCGTCCCGGTCCTGACGGCCGGCGGGACTGCGCTTCGCAGCCCCGCCCTTGTCGTGGTCACAGAACGCCCAGCATCTCCGCGACCAGCGGGTGACGCACGATGTCCTGCTCGGCCAGCCGCACGACGGCGATGTTCGGGACGGCCTCGAAGCGGTCAGCCACATCGCCCAGACCTGAAAGCCCGGTCAGCAGGTCCGACTGGTTGGGATCGCCCGTCACGACCATGGTCGAATGCCAGCCCAGGCGCGTCAGCAGCATCTTCAGCTGGCCGTAGGTGCAGTTCTGCGCCTCGTCGATGACCACGAAGGCGTTGTTCAGCGTGCGGCCGCGCATGTAACCGACGGGGGCGATTTCGATGGCCCCCTCCTGGATCAGGGCGCGAACCCGCTTCATCGACAGCCGGTCCGAGAGGGCGTCGTAGAGCGGCCGCAGGTAGGGGGCCAGCTTGTCCTCCATGTCGCCCGGCAGGTAGCCGATCGACTCGCCCGCCTCGACCGCCGGTCGGGACAGTACGATCTTGGCGACCTTGCCCGCCTCCAGCGCCTCGACGGCCTTGGCGATGGCCAGATAGGTCTTGCCGGTGCCTGCCGGGCCGAGCGCCAGAACCAGACTCTTGGCGTCGATCGCCTTCATCAGCTCGGCCTGGCCTTCGGACTTGGGTTTTATTGTCTTGAGATACCCCTGCTCGCGATCCTCATCCCGACCGAGCGGCGACCAGCCATTTCCGACCGGCAGGCGGCGAACCTTGCCGTCGTCGTTGGAGAACTGCGATTGATCGAATGCGCCTTCGCGCACGGTCCGCTTCAGGGCACGCTTGGTCATTGGGTAGCCTCCGATGGGGCAAGAAAAAAGGGCGATGCCGGAACGGCTCGCCCTTGGTTCAACATGACGGATGGGAAGGCGCGTGCGCGGCCCGGCGGCTCGCTGAAGCATCGCGAAGCTGGCGGCGCCCAATGACGCCGAAACACAATACGCGGCACCCGGTTCTCCGTCGTCAGGAGACCGCGAACGAATGTCCGCGGCGGGATGCGAGGAGGCTCTCGCCCTCTCGAATCGCCCGACTATGATGATGCTAACGTGGTTTCTGACTCGTTAATCAAGCGGCCATTTCAAATATACGGGGCGTACGGATGACTGTTTATGCTTTGGGCGCCTTGGCGCCGCAGGTGCCTTCAGAGGATGAATACTGGATAGCGCCCACGGCGGCCGTGATGGGTGACGTTGTTCTGAAGAAGAACGTCAGCATATGGTGGGGCGCGGTGGCTAGAGGTGACACCGATACCCTGACAATCGGCGAGAACAGCAACGTCCAGGACGGATCTGTTCTTCACGCCGATGTCGGAATGCCCCTTCTGATCGGGGCGAACGTGACCGTGGGTCACATGGTTATGCTTCACGGCTGCACCATTGGCGACAACAGCCTGATCGGCATCGGCGCGATCGTGCTCAACGGCGCGAAGATCGGGAAGAACTGCCTGATCGGCGCCGGCGCCCTGATTGCCGAGGGCAAGGAGATCCCGGATAACAGCCTGGTCATGGGCGCACCGGGCAAGGTGGTTCGCGAGATCAGCGAGCAGCAGGCGATGGGCCTGAAGATGTCGGCCCTGCACTATGTCGAGAACTGGAAGCGCTTCCGGCGGGAGCTGACGGAGCGGTGAGAGCGTGCGTGGTTCGAGACGCGGACCTGATGGTCCGCTCCTCACCATGACGAAGACCTTTGAACCGCACCCCTGTTCGTCATCCTGAGGAGCGAGCCTCAAGCGAGCGTCTCGAAGGACGCATTGACGGACGGTGGGGAAACAAGGCGACGCTCGGGAAAATCGGGAGAATTTCAAATGGCCTATGAATTCATCACGGTCGTCCGCGAGGGACCGGTCACCATCTTCACCCTCAACCGGCCGGAGGTGATGAACGCCCTCCATTCGCCGATGCACTTCGAGCTGGATGAGGCGTTCAACGCCTTCGCCGCCGATCCGGAACAGTGGGTGGGCATCGTCACCGGCGCCGGTGACCGCGCCTTCTCGGCGGGCAATGACCTCAAGCACCAGGCCACGGGCGGCGCGATGGGCAGTCCGCCGTCGGGTTTCGCCGGCCTTACCAGCCGCTTTGACCTCGACAAGCCGCTGATCGCGGCGGTCAACGGCGTGGCCATGGGCGGCGGATTCGAGATCGCGCTCGCCTGCGACATCGTCATCGCTGCCGAGTCGGCGGTGTTCGCCCTGCCGGAACCGAAGGTCGGCCTCGCCGCCCTGGCCGGCGGTCTGCATCGTCTGCCGCGCCAGATCGGCCTCAAGCGCGCCATGGGCATGATCCTGACCGCCCGTCGCGTGCCGGCGGCGGAGGGCCAGGCCCTGGGCTTCGTCAATGCGGTCGTTCCGGCCGCCGACCTGATGGCCGAGGCCCGCAAGTGGGCCCAGATGATCTGTGAGTGCAGTCCTATGTCGATCCGGGCGTCCAAGCAGGCGGTCATGCAGGGCCTCGACCAGACCCTGCCCGAAGCCATCGGTGGTCAGTTCAAGTTCCCGGCGGTCGGCGCTCTGTTCAAGTCCGAGGACTTCCGGGAAGGGCCGATGGCCTTTGCGCAGAAGCGCGCGCCGCAGTGGAAGGGGAAGTAGACTTTCCTCTCCGCGTAGCGGGGAGGGGGACCATGCGGAGCATGGTGGTGGGGCCGGCGCCGAGGCGAGCGGTCCCAATCTGAATTCCGGCCTTTCCTGCGAGACTTGCGCTGCCCCTCCACCAGCCTCCGGCTGGTCCCCCTCCCCACTTCGTGGAGAGGACAGATACGAAAAGGACGGCTCCGTTTCCGGGGCCGCCCTTTGTCGTTCTTACGAGGCGCTGGCCGCCGCGCCGCCGCCGGAGCGGTTGCGATTGCGGTTGCGCGGCTTCTTGCGCTTGGGGGGAGCATCCGCCGCCACGCCGAGGGCCAGGGGCTCATAGCCCGCGGGGCGGTGACGGGCGCGCTGGCCGCGATCGGGCTGGGCCTTGCCCGCCGCGTCGAGCGCCTGCGGCTTCTTGTTGCGGCCCGGCTGGCCGCCGCGCCCGTTGGCCGCGCGCGGATCACGGAAGGGCTTTTCCGGCTCTATCGAGGCCATGGCGGCGTGCGCCTGGGCCAGACCCTTGTCGTTGCGGCGATCCCAGGCCGGGATCACCTGGCGGGTGACCTTCTGGATGTCGCGCAGCAGGTTGCGCTCGTCATCGGCCACCAGCGAGATGGCTGAGCCGCCGGCGCCGGCGCGCGCGGTGCGGCCGATGCGGTGGACATAGGCTTCCGGCACGTTGGGCAGCTCGAACTGGATGACGTGGCTGACGCCGTCGACATCGATGCCGCGGGCGGCGATGTCGGTGGCGACCAGGGCGCGCATCTCGCCGGCCTTGAACTGGGCGAGCGCCTTCTCCCGCTGGCCCTGGCTCTTGTCGCCGTGGATCGAGGCGGCCTCGACGCCGATGGCGCTCAGGCCCTTGGCGACGCGGTCGGCGCCGCGCTTGGTGCGGGTGAACACCAGCACGCGCTTCATGGCGTTGTCGTCGAACAGTTCAGCCAGCAGCACGCGCTTGCGGGCGGCCTCGATGAACAGGACCTTCTGATCGATCTTCTCGACGGTCGTCGCCTGCGGCGTGACCGAGACCTTGGAAGGGTTCGGGTTCAGCAACTCGGCGGCCAGCTTCTCGATTTCCGAGGGCATGGTGGCCGAGAAGAACAGGTTCTGGCGCACGCGCGGCAGGGTCTTGGCGATGCGGCGGATCGGCACCACGAAGCCCATATCGAGCATCTGGTCCGCCTCGTCGAGGACGAAGATTTCCGTCTCCGACAGGTTGGCGACCTTCTCGTTGATGTGGTCGATCAGGCGGCCGGGCGTGGCCACCAGCACATCGACGCCGCCGGCGAGGGCGCGGACCTGGGGGCCGTACTTCACGCCGCCGAACACGACCTGGACGGTCATGCCCATGCCCGCGCCGTAGGTGCGGAAGCTCTCGGCGATCTGGGTGGCCAGTTCACGGGTCGGCGACAGGACCAGGCAGCGGCAGCCGCGACGCGGGGCCGGGCGGCGGTTGGCGGCCAGGCGATGCAGGATGGGCAGGGCGAAGGCGGCCGTCTTGCCGGTGCCGGTCTGGGCGATGCCCAGCACGTCCTTGCCGTCCATCACGAGCGGGATCGCCTGCGACTGGATCGGGGTCGGCGTGGTGTAGCCCTCGGCGGCGAGCGCGGAGAGCAGGGGCTTGGCAAGGCCAAGCGAAGCAAAATTGGTCAAGGATAGTCTTTCAAATGCGACTTGCGCCGCATGACCAGACGGTCTGCGGGCGAAGCGGGGGTCAGTTTGGGAAACGCCCCGCGTATGGCGTCGCTATGGGGAGGATCGGTATCGATGCCCGGGCGGAACGCTTAGGTTCCTTACGCGGCCGGGCAGGACCGATAGCGCGGAATGCTCCGCGACGGACTGCATGTGGCAGTGCAGCATGGGAAAGTCAAGGAAGCAGACTTTTACCGCGCCTCAGACTCGGCGGTGTCGTTCGTTTCAGGCGGCGGCAGGACCTCAAGGTTCGCCCAGGTCATCGTCGGCACCGCGAACGGCCCGTCCTGCCCCGCGTTCCAGATCACGAACGGTTCCCTGTCGTCCCCGCCCATCACCCACTGGCCGGCCAGGGCGTTGGCGAGGTCGACGAACCGCAGGCCGGTGAGGTCCAGGTCGAGCTCGTACTGCCCCTCGAACTTCCAGTAGGGCCGGACCTTGCAGGCGATGACCGTGGCATGCGGCGCGACCGCGTCGCACAGGGCCGCCGCCGTCTTCAGCGCCGCAACCAGCGACGGGCTCTCGCAGAAGGCGCGGATGAACCCGATGTCCGAATGGGGCGCGACCTCGCTGGCGACAAACGGCTTCACGGCCGGGTTGTCAGACGACCGACGGGCGGTTGAGGTCGTACACGTCAGGCCGTTTCAC
>CAIOHT010000099.1 GCA_903858185.1 uncultured Caulobacterales bacterium
CGGCGGGGGAGGCGGCGGCGGCGCGACGCGCGACAGCTACACCTCCGGCGCGGGCGGCCCCGGCGGGCGAGGCGAAATCTGGATCATCGCAATCGGTTGAAGGAACGGACCATGGACATCATCACCGCGGCCGGCGGCGGCCTTGCCGGTGGCGCGCTCGGCGCTGCCTTCGGGGCGCTGGGCTCAATTCTCAATCGCGGCCTCGGCATCTTCGAGACGCGCGAAAAGCGACGGGATCGTCAACTCGAGATGGCCCACGAGGTCGAGCGCTGGGGCCACGACCTGAAGCTGGCGGCCGAGACGCGCGCCGGCCGGATCGAGGAGGCCCGCCAGGCGCTCGACAAGGCGGACGCCGAAGGCTCCTGGCGCGGTCTCGAGGCTTCGATCAGGGGAGACGCGTCCGTCGGGGCCAGCTGGCCGTGGGTTTCGGCGGTGCGGGCGCTGACCCGTCCGGCGCTGACCCTGCTGCTTTGGGTCCTGTTCGCCGTGCTGTTCCTGTCGGCGGTGAGCGGCGCCCTGGAGGCGAACACCGCCTCCAGCGTCGTGCGGACCGCCGTGGAAACCGTGGCGTTCTCGGCCTCGACGGCGTTGGCCTGGTGGTTCGGGGATCGCGCGCCGAGGCGGGAGGACCAGGGCTGACCTTGGCGCCGGGGCGCGGTGGTCTAGGTTAACGGTAAACGCGAGGATGCCCTGATGCCCTGGATCACCGCCTATATCGGCTCGGCCGTGACCTTTCTGGCCCTCGACGCCCTCTGGCTCGGCGTCGTGGCCCAGAAGATGTACCAGCGCGAGTTCGGGCCGCTCCTGCTGGAGAAGCCGAACATGGCGGCGGCGGCCGTGTTCTACACGCTCTACATTTTCGGCGTCGTGTTCTTCGCGGTGAAGCCCGCGCTGGAGGCGGGGTCGTGGACCCGGGCGCTGGTCTATGGCGCGCTGTTCGGCCTGATCGCCTACGCCACCTATGACCTGACCAATCTGGCCACCCTCAAGGGCTTCCCGTTCAAGGTTGTAATTCCGGATCTGCTCTGGGGGGCTTTCGTCAGCAGCGCCGCCGCGCTGGCCGGCTATGCGGCGGCGTCTCGCTTCAACTGAGCGCGCGCTCGTCGGCAATCCGAAGCTTTCTTCAGGGGGGGGGGGGGGTGCGGCGCAATGCCACAGCGACCCATTATGGGGCCTCGCTCGCCTGTCAGGTGAGCGCGTGTTGGTTTGCTTGAGCTTTTCGGCGCCGGTCGGCCAGGGCGCGACTGATACCTCAGAAACCCATGCTATTTAGTACACTCCCCTAGTTCTCCGAACCGTGCGACCCGAACCTCTGAATCTAATCCAGACGCATGCGCGCAGGTCCGCTGCGCCAGCGTTTTTCAAAGTGGGGGCATCACATGGCTGATCCGGTAAACGTCGGTTACTACGACATGGTTAGTGGCGAAGGCGCCGCCACCCAGGTCGACGAAATTGTCGAGGTGGGTCTGACGCCGGTGAACGTCACGGTCCTGACGCCGGAAGTGCTCGCGACCCTCAGGGTTCTGGTCGTTCAGAACGGGGATAACGAGAGCTTTGGCGCCGAGTTCTTGGCGGCCAAGGCCGCCATCGACGCTGCGGTCGCCAACGGTCTGGTGGTCATCATCCACGACCGCTTCGTAACCGGCGGCAATACCCTGTTGAGCGCGCTCAACGGTGTGACCTTCGTGCGCGATCTTTCCGGAGCCGGTGCACAGATGCAGCTGGCTGCCGGCGGCGCTGCCATCGCCAGTACGCCCTACGGAACGGTCACGGACACGAGCCTGGACAATTTCGGCTACTCCAACCACGGCTATGTGACCCGAGCCAGCCTGCCTGACGGCGCGATTGTCTTTATGACCCGCGACAACACTGACCAGGTCACAGTGTTCGGTGTCCCGTCGGGTGCGGGGATGGTGATCTACACCAGCGTGCCCATCGACTTCTGGGGCGATGCCGTGGTCGGTTCGAGTGGCAGCGTCTTCGACTTCGACACGACCGGGATGGAGGCCTTCGCCCGCAACCTCCTGGCCTATGCGGCAGGTGTTATGGCCCCCGCCGGCAGCGCAACAGACGACACGGCGACGGTCACCGAAAGTGTCGCCACGACGATTGCGGTGCTGGAAAATGACACCAGCCCCAACACGGCCCTTCGCATCACCACCGTCGGCGGCCAGGCCATCACCGTAGGGGCGACCGTGACCCTGGCGACCGGTTCGACCGTACGCCTCAACGCCGACGGCACCCTGACCTACACGACGGGCGCCAGCTACGACGCGCTCAGAGTTGGCCAGACCGGCGCGGAGACGTTCGCCTACACGGTGTCGAACGTCTCGGGCAGCTTCACCGACGAAGGCTCGGTCTCGGTCACCATCAACGGCGACTATGAGCGGATCGGCCCGGCCACGCCGCGCGCCGACAACCTGGTCGGCACCGTCCACGACGACTACGTGGACGGCCTGGCCGGCAACGACGTCATCTCCACCGGTCTCGGCAACGACGTGATCCGCGGCGGTCAGGGCGGGGACAAGATGACCGGCGGTGGCGGCGACGACTACTACTACGTTGATAACACGGGCGACCACGTGATCGAGGCGCTCAACGGCGGGAACGATACCGTCGAATCCAGCCTCGCGGCCCACACGCTCGCTGCCAACGTCGAGACCCTGATCCTCGGCGAGGGGGGGCGGGACGGGACCGGCAACGCCCTGAACAACCAGATTACCGGAAACGGCGGCGCCAATACGCTGAACGGCGGCGCTGGCAATGACATGATCGACGGCGGCGGCGGCGCCGATATCATCATCGGCGGTGCTGGCAGTGACACGCTCTTCGGTGGCGCAGGCGCAGACACCTTCCAGTACCAGTCGCCGGCCGACATCGGAGCGGGCGCGCCTCTGATCGGTCGGGGAAGCATTCCGGCGACGGTTTCGATCGACACGATCCTCGACTTCAGCGTCCGGGAGGGCGACCGGATCGACCTGCGGGCGCTCGATGCGAACATCAACACCCGTGCCGTCAACGATGACTTCGTGGTGGTCAGCCAGTTCACGCGGGTCGCCGGCCAGTTGGTGATCGAAGCCGTTGCCGACCGCGGCGGTGCGATCGCTGGTGAGGCGGCGCCCGGAGGGAATTTCTATCGCCTCCTCGGCGACACCAATGGCGACGGAGTTTCGGACTTCACGCTGAATATCTATAGCCAGAGCGTCCTGCAGGTCTCTGACCTGTCGAGTATCCTCGGCATTCAGTCGGTGAGTATCACGCAGATCCCGGGTCAGCCGGTCGAGCGGGATGCAGCGCCGGCAGGGCTCGACGCGGGCTGGTTCATCTAGACAGGGCGCTGAGCCCCTATGCTACCTGGCGGCCCCTGGCGCGATGCGTCGGGGGCCGCTTTGGCATCCGCTGAAGCGGTCAGCTGAACAGGTCCGGCCGACGTATCCGCAGCGTCTGGACCAGCACGCGTGTCTTGGCGTCCGTGGCCTCGCCGCTCTCGACCAGCGCCCAGAGGGCGTCCAGAGGCATCTCCACGACGGTGATGTTCTCGTTCTCGCTTTCCAGCCCGCCGCCTGCGCCGGTGCGCTGTGCGTCGTTGTAGGCCGCAAGGAACAGGTCGATCCGCTCGGTCGAGATGCCGGGCGACGACAGGATCGCGCCGGCGGGCTCGAGCGTGTCGGCCTCCAGGCCGGCTTCCTCGACCAGTTCGCGGCGGGCGCTCTCAAGCGGCGTCTCGCCCTCGTCCACGAGGCCTGCGGGCGCTTCCAGCACGTCGCCGCCGCCCATGAAGCGCAGGGCGGCGCGCGGCATGGTCACCAGCAGCGCCATCCGGGTGTCCGGGTTGTAGGGCAGGACGGCCGCCGCGCGGCCATGATCCTCGACATAGCGCTCGTAGGTCGCGCCGTCAGGACCGGTCAGCTCGACGAGATGCAGGTCAAGCCAGCCCGAATGGACGGTCCTCACCGGCATCTCTGCCGGTGGGAAACCACCATCTTTTCGGGGTCGCTTCATCGTCTTCTTCCCTCTGGTTCAGGGATGGTGCCGCCGGGCAGGATTGAACTGCCGACCTCAGCCTTACCAAGGATGCGCTCTACCACTGAGCTACGGCGGCGAAAGACGAGGCGCGCCTGATAGCGAAACCCGGGCGGCATGGGAAGGCCTAATCCTGCTTGACGCGTCGGTATGCGCAATGCGCTGCTGGCGGGATGACGAAGACGCCACAAAAGCCGCCTCCGGATAACGCCGGCCGTGAAGCGAAACTGGCCCAGGCCCTGCGCGCCAACCTGAGGCGCCGCAAGGCCGCCCCCCGGGTCGAGGCGCCCCCCAAGGCCGCCGAATGACCCATCAGGCCAACACGGCCCGCCTCGCCCCGCGTCCCTACCGCGAGGTCCGGCATCTGCGCGCGTCGCGACCGCCGGAGGGGGCGCCATTCGACGTCACGGTGGAAATCTCCGAGGCCTTCCGACTCGCCGACAGCGACGACTGGGCCTGCGCCATGCGGATCGTGGGCCTCGATCCCGGTCACAGGGCCGAGCATGGCCGGGCTTTTTTCGGTGTAGATCCGATGCAGGCGATCGAGCACGCCCTGTTCATGGCGCATCTCGAACTGGAGCTGGCGGCCGGAAAACTGGGGCTGGAGTTCGCCAACGGCGGCGCCTACGACCCGGCGACCCTGTTTCGTCGCCCCGGCGACGGCCGACGGCAGGCATAAGTGCCTCTTGCGCGGGGGCTTGCGCCCGCTAGAACCGCGACCTCACATGTGGACAAGCCGCCCGGGCGCAACGCTCGCGGCGTTTGAGGGGCCTGAATGGACCGCATCGCCATCGTCGGCGGCGCGCGGCTGAATGGAGAAATCCAGATCAGCGGCGCCAAGAACTCCGCCATCAAGCTGATGGTCGCCTCGCTCCTGACGGACGAGCCGTTGCGCCTGACCAATATGCCGCGACTGGCGGACACCCGCTTCCTCGGCACCCTGCTGACCCGGCTGGGCACGATGGTCGACGAACGGGACGGCCCCGACGGCGCCGAGACGGTTCTCCACACGCCCGAAATCATCACCTCGTTCGCGCCCTACGATCTGGTCCGGCAGATGCGCGCCAGCTTCAACGTGCTGGGCCCGCTGATTGCGCGAACGGGGCATGCCAAGGTCTCGCTGCCCGGCGGCTGCGCCATCGGCGGCCGGCCCGTTGATCTGCACCTGAAGGCGCTCGAGGCGCTGGGCGCGAAGATCGAGCTGCACGAAGGCTATGTCTACGCCCAGGCCCCGCGTGGTCTGCAGGGTGCGGCCATCGAGTTCCCGTTCGTCTCGGTGGGCGCCACCGAACACGCCATGCTGGCCGCCGTTCTGGCCAAGGGAGTCACGACCCTCTCGAACGCCGCTTGCGAGCCCGAGATCGTCGACCTCGCCGAATGCCTCAACAAGATGGGCGCCAGCGTCGAGAACGCCGGCACGCCGACCATCACCATCACCGGGGTCGAGAAACTGTCGGGCACGACGCACGCCGTGATCACCGATCGTATCGAAGCCGGCACCTATGCCGTGGCTGCGGCCATGGCCGGAGGCGAGGTCCGCCTGACCAACACCCGCGCCGACCTGATCGAGGCCCTGTTGCTCAAGATGGAAGAGGCCGGCGTCGGCGTTGAACGGCTCAACGACGGCGTCGTCATCCGCCGCAACGGCGCGCGGCTGAAAGCCGTAAACGTGGAGACCGGCGTCTACCCGGGCTTCCCCACGGACCTGCAGGCGCAGTTCATGGCTCTTATGACCCTCGCCGAGGGAGAAAGTGTCATCCGCGAGACCATCTTCGAGAACCGCTTCATGCACGCGCCGGAACTGGCGCGGTTGGGCGCCGACATTTCGGTATCGGGCACCGAAGCCCGCGTCCGGGGTGTCGAGAAGCTGGAAGGCGCCCAGGTGATGGCCACGGACCTGCGCGCTTCGGTGGGTCTGGTTATTGCCGGGCTGGTGGCGAGGGGCGAGACGACGGTCGGGCGTGTCTATCACCTCGATCGCGGCTTCGAGCGGCTTGAGGAGAAGCTCGGCGCCTGCGGGGCGAATGTGCGGCGCATCAAGGGCGATGCGTCGGTTCCGGAGATGGACGGCTGATCATGGCCACCGTCCCGCCGCTGCGTCTCCTGGCCCAGGACGCCGAAGACCTCGCCGTCATTTCCGCCGCGCTGCAGGATGCCGTGGCGAAGATCGGCGACATCGCCTTCGATGCCCGCGCCCGCCGCCTGACGGTGGCGTTCAACCGGTTCCGCTGGGAGGCTGCCGGCAAAACCCGGGAACGGGTTCGGTCAGGTCTCCAGCTCGGCGGCGTCATGACCGTCCGGAGCCGCAATCTGCGACGCGACGCGAAGGGGGCTGTCGTCGAACTGCTGGCCCTGACCTTCGAGCCGGGCGAGGCCCCGGGCGGCGCGGTCGTGCTGACCTTCGCCGGCGGCGGCGATCTGCGGGCCGAGGTCGAATGCATCGAGGCCGTGCTCGCCGATGTCTCTACGCCCTGGCCGACCCCCCGTGCGCCGACGCACGAGGGCTGACGGTCCGCGCACCATGATGAAGGCTTGAGTTTGTGCTGAAAACGGCCATGTAGCCGCCATGCGCCACTTCCGCTTCACAGACCCGGATTTCTCCGCCGCCTTCCGTGCGTTCCTGAACGAGCGCAGGGGCTCGCCGGCCGATGTCGACGCCGCCGTCGCCGAGGTGCTGGCAGCGGTCAAGGCCGGCGGGCTCGAAGCCGTGCTCGACTACACGCGCAAGTTCGACCGCGTGGACCTGACCGAAGAGACAGTGCGCGTATCCGCCGAGGAGATCGACGCCGGCGTCGCGGCCTGTGATCCGGCGGTCCGCGAGGCCATTGCCTTCGCAGCAGCCCGCATCCGCGACTACCACACCCGCCAGAAGCCCGCCGACCAGCGATGGACGGACGTGGATGGCGTCGAGCTCGGCTGGCGCTGGACGCCGCTGGAGGCCGTGGGTGTCTACGTCCCCGGCGGTCGAGCGGCCTATCCCTCGACGGTGCTGATGAACGGCGTGCCCGCCGCGGTGGCCGGCGTCGATCGCATCGCCATGGTCACGCCGCCCGGCAAGCTGCAGCCGGCCGTGCTGGCGGCGGCGCGGGAAGCCGGCGTCAGCGAGATCTGGCGGATCGGCGGGGCCCAGGCGGTTGCCGCCCTGGCCTGGGGCGCCGGACCGATCCGGCCGGTGGACAAGATCGTCGGACCCGGCAACGCCTATGTGACGGCCGCCAAGCGCCGTCTCTACGGCGTGGTGGGCATCGACGCGCTGGCTGGCCCCTCCGAGATCGTGGTGGTCGCTGACGCGGACAACAACCCGGACTGGATTGCCGCCGACCTGCTGTCCCAGGCCGAGCACGACCCGGCCGCCCAGTCGATCCTGATCACCGACGACGAGGTGTTCGCCGCCGCGGTCGAGGCAGCCGTCGAGCGCGGCCTCAGGACCCTGAGCACCGGCGAGGACGCCGCCGCCTCCTGGCGCGACCACGGAGCCGTCATCATCGCACCGCTGGACGAGAGCCCTGCGCTGGTCGACCTCATCGCCCCGGAGCACGTCGAGTTCTGTACCGCCGCGCCGGAAGCCCTGTCCGACCGGGTGCGGCACGCCGGGGCGATCTTCCTCGGCCGTTACACGCCCGAAGCCATCGGCGACTACGTGGCCGGCTCCAACCACGTGCTCCCGACGAGCCGCGCCGCGCGGTTCCAGTCGGGCCTGTCGATCTACGATTTCCTCAAGCGCACCTCGATCGTGAAGTGCGACGCCGCCGCGTTCGCACGCCTCGGACCGCATACGGTCGCGCTCGCGGAAGCGGAAGGCCTGCCGGCGCACGCGCTTTCCGCCGCGCTGCGGCTGCAAAAATAGCCCTGCGCCTGCGTGGACGCGGCTTTCGCCGCTCGCCAGGATGACGAACGGGGTCGGCTTGCACTAAAGCTCGTCAGGCATGACCGACGACCGCGCCCTTCACCGCCTGCAGACCATCGAGCTCGACGACGAGTCGCTCGGCGCGGCCTCGCGCGACCAGGAGCAGGAACGGCAGATCGCCATCTTCGACCTGATCGAGGACAACTACTTCCAGCCGGATGGCGCTACCGGCGGGCCCTATGACCTGAAGATCGCGCTGGCCGAGAACCGGCTGGGTCTGCACATCGTCGGGCCCGGGCTCGATGTGACCCACCTGCTGTCGCTATCGCCGTTCCGGGGCGTCATCCGCGACTACTTCATGATCTGCGAGAGCTACTACCAGGCCATCCGCAACGCGACGCCCGCCCAGATCGAGGCGCTCGATATGGGCCGGCGGGGCCTGCACAACGAAGGCTCGACGCTTCTGCAGGCCCGGCTCGAGGGCAAGGTGAAGACCGACCTCGATACGGCGCGGCGGCTGTTCACCCTGATCTGCGCCCTGCACTGGCGGGGCTGACCGCGTGAACGGGCTGCCGGGAGCGGTGCTGTTCGCCTGCAACTTCAATCGCGTCCGGTCTCCGATGGCCGAGGCGCTGCTGAAGATGGTCTATGGCGACCGAGTGTTCGTCGACAGCGTGGGACTTCGGCGGGAACCGGGAGAGAAGGAGGTCGATCCGTTCGCGGCGGCGGTCATCGACGAGATCGGTGGCGACCTGGCCGGCTTCCGGCCAAAGGTATTCGACGACCTGGAGGACGAGTCCTTTGATCTGGTGATCTCCCTGACGCCTGAAGCGCAGCATCGGGCCGTCGAACTGGCCAGGGGCAGGGCGGTCGATATCGAGTACTGGCCGACCCTGGACCCGACCCTCACCGACGGAACGCGGGAGCAGCGCCTTGACGCCTATCGGCAGGTTCGGGACGAACTGGCCCGCCGTATCCGCGAACGCTTCGGCAGGGCGTCGACTTTCGGGGGCTAGCCGCGTTATACTGGGCTCTTGGAGCCTCGGCTCGCGTCCCGAATCGTGTTCGGCGCGGGCCGTTTGCTTATTTGGACGTATTCGAGAGGCCTATGGCTAAAGAAGAACTTCTTGAGTTTCCCGGCACCGTCAGCGAGCTGCTGCCGAACGCCACCTTCCGTGTGAAACTCGAAAACGATCACGAGATCATCGCCCACACGGCGGGCAAGATGCGCAAGAACCGCATTCGCGTGCTGGCCGGCGACAAGGTGCTGGTCGAAATGACGCCCTACGACCTGACCAAGGGGCGTATTACCTACCGCTTCAAGTGAGCAGGTCGCGCGGCCCTCTGGTTCTGGCCAGCGCCAGCCCCAGACGGCTTGAGCTGCTCCGGCAGGTCGGCATCGAGCCCGACCTCATAGATCCCGCAGACATCGACGAGACGCCCGGACGCGACGAGACGCCGCGCCTGCTGGCCTCGCGCCTCGCGCGCGAGAAGGCGCGCGCCGTTGCGGTGCGCCATCCGCAGGCGTTCGTGCTGGGTGCGGACACCCTGGTCGCGGTGGGGCGGCGAATCCTCAACAAGCCGGAAGGCGAAGCCGAGGCCCGCGCCATGCTGGCGCTGCTGTCCGGAAGAGCTCACAAGGTGCTCACCGGTGTCGCCGTCATCGCTCCTGGCGGCCGACTGTCCGAGCGGCTGGTCGAGACCCGGGTCCGGTTCAAACGGCTGGGCGCGGAGGATGCGGACGCCTTCATTGCCGGCGGCGACTGGAATGACGCGGCCGGCGGCTACAAGATTCACCAGATGGCCGGCGCCTTCGTCACCGAACTCCAGGGCTCCTACACGGGCGTGGTCGGGCTGCCGTTGTATGAGACGGTCAGTCTGTTGACCGGTCTGGGGTGGAAGGCATGAGTGGTCGCCAGTTCTTCCTCGACCGTGGCGTGGGTGAGATCAGAGGCGTGGTCACGCTCGAGGGCCGGCCTGAGCGCCTGCTGATCCAGCGCGACGGCGACATCCCGGCGCTGCAGCTCGGCGCCCGGAACGTGGCGCGCGTGCGGTCGCTGGAGAAGGCGATCGGCGTGGCATTCCTGGATCTGCCGGGCGGCGTCGAAGCCATCTACTCCTTGCGAACAGACGAACTGCCGCCGGTGCGCGGCGCGGCGATCGAGGTCGAGATTCGCACCGAGGCGCGGCAGGACAAGCTGGCGACAGTTAAACTGATCGGTCCGGCCGACGGAGATCCTCGTCTTCTGGAGGCCGCGCCGGACGTCGAGGCCGAGATCCGTGACCTCGCCCGCGGCGGCAAGGTGGTCGAGGGGTTCGGCGCCCGCGAGGCCGCCGATGCGGCCGAGGCGGAGGCGCTGGAAACGATCCACCCCTTGCCGGGCGGTGGCTCGATGGCGATCGAACCGACCCGGGCACTGATCTCGATCGACGTCGATCTGGGCGGTCGCCCGGGTAGCGACACCAAGCGTGCGGCGCGTCTGGCGAACCTGACCGCCATCGGCGCGGCCGCCCGCCTGCTGCGGCTCAAGGGCCTTGGCGGTCTGGTGATCTTCGATTTCGTCGGACGCGGTCATGACGGCAAGGCGCTGCTTGGCGCGGCCCGCGCGGCGTTCGGGCCGGACAATCCCGGCGTCGCGATCGACCAGATCAGCCGGTTCGGCACCCTGACCCTCACCGTGCCGCGCAGGCGGCGTCCGGTGCTCGACCTGCTGACGGACGGCGCCGGCGCCCTGACGCCCCTGACGGTGGCGCTCCGCCTCGCGCGGCGGCTGGAGCGGGAGGGGCGCGCAGACCCTGGCGGAAGGCTGCAGGCCGGTTGTTCTCCGGCGGTGCTGGCGGCGTTCGAGCCGCTGCGGGCGGGGCTGGTCGACCGGCTGGGTGCGCGCTTCACGGTGGACAGCCGGCCGGATTGGCCCCTGGACAGGCTGGAGGTCGCCGGCGCATGACCCGCACCTGCAGTCGCTGTGACAAGCCAATGGATCCGGCCTACCGGCCGTTCTGTTCCAAACGATGCGCCGATATCGATCTGCAGAAGTGGCTGACTGGCAGCTACGCTATCCCCGGCAGCGAGTTGGACGACGAAACCGACGGTGATGGCGGGGAAGAGCGCTAGTTTGAAATTGGCTCCAAAGCGCGCTGGACTTGCCGGGGGGGCTCTTTTATAGACGCGGCTCCCGCGAAGCGGGGCGTCCTGCGGGTCGTTTGCCTGGGTAGCTCAGTTGGTAGAGCAGCGGATTGAAAATCCGCGTGTCGGTGGTTCGAATCCGCCCCCAGGCACCATCGCCGCCCGCTCCTTCGCCTCGTGCGCGAAGTTCTCCGAAAAGACCCACGTTCAACCGGCGATGTTGCGGCGCAGCATCCATTTTCCCCAACCGGGGGAAAAACTCCCGAACTTTCCCGATAATCAGATTGTGCAGTGCAATAAAACGGCCATCCCCCTTGATATCGGGGAATGAAATCGCGTCTCAAACGCCCTTGACGATGCGAATAGGGGTTGCCAAAGGGCCTCTGCGCCAAGTCTAACTTGGTCGAACGTCCTGACGGACTCCTGTCTGTCGGGCCGTCTTGCGCCTTCGAGACGCCTTCCTGGACCATCACAGTCCAGGGCGTGCGTCCCGGGTCGGTGCAGCGACAGCGGTTTCCCGGTGACGGAGTCTCGTGACTTCGGCGTCGGGAGTTTTCAGAGTTGGGGTGGAGACGCTTCGCGCGACGACCCTCGGTCCAAACTAGCTAGACCAACCAGGAACTGGCGAAAGATGCTCGACAACAAACGAATGACCCCCCTCATTGCTATCCTCGGCGCTGCGGCGCTGATGATGAGCGCTCCGGCCTTTGCGCAGGATGCGGCTGCTCCGGCGGCTGATCCCGCTGCGGCCGCCGCGGCCCCGGCCGCGGACGCTGCGGCTCCCGCCGCTGCCCCCGTCGCCGAGCCGGAAGCCCCGGCTGCCGCGCCGGCCCCCAAGAAAGAATCCCACATCACGCCGGTTTCCATGTTCATGGAAGCCAACTGGGTCGTGAAGATCGTGATGCTCGGCCTGATGCTGGCCTCGGTGTTCTCATGGACCCTGCTGATCACCAAGCTGCTCGAGTTCGGTTCGCTGAACCGGAAGTCGAACCGCTTCGTGGAAGCCTTCCGTGGCGCCAAGACGATCGGTGACATGGGCCGTATCGCCCTGTCGGACGAGTTCGAAGGAAACCCGCTGGCCGACATGGCCGCCGCGGCCGCTTCCGAAATCGAACTGTCCCGTCAGGCGGGCCTCGCCATCACGGGCGCTCACCGCGACACGACGATCTACCGCGCGCAGACCGCTGTGTCGGCCGTGCAGTCGTCGCTGTCCAAGCGTCTGTCGAGCGGGATGCAGTTCCTCGCCTCGGTGGGTTCGGGCGGTCCGTTCATCGGCCTGTTCGGCACCGTGTACGGGATCATGAACTCGTTCATCGGCATCGCCGAGTCGAACACGACCAACCTGGCCGTCGTGGCCCCCGGCATCGCCGAGGCCCTGCTCGCCACCGGTATCGGTCTGTTCGCCGCTATCCCCGCGGTTATCTTCTACAACTACTTCCAGACGCAGATTTCGTCGTATGGGGTGCGGTCGGATGGTTTCAACGCCGAGCTGATGAACAACATCTCGCGGCAGCTCGACAAAGGGGCTTAAGCACAGATGGCCGCCAAACTCTCGGGTTCCGGCGGCGGCAGCAGGTACAATGTAGAGCAGAACAGCGAAATCAATGTGACGCCCTTCGTGGACGTCATGCTGGTCCTCCTGATCATCTTCATGGTGGCTGCGCCGCTGGCATCGGTCTCGATCGAGGTAAAGCTGCCCACTGCGGTGGCCAAGCCTCGACCGAACCCGCCAACGCCGGTTTATATTTCGATCACGCCAGGCGGGAACTATTTCCTCGGAGATAGCCCGACTGACCTGGCTTCCATTGGCGCTGATCTTCGGGACCAGATTCCTCCCCGCAGTCAGCGTACGGCGCGGATCTTCATCCGCGGCGACAAGGAGGTCCGGTACGGCGAGTTCATGCAGCTGATGAACGCGTTGCAGGACAATGGTTTCTACAGCGTGGCCCTCATCGGTGAGGACAACAGTGAACCCGGCAGTGGTGGGTGACGCATGGCAGAGCAAGAAAATGACGCTCCGCGCCGCGTCCACAACCCCTTCGACGCCCCGGCGCCGAAGAACGGCGGCGGGTTCATGGTCGGCCTCGCGGTCGCCCTGGCCTTCAATGCGGGCCTAGTCTTCTGGGTCGCCAAGTCGCGGTTCGAGATAAAGGAAAAGGCGTTCGAGGACGAGAAGATCGACACGGAGCTGGTGAAGCCGCCACCTCCGCCGCCGCCTCCTCCCCCGCCGCCTCCGCCGTCTGACAAGCCGCCGCCCCCGGCTAAGCTGCAGCCGCGTCCTCCGGCCATCGTGCCGCCTGACGTTGCGCCGCCGCCGCCGCTGCAGGTGCCGCCGGTTGAGAAGAAGGACCGCGTCGAGACCACGGCTCCGCCCGTGATCGCGCCGCCGTCTCCTCCGACTCCGCCGCGGCCCTCGATCATCAGCAACCCCGATTGGGCGCGTCGCCCGAGCGGTGATGATGTGGCCAGGTTCTATCCGGACCGCGCCCAGCGCCTGGAAAGGGAAGGTCGTGCGACCATCCTCTGCCGGGTCAAGGCGAACGGTACGCTGGAAGCCTGCGAAGTGGTGTCGGAAGAACCGGCCGATCTCGGCTTTGGCGATGCAGCCCTCAAGCTGTCCCGCCTGTTCAAGATGAAGCCGCAAACGCGCGACGGCGCGCCGGTGGATGGGGCTTCGGTCCGTATCCCGCTGGTGTTCAAGCTGCCGGAGTAGGCGACGACGATCTGAAAACGCGAACGCCCCGGAGGGAAACCTCCGGGGCGTTTTGCTGTGGCTTCACCCGCCGCAGTCAGAGTCGGACTTGTTCCGGAGCCCGTCCTCGGGTCGGCCATTGGCCGAGCCCGGGGGACCCATGATCTCGTTGATGGGCGCACTGGTCGCCGGCCCTCCAGCGCAATGGCCTCCCGTCCTGGGCGGGCTCGGGTCGTCGGACCAAGGCCGACGATGACGAGCGGGAGAGGGCGCGCTAGAGCGCCAGCCCCTTCGCCTCCAGCCAAGCCTCGAGCCGCGCGTTCACCGCCTCCGGCGCCTCCTGCTGAACCCAGTGGGACACGCCGGGCAGGCGATGGAGGGTGAAGTCATTCACATAGGGCTCGTAGCCTTCCGTCAGTTCGATCCCCAGGGCGGTATCCTCCTCGCCCCAGATCATCAGCGTCGGGATGTCGATCACCGGGGCCTTGCCGGGAGCCCACTTCTTCATGCCGTTGCGTGCACCGGCCCGGTACCAGTTGACCATTGCGGTCGCTGCGCCGGGCTTGAGGGCGTTGCGGCGATAATGGTCGAGGTCAGCTTCGGAGAAGCGGCTCTTGTCGACCGCCATATCGCTGAAGGCCCGCCCGATCGCCTGGGCGCCTCGAGCGGTCAGGGCCCATTCGGGCAGCCAGGGGATCTGGAAGAACAACACGTACCAGGACTTCCGGCGTTGCGCGGGGTTGGCGACGATGTTCGCCTGGAAGACCGCCGGGTGCGGCACGTTCATGATCACCAGGCCTTCAAGGTCGCGAATCCTGTCCATGGCGAAGGCCCAGGCGACGGCGGCCCCCCAGTCGTGAGCGATCAGCAGCCGTCGTTTGGCGCCGAGCGCGTCAAATACCGCTCCGGCGTCGGCCATCAGGTTTTCGATGTCGTAGGCCTTCACGCCTTTGGGCCGACTCGAGTCGCCATAGCCGCGCTGGTCGAAGGCGACCGCCCGCCAGCCCAGCTTCGCCAACAGGGGTAACTGATACCGCCAGGAGTGTTTGCTCTCCGGAAAGCCGTGCAGGAACAGGGCGACATTGTCGCCTTCGCCGGCTTCATCGATGACGAACGACAGGCCATTGGCCTCAAGGGTGCGGGTTGTGATCTCGGTCATCGGAAGAGGGTGGAGCCGGTCCGCGCCGCGTGCAAGCGCCGCGCTTGATCCGAAGGCCGCGAACGACTAAACCCGCCCTTCGCGAAAGCGCGCCGCCTTAGCTCAGTTGGTTAGAGCGCCGGTTTGTGGAACCGGAGGTCCTCAGTTCAAGCCTGAGAGGCGGTACCATCGCGAGGCGGCCACAGGCCCCGCTTTCCTTCCAGACAGAGGCTGGCTGCCGCCGGCTGTTGCCGCTCTTCACGACGCATGCCACGGTTCCGTGGAACCGGGACCGGCAGAGTCCCGGCCTGACGGGAACGGGAGATCGGCCATGGGGCAGGGCTGGAACCGCGCACTGGGCGCGCTGACGCTGGCGGGCGCGTTCGCCCTCGCGGGTTGCGGGCAGGTTGGCTCGGCGGCGAAGCCGAACACCACCTACCAGGAAACGCTGATCCAGCAGCTGATCGACGCCAAGGCGGGCGACGTGATCACCATTCCGGCCGGCGTCTACGCCATCGACCGGGGGCTGAGCCTGGACGTCGACGGCGTGACGATCCGCGGCGCGGGCATGGACAAGACGGTCCTGACCTTCAAGGGCCAGGCGGCCGGCGCCGAGGGCCTGCTGGTCAATGCGTCCAACTTCACCATCGAAGACCTGGCGATCGAAGACGCCAAGGGTGACGCCCTGAAGGTCAACGAAGGCGAGAACATCATCATTCGCCGGATCCGCACCGAATGGACGGGCGGCCCCAAGACGACCAACGGCGCTTACGGCATCTATCCGGTGCAGGTTCGCAACCTGCTGATCGAGGAAAGCGTCGCCATCGGCGCTTCCGACGCGGGCATCTATGTCGGCCAGTCCAACGGCGTAGTGGTCCGTCGCAACCGGGCGGAGTTCAACGTCGCCGGAATCGAGATCGAGAACACCCAGAACGCCGACGTCTATGACAACCTGGCGACCAACAACACCGGCGGCATCCTGGTGTTCAACATGCCCAACCTGAAGGTTCCGGGCTTCGCCACCCGCGTGTTCCGCAACCGGATCGTGGCCAACAACACGAAGAACTTCGGGCTGAAGGGCTCGGCCGTAGCGTCGGTCCCCGCCGGCACAGGCGTGATCGTCAACTCCAACGACCAGGTGGAGATCTTCGACAACGACATCGGCGGCAACAACACCGCGAACGTGATCATCTCCAGCTACTTCTCGACCGGCTACATGACGGAAAAGGGTGTCGCGGCGACCTTCGACCCCTGGCCGGAGGCGATCTTTATCTACGAAAACCGGTTCACGCCCGGCGGCGCCAAGCCGGACGGACTCGAGCTGCAGGCGCTGCGGGTGGCGCTGTTCGGGGTGACCGGCAGCCTGCCGGATGTGCTCTGGGACGGCTATATCGATGTGAAGAAGTTCAAGGACGGCAAGGTCGATCCCCTGCTGGCGATCTGCGTCGACAACGGCGCTGCGCAGATGCTCAACGCCGACAGCCCGAACAAGAACAAGGCGCCGGCGGTCATGGGTGAAGGCGCGCGCTGCCGCCTGACGCCGCTGCCGGCCATCAGCGTCGCCGCTGCGGGACCGGTTCCGGCGGAGCGCAGGATCCCGTCGCCCGCCAAGCCGTGAAGCGCCTCGTCCTCATCCTCGTCGCCCTCGCGCTGACCTCCTGTTCGCCGCGCGGGCTGGAACCGACGTTCATCGCCGACGGCGCGCCGGAGACGCTGAGCGACTGGGGCATGATCGGCGCGCGCGGACCACGTCTGGTGCTGGCCGGCGGCGTGCAGCCCTACGAGCTGAACACGCCGCTGTTCACCGACTATGCGGGCAAGCTGCGCACGGTCTGGATGCCAGGCGGCAAGGCCGCGACCTGGGCGGCCGACACCGCGTTCGATTTCCCGGTCGGGACGGTCGTGACCAAGACCTTCTTCTATCGCAAGGCCGCCGACGGCGCGGTGACGCCCGCCGACAGCCTTTCGCTCACCGAGACCGGTGAGGGCCTTGATCTCCACGGCATCCGGCTGGTCGAGACCCGGGTCCTGGTGCGGCGTGCGTCCGGCTGGGTCGCCTTTCCCTATGTCTGGAACGAGGCGCAGACCGAGGCGAGGCTGAAGCGCACCGGCGCGGCGATCCCGATGGTCCTGACCCGGTCGGGCCGTACGGACCGGTTCGTCTATCAGGTCCCGAACGTGAACCAGTGCGCAGGCTGCCACGCGACGGACCACGCGGCGAAGGCGCTGCAGCCGATCGGCCTGAAGTCGCGGCATCTGGACCGGGAGGTCACGCTCGCCGGCGCGCGGTTCAACCAACTGGAGCGGCTGGCCGTCGTCGGCTTTCTCAAAGGACTGCCGCCGGCGCCTGGACGGACGCGCGGCGTCGACTGGCGCGACGGAGCCGCCCCGCTCGAGACGCGGGCCCGCGCCTGGCTGGATATCAACTGCGGCCATTGCCACAGCCCACGAGGACCGGCCGATACGTCAGGCCTCTATCTCGACAGCGCCACGCCGATGGGCCCATCGCTGGGCCTGTGCAAGCCGCCGGTCGCGGCGGGGCAGGGCACAGGCGGGTTCTCGCACGGGATCGACCCCGGACGGCCTGACCAGTCGATCCTGATCTTCAGGACCGGCTCAACCGATCCTGGCGCCATGATGCCGGAACTGGGGCGCGCGCTGGTCCATGACGAGGGGATGGCGTTGCTGCGAGCCTGGATCGCGGCGATGCCGCCGGGCTGCCGGTGAGTCCGGCCGCGGAACGGGACCGCACCTGGCTGTCGATCCAGCATCTGCGGGGCTTCGCAGCGCTGTCAGTGGTGCTGTTCCACGCCTGCCAATGGTCGCAGATCGACTTCGCCACCGGCCAGGCCGGCGTGGACGTCTTCTTCGTCATCAGCGGTTTCGTCATGTGGACGGCGACGACGGGGGAGCCGGTCCGGCCGTTGGAATTCCTCAAGAGGCGTGTGATCCGGGTCGTCCCGCTCTACTGGCTGATTACCCTCGTCCTGGCGGCCGGGGTGTTGCTGTTTCCGGCGCGCTTTCCTGACCTGGCCGTGACGCCCGGCCATCTGGCGCTGTCGCTGGCCTTCGTCCAGCACATGAACCCGGCCGGCTACCCGTTCCCGCTGCTCGCGCCGGGATGGACGTTGAACTACGAGGCGGTCTTCTATCTGGCGTTCGCCGGCCTGCTGTGGCTGCCGGAGGCCCGGCGGCTGGTGGCCCTGACCTTCGCCCTGATGGTGCTCGCCTTCGCCGGTTTCGCCTGGCCGCCCGCCTACCAGATGCTGCTCAACCCGCTGTTCCTCGAGTTTCTCGGCGGCGTCTGGCTGGCCCGGATGGCCCAGACGCAACTGTTGCCCGACCGTTCGATCGGCTGGCTGCTGCTGGGCGCCGGGATCGGTTTGTTCGTGGTGATCCAGCTGGTCAACATGGACTGGGCCCTGTGGCGGCCGATGGTCTGGGGCGCACCGGCGATCCTGCTGGTGGCCGGCGCGGTCAGCGTCGAGGCCGACGGCGGCTGGAAGCCGATACCGGGCCTCCGGGCGCTCGGCGACGCGTCCTATTCGACCTACCTGATCCATCCGCTGACCATCGGCGCGCTGGCCATGACGATCGGCGCCTGGAATCCGTGGATCTTCATTCCGTCGGCGATCATCGTCGCGGTGATCTCCGGCCTGGTCTGCTGGCGTCTGGTCGAGCGACCGATGCTGAACCGGCTGCGACAGCGGCTTGCCTGACGCAACGGCCGGTCCGCATACTCTGCATAACGCCGCGCGTCAGACGCGGTCGATACAGGGAGCTCGGGAATGAAGCGGATCGGCGCACTGGCGGCGACGCTGGCGGCCATGGCCTTGCTGGCCGGCTGCGGCAAGAAGACGGCGGACATCGATGGAGTCCGCATTGCGGCCGCTGACAGCAACGCCGCCGAATGGGTCACGCACGGCCGGACCTACGGCGAGCAACGCTTCAGCCCGCTGGACAAGGTCAATGTCTCGAACGCCGGCCAGCTGGGTCTCGCATGGTCATTCGACCTGCCCGAGAACCGGGGTATCGAGGCCACGCCCCTCGTCGCCGATGGCGTCATGTACACCACCTCGTCCTGGTCGATCGTCCGGGCCTTCGACGCGAAGACCGGCAAGCTCATCTGGGAGTTCGACCCCAAGGTGCCGCGCAAGACCGGCGTGAAGGCCTGCTGCGACAGCGTGAACCGCGGCGTCGCCCTCTGGGAAGGCCGGGTCTATTTCGGCGCCCTCGACGGACGGCTGATCTCGCTGGACGCAAAGACCGGAAAACAGGTCTGGTCCACGGTGACGGTCGACCAGTCCAAGCCCTACACGATCACCGGCGCCCCCCGCGTGATCAAGGGCAAGGTGATGATCGGCAACGGCGGCGCCGAGCTCGGGGTGCGCGGCTACCTGTCGGCCTACGACGCCCGCAACGGCAAGCTGCTCTGGCGCTTCTACACGGTGCCCGGCGAACAGCCGACCGACGACGCGGCCTCCGACGACGCCATGAAGATCGCCCGCCCGACCTGGAAGGGCGAGTTCTGGAAGGTCGGTGGCGGCGGCACGGTCTGGGACTCGATGGCCTATGATCCCGAGCTCGACCTGCTCTACATCGGCGTCGGCAACGGCTCGCCCTGGAACCGCGACATCCGCTCGCCCGGCGGCGGCGACAACCTGTTCCTGTCCTCGGTCGTGGCGATCAAGCCCGATACCGGCAAGTATGTCTGGCACTACCAGACCACGCCCGGCGACAGCTGGGACTACACCGCGACCCAGCACATCATCCTCGCGGACCTGACGATCGGCGGGAAGCCGGTGAAGGCGCTGATGCAGGCGCCCAAGAACGGCTTCTTCTATGTGATCGACCGGACCAACGGGAAGCTGATCTCCGCCGACAACTATGTCCCGGTTAGCTGGGCGACCGGCGTGGATCCGGCGACTGGCCGGCCCGTCGAGACCCCCAACGCCCGCTATGGCTCCGGTCCAGCGCTGGCCATGCCGGGACCGCTGGGCGGCCATAACTGGCAGCCGATGGCCTACAGCCCGAAAACCAGCCTGGTCTACATCCCGGCCCAGGAGATCCCGTTCCCCTACATGCAGCCGGGCGGGGCCAACGCGAACTTCCGTTATCAGCCGGGCGTCTGGAACATCGGCGTCGACAGCCTGATCGCCGGCATGCCGGACGACAAGGCGGGCATCAAGGCGATCCGCGCCAGTCTGAAGGGGCGTCTGATCGCCTGGGATCCGCTGACCCAGACCGAACGCTGGAGCGTACAGCACAGCGGTCCGTGGAATGGCGGCGTGCTGGCGACGGCCGGCGGCCTGGTGTTCCAGGGCTCGGCGACCGGCGAACTGGCGGCCTATGACGCGGCGACCGGCAAGAAGGTCTGGTCGTTCGACGCCCAGACCGGAATCGTCGCCCCGCCGATGACCTATGAGATCGATGGCGAGCAGTACGTCGCCGTCATGGCGGGCTGGGGCGGCGGATTCGCCCTGACCATCGGCGCCGGCGCCGACCCCCGCTCCGAAGGTCCGCGCCGGGTGCTGGTGTTCAAGATCGGCGGCAAGGGCGCGCTGCCGCCCAGGCCGGCCTCTACCAGGGCCATGCCGGACCTGCCGCCGCTGACCGCCACGCCCGCGCAGATCGCCGCCGGCAAGCTGACCTTCGCCAACTACTGCGGCGTCTGTCACGGGTCGAGCGCGGTGTCGGACTTCTCGATCCCCGACCTGCGCTACTCGCCGGTGATGACCGATGCGGCGACCTGGAAGGGCGTGGTGATCGACGGCGACCGGGTCGAGAACGGCATGGTCTCCTTCGCCCGTTTCCTGACCCCGGCCAGTGCGGAGGAGGTGCGCCTCTACGTGCTTTCGCTGGCGCACGGGCAGAAAGCGGCTGCGGCCGCGCCGCCGCGGAAGTAGACGGAGGGTATGATCGACCTCGAGCCGCCGCCCGCCATAGTCTCCGGGATCTTCCAACCGGCGCCGGACACCCGTCCGGTCGCTGTGGAGGTCCTTGGCGTCACGGTCGTGGCGTCGGCCGGCCTGCCGCCGCGCCCGGCCGATGATGCCTTCGGCTCGGTGGAGCTGGACAGCGAGACGATCGCCACCTCGCCGCGGGTCGATGAGGCGCTGACACTGGTGCCCGGCGTTCAGCTGTTCCGCCGGACGTCGAGCGCGGCGGCCAATCCGACCACCCAGGGCATGACGGTGCGCGCCATTGCCGGGTCCGGCGCCGGCCGGGCGCTCGTGACCCTGGACGGCGTGCCGCAGAACGACCCTTTCGGCGGCTGGGTGTTGTGGTCAGGCCTTCCACCGGCCTCGATCGGAGACGCCATCGTCGTCCGCGGCGCGGGCGCCGGTCCCTACGGCGCAGGCGCCCTTACCGGCATGATCCAGCTGGGCGAGGTCAGGGTTGTCCCTGCGCGCGGGCAGTACGAACTCTTCGGCGGCGAGCGCGGGATCGCCGGAGGCCAGGCCGTGATCGGGTCTGGCGATGTCATGGTGGTCGGCGCCGTGCAGCGGGCCGAGGGCTGGGTTCCGGTTCGCAAGGGCCGGGGCGCGGCGGATGCGCCGCTGGCGTTCGAGTCCTCCAGTCTGGCCATCCGGTGGTCTCCGGACATCGGGGAGCAGGAGCTGTCCCTGCGCCTGGCCGGCTATCAGGAGTCCCGCGACAGCGGCCTTCTTGGCGCGGCGTCGCGGTCACAGGGGCTGTCGGGCTCCGCGACCCTGACCGGTCCCGGCCTGCCGATCCTCGATGCCCGCGACTGGCGGCTGCAGCTCTGGGCGCGTTCCTCTGACTTCGAGAACAGTTCCGTGGCCGTCGGCGCAGGCCGGGCCTTCACCACGCCCGCCAACGACCAGTTCGGCACGCCGGCCCTGGGCGTGGGCTTCAATGCGGCCGTGCGGGGCGAGTGGCGCGGCGGCGGCTGGGAGGTCGGCGCGGACGTGCGTTATGCCGAGGGCGAAACGCGGGAGCGGTTCCGCTACATCGCTGGCGCCTTTACGCGCGGCCGGGTCGCCGGCGGCGCCCAGTCGGTCGCCGGCGTCTATGGCGAGGCATGGTGGTACGGCCAGTACTCCCTGTCCGTCACAGGCGGTGTCCGGCTTGATCACTGGTCCAGCTTCGACGGTCGCCGCCTTGAGCGTGATCTCGCCACCGGCCTGCCGACCTTGACGCTGCATCCGGCCGACGCAGAGGGCTGGCAGCCGACCGCGCGTCTCGGCGTGCGCAAGGAGTACGGCACGGCGTTCCTGCGCGCGGCGGGATATGTCGGCTTCCGGCCGCCGACCCTCAACGAGTTGCACCGTCCGTTCCGCGTCGGCAACGATGTGACCGAGGCCAATGCAGGTCTTGAACCGGAAACCCTCTACGGTCTCGAGGTCGGCGCGGGCGGCGGAGACCGCGACAAGGTGCGCTGGACGGCCACCCTGTTCGCGAACCGGCTGGAGGGCGCGGTCACCAATGTAACGATCGGCTTCGGCCCGGGGGGCTTCCCTGTCGCCGGTTTCATCCCGGCCGGTGGCGTGCTGCGGCAACGCCAGAACGCCGGCGATATCGACGCCTGGGGTCTCGAGGCGGACATTGGCGGCCCGTGGGGCGCCCGCCGCACCTGGAAGGTCGCGGTGGCCTGGACGGACTCGGAGGTCGACGGCGGCGCTGCGGCGCCCCAGCTGACCGGCCTGCGCCCGGCCCAGACGCCACAGCTGTCGGCGAGCGCCGAGACCGTCTGGCGTCCGGTCGATGGCGTCTCGATCCGGTCGACCCTGCGCTACGAGGGCGAGCGGTTCGACGACGACCTGAACCTGCGGCCGCTGGCGGCGGCCTTCACGTCGGACCTGCGGCTAGACTGGGAGGTGGTGCGTGGCGTGACCGTTTACGTCGCTGCCGAGAATCTCTCGGACGCCGAGGTCGAGACGGGACAAACTGCCGACGGGATCGAGAGTTTCGACATGCCGCGCACAGTCCGGCTCGGACTGATCTGGCGACCCTGAGCGCCGAATCCTTGACGCGGGCGCGCCGGGCCGTTGATTGGACCCATGACGGCAGGATCAGGCGCGACGGTGACGGTGGCAGGGGCAGGGGCCCTTGGCCTGTGCATCGCGCTGGGGCTGGCCCGGCAGGGCTTCGCGGTGGTGGTTCGGGACCCTGCGCCGTTTGGTGACAATGCCTCGGGTGTCGCCGCCGGCATGCTCGCGCCAGTGTTCGAGACCGCGCTCGATCCGGCCTCTGCCGAGTGCTTCGGTCTGCTCATGGCCGCGCGTGATCTGTGGCCGGCTCTGGCCGACAGCATCGGACTGGGTCTCGACCGGTCAGGCGCGGCCTATTACGGCGAGCACATCGGTGTTGTGGCGGCGCGTCTGCGGGCGCTGGGTGTTGCGTCAGGCGTCTACGGGGACCGGGTCTACACCCGCGAGGACTGGCGTCTGTCCCCGACCGCCGCGATGGCGGCCCTGCGGATGGCGGCTGGCGAGGCCGGGGTTCGCTTCGAAGCGACACGGGTTGCCTCGCCGCCCGACGATGGCCTGCTGATCGTGGCGACGGGTGCGGACAGCAATGATCTCGCGCCGGAACTGACCCTGCTGACGCCGGTGAAGGGGCACATCCTGCGATATCAGGGCGGCCCGGATATCGGACCGGTGATACGGGGCGACGGCGTCTACATCTGCCCCGATCCCGCAGGTGCGATTGTCGGCGCGACGATGGAGCACGGCGTCGCCGACCGCGCGGTGGACGCCCGGCGCGTGGCCGGCTTGCGGGCCATGGCGGAAGCGCTGCTGCCCGACCTGGCGGACCTGAAGGCCGCCGCCTCGACCGGCGTGCGCGCCGCGACACCGGACGGCCTGCCGATGGTCGGCTGGAGCCGGACGCCGGGCGTTGTGCTTGCCGTCGGCGCGCGGCGCAACGGCTGGCTGCTGGCGCCGCTTGTCGCTCGCACGGTCGCGGCCTATGTCGCGGGCGAAGATCCGGGACCCCAGGCCGCGCGGCTCGACCCGCGCCGGTTCGACAACAAGGAAACAGGCGCATGAGCAGCTTCTGGCCGACCGAGGAACAGCAGGCCATCCGCGACGCGGTCGCCCGCATCTGCGCCGACTTCGACGACGAATACTGGCGCCGCACCGACGAAACCGGTGAGTTCCCGGAAGCCTTCGCCGAGGCCATGGCGGCCGGCGGCTGGCTGGGCATCGCCATGCCCGAGGAATACGGCGGCGCCGGTCTGGGCCTGACCGAGGCCGCGCATGTCATGCAGACGGTGACTGAATCTGGCGCGGCCTTCACCGGCGCGAGCGCCATTCACCTGAATATCTTCGGCCTGATGCCCGTGGTGAAGTTCGGCACGGAGGAGCAGAAGCAACGCCATCTGCCGCGGATCATCGCCGGCCAGGACAAGGCCTGTTTCGCCGTCACCGAGCCCAACAGCGGCCTCGACACCGCCAATCTGGAAACCCGCGCCGAGAAGCGCGGCAACGGCTATGTGATCAACGGCCGGAAGATCTGGACCACCATGGCGCAGCGCGCCAACAAGATCCTGATCATCGCGCGCACGACCCCCAAGGAGCAGACGGCAAAGCCGATGCAGGGGCTGAGCCTGTTCTACACCGACTTTGACAGGGCAAAGATCGACGCGCGCCCGATCCCGAAGATGGGCCGCAAAGCCGTTGAATGTAATATGCTTTTCATCGAGGACCTGCAGGTCCCCGCCGAGGATCTGATCGGCGAGGAGGGCAAGGGCTTCCAGTATCTGATCAGCGGTCTGAACCCCGAGCGGGTGCTGTTCGGCGCCGAGGCGGTCGGGATCGGCCGCGCCGCCCTGCGCAAGGCGGCGACCTACGCCAAGGAGCGCGTCGTGTTCGGTCGCCCGATCGGCCAGAACCAGGGCGTGCAGCATCCCCTGGCCAAGAGCTGGGCCGAGCTGGAGGCCGCTGATCTGATGGCGTTCAAGGCGGCCGCCCTCTACGACGCCGGCCGCGAGTGCGGGGCGGAGGCGAACGCCGGCAAGTATCTCGGTGCCGAGGCCGGTTTCCGCGCCGCCGAGGCCGCGGTGCTGGCGCATGGCGGCATGGGCTACGCCAAGGAATACGACGTCGAACGCTACTTCCGCGAAGCCATGATCGCGCGCATTGCGCCGGTCAGTCGCGAGATGATCCTCAACTTCATCGCCGAGAAGGTGCTCGGGCTGCCGAAGAGCTACTAGCGGATGGTTTCTGACGCCTGGCGCCCAGCCAGGAACGGCCCGACCCTCGAAGTCGCCGCTCGGCCTTCCACCCGCAAGCAGACCTTCTGGAGTTCAGGGAAGGATGGGAAGCGGACGCAGGATTCCTGCGGAAGGCACTTAGCGAGGCCTGCAGCCCCCTGGCTGGGGTCAGGCGTGTCCGCTTCCCCGGTCAGACCCGAACCAGACTTTTGCGACCTCCGCTGGACTTGATCCGCGATCCGCGCCCGTTCTCTGAAGCACTCTGAGCTGGAGTTGCGGGTTACGGTCGAGCTTTTCTAGCCGCCGCGTCGGCCTCGCGGTCCCACATCACCTTGTAAGGGGCTCCGTCCAGCAGCCGCTGAGCGGGGCTCTGCTTTTCGATCTGACCGATCAGGCCGCGATAGACGCCGTAGCCGACAAGTTCCTGCAGGCGCGGCTCGAAGGTCTTCACCAGCTCGACGGGCAGGCCAAGCTGCTGGTTCTCCTGCTGGCGGATGTAGCCGGCGCAGTAGTTCATGGCGATGCCGGTGCGCCGGCCTTGACTCCGGTTGGCCCCGCCGCCGTGCCACAGCGCGCCGTCCCAGATCAGCACCGAGCCGGCCTTCATCACTGCGGGGATGGTCTTGTAGTCGCCGCCGTACTCGGGGTTTGGACCCAGGTGGCTGCCGGGGACCAGGCGGGTGGCGCCGTTCTCGTCGGTGAAGTCAGTCAGGGCCCACATCGAATTGCAGACAACGGCCGGGTGCGGTTTTGGAATGGGGATGATCTGGTCGTCGGCGTGGATCGGCTGGGCGATCTGGCCAGGATCGATGGCGATCGAGGCCAAGGAGGAGATCAGACATTCGGGGCCGAGCACCGCGTCGATCAGCGGCAGGACGGCGGGATGGACCGGCACCTTGGCGAACACCTCGCCCAAGGCCAGCAGATTGTAGATGCGGACGGTGTTGTCGCCCTCAAACGGGTTCATCGCCGGCTTTGCGCTGAGGTCGCGTTCGAGGCGCTCGACGGATTCGAGGAGTTCCGCCACCAGGTCCGGGGCGATGGCGTCCTCGACGATGGTGTAGCCGTCGGTCTTCAGCCGCGCGACGTGCTCGTCGAACATCTCATGCCCTCACCTGTCCTGAAGCCGATTATAGCTGGAAATCGACCCGGCGCGGAATTGGTCGTGTCAGCCTAACCCACCTCGGTCACGAAGGCCCCTACCCGGCCGGCAGATCAAGCAGCGGCGGTCGCAGCCGTCCACGTCCGCAATGGGTCGAAGGCGGACACAGGCATAAATCGCCGGAGCGAATGAAGAAGCGGACCCGTATCGCTTTGAGCGTCGTCCTCAGCGGCCTGGAGCAGGCGCCAACGCCGCCGTTGCGGGCGGCGGGGCGGCGCAGAGAGGGCGGAGGTCTTCGGCCAGGTCGTCGAGGGCGAGGGCGAAGACGGCGTTGGCGTGGTCGTTGAACTCCTTGGTGGAGCCCCACATGTTCACCGCCGTCTTGTCCCCGCGATAGACCACTTCAGGTCCGGCGGGCGCGCCTGGAGCCGCGAGGACGCCGCGCAGGACGACGCTGCCGACCTTGTTCATCTGCTGGGTGCTGATCCAGATCACCTGAATCCGGATGCGAACCGTGACCACGGCGGGGTCGGGTGGGCCGCCAGCCGGCGCGAAACTGGGCGTAAATCCGCGGGCCTTGAGGCCGACGTCAAACACCGAGCGCAGCCAGGCCTCGCGATCATCAGGCGCACGGAGAGCGACGCCGAACGCTCCCACGATCTGGGGATCGCGGCGGGGGTCGGTGAGCTCGATCTGGACGGCGCAGCCGCCGGCAGTGGACGAGTTAGCGGCGTCTGCGGCGGCCGCCGGCTCGACGTAGAGCGGTCCAAGGAGCTTGGCGTCTCCGACTGCGGCGGCGGCGGAGCCAGCGGTCAGCAGGCTCGCGGCCAGGGCTGCGGTGGCGAGGAAGGGAGCGCTGCGCATGCCGCTATTCCTGAAGAGTCTGGACATGGACAAGGCCCATGGGGAGGGGGTTGAACAGCAGAACTTCACCGGGGCCCTCCTCCATCGGCTTGCCGCCGAGGGGGCCGATGGTCCTGCGTTCTGCGGCGTTGAAACGGGCCACATCGGCGTCGGTGACGACGAGGGCGCGCGGAATGAGATCGCCGGCCTTGGTGAAGGCGAGGGCGAGCGCCTTCTTCGCCAGGGCGCTGTCGTTGGCCGCCCAGCGCTGGGCGTTCTCGGCCGGAGTGGTGGGGTTGGCGAGGCGCACGACGCTGCTGACCCGCTGGCCGTAGACCAGATTCTTGTCGAGGAGCCGTGTGTAAGGTTGGCCCTTCTTGGCCTGCGCCTTACTGGCGATGGCGATGCCGACGCTGACGTTCACCGACGAGAAGTCGGGCGCCATGTCGTAGACATAGGTGAAATAGGCCACCTGGCTGGTCGCGGCGGCGGTGAGAAAGTCGCTCTTGCCGAACAGGGTGGCGTCGCGGCTGAAGGCCGGCTCCTGGCCTTCGAGCCAGGGCATGGCGGCCAGGGCGGCCTTGGTGCTGTCGATAGCCAGCTGGTCGGCGTCAAAGTCCATCAGGCCGCGGCGAACGGGGGTGATGCCGAGTTGGGCGCGCTGGGCGCGTTCGGCTCCGACCCCGGCCTCGATGATCACGCCGACCGCGCCGCCGGCCACCATGGCGAAGCCAAGGGTGGAGTTGATGTTCGACCCGAGCTCAGCCTGGCCGACGCTGACCTGGACGGAGCGGCCGCCGGCGACCGGGCGGGCTGCCTCCGGCAGGACGTACTTCAGAGGTTTCGGCGCGGCCTGCGCGGGCAGCGCAGCGCACAACATCAAGACCGCGGCGCATAGGCCGCGCAACTGCATCCGGATCATCAGCCCCCCAAGACTGGCATCAAGGTCAAGCTTGCTACCAGAGCGACCTGACGAGCACAATTGTGGCGCACGTTCACCACCTCTCGCCTGGAAGGTGGTGCGCGGGCGCTCGTGCGGGTCGCGCGTTCTGCGTCCATGCGCTGATCGACGTCGTGTCAGCCTGGAACTGACCTGGTGAGCGTCCGCTATGGGTGGGAAGCAGACCTGACTGACCAATGGAGGCGCGCGACCGCTCAGCCTCTCCATGACCCCTTCCTGGCTGAGCCCGAAACACTCGCGCCGCATCTGAACGCAGAAGCGGGTCCCTAGCGCACCAATCTCCGCCTGCCTCGGAACCATCTATAACAAGGTACCTATCAATGACGAGGTATCATGTTATAGAAGGTAGTGCTCGCATCGCGGGGCCAACGGGTCGGTCTGGGGCGTGCCGGGAGGTAACATATGAAGCGGTTCAACTTCATCGCAGTTTCCCTTGCTGCGCTGTTTGTCCTTGCAGCCGATGCATGCTGGGCGAAACAGCAGGCGCCCAAGTCGCTCGCGGACCTGGATAGAGCCGTGGCAGAGGCGCTCGCCGCCGCGCGCATCCCGGGGGCCGCTCTCATTGTCATCGAGGACAAGAGGGTGGTGCTACGCCGGAACTATGGTGTCTCCGACCTTTCAACGCGCGCCCCTGTCGTTGACGACACCGTGTTTCGTGCCGGTTCGATCAGCAAGAGCTTCACAGCAATAGGGGCGATGATGCTCGTTGAGCAGGGTCTGCTCAGTCTCGATGTCGAAGTCGCGACGCTTCTGCCCGGTCTGACAATCCGCAACCGCTGGCGCGAGAGCGATCCTGTGCGGCTGGTCCACCTGCTCGACCACACTGCAGGTCTGAACGATATCGGGTTTCGCCACTATCTGATCGAAGGCCGCGACGTCCCTCTTTCGGCAGCGGTCGATGTCTACGCGCCCTATGAAAGCCGCTGGCGGCCAGGAACGCGAACCTCATACAGCAATGCCGGACCGATCATTGCTGGCCGCGTCATCGAAACCGTCACCGGCGAGCGCTTTCAGGACTTCGTGGGACGACGCCTCACAACACCACTGGGCATGACGAGCGCCTCCTGGACCCTCACGCCCGAAATCGCGGGGCGGGTATCCAGTAGCTATCGCGCCGGCGACCTGGCCGAGGAGCGATTCATGGACATCCCGGGTCGGCCGAGCGGCTCACTGAACATCACCGCCAGCGACCTGGCCCGCCTGCCGTTGCTGATGCTGGGGCGCGGCACGCTCGACGGAGTCATCTATTTCACCCCTGCCACTGCAAAGCGGATCGAAACCCCGGTCGGCAATGACGTGGCGCGTGCTGGCCTGCGCTACGGCTATGCACTCGGAAACGTCGCTGACACAGAGGGCCGTGTGGTGTTCTTTGGTCATGACGGCAGCATCGATGGGTTTGTTGCGACCTATGCCTATGCCCCGGAAATCGGCGCCGCCTACGTGCTGATGGCTAACAGCGCCGCCGATGAAGTGATTGAGGCCGCCCGAGTGGTGCGACGGTACCTCGAACGCGACGTCGTCGCCCCAAGGGTCGTCGCCCAGCCCATTTCGGAGCGTGATCAGCGCGCGTGGACGGGGCAGTATCAAATCATGACGCCGCGTCAGCAACTGCTGGCAGCCATCGTCGGGCTGACCCAATGGGAAGGCGCCTCGTTCGAAACCGACGCCATGCGGTTTAAGGGCAAACGCTGGTCACACGTCGGCAACGGCCTGTTCCAGGCGGAAGGCGACGCTGCGCCGAGTTTGGCGATCATCCAGACCGACGCCGGCGTTCGCATCCAGTCAGGAGTCGGCGCGCACCGGCGGGTTCCGGACCTCGAGATGAACGCGAAGCTTGCGTCAGTCATTCTCTTCCTGGCCGCGATGTTGAGCGCATTGGCCTATGCCTGTGCCTGGGTGCCGAGCGCTTTGATGGGACGGCTGCGAAGCCGGGGGGGCGTGGCGCTGCGACTCTGGCCTCTTGTTGCGATCCTGCTGAGCGCTGCGTCAGCGCTGGGTCCGCTGGCCCTGTTGCAAACCAACGATCTGCAAATCCTTGGCCGCCCTTCTGCGTTAGGGTGGAGCATGTTCGCGGTGTCTCTGGCGGCCCCGCTCATCGCGCTTGTCGCTCTGGGTACATCCATCTGGCCGCCCGCCGGCGCCAATCGGTTATCCCGCTTTTCCGGATGTTTCAGCAGCGGCGCCGCAAGTGTCGCCTGCCTCTACCTCGCAGCTCACGGCTGGATCGGTATGAGGATCTGGGAAGCGTAGTCCGTCGCCATTCTTGACGAGCCCGAAGTGACCGTGCGGTTCCAGCTAATCTGTCAAGCGGAACCACTACGAACAGTGCTGCATGGAGACCTGCCCACGGTCCGCCTCGGGTCGAAAGCCGTCATTGGCTCCAGGCCACAAGCGGACCCTCGGGGAGCAATCCCCGAGGGGACTCCGACGTCAGCTTCCATCCACCAGTCTCGGCGGGCAGGGGACATGCACGGACATGCATGTCCCCGTTCGCCCTATTCAGGCAGGTCGAAGCGGACCGGGATCCTGACCACCGCGCCGTCGACTGCCCTGCCATCGACCATCTGCGGCTTCATCCGGAAGTAGGGCTGCAGCTTGAGCGCGGCCTTGCCGAAACCGAAGTCGCCCGGATCCTCCGCTACGACCTGACAGCCGCCGACCGACCCGTTCGCCGCGACGATGCAGGCGAGGGTGGCCTTGCCCGCGACGCCCAGTCGTTCGGCGCGCTCGGGGAACACCCGCGCCATCTGGGCGCCGTTCGGCTTCCGTATCCATTCCGGATGGGTGATCACCGGCGTAACAGGCACGATGACGCCTTCGTCCGAGGTGATCGGCCCCGGGTCGAGCGTGGTGATCGGATCGGCCGTCGTCTCGTTGCCCGACGACGGCGTCGCCGCCAGGGTTTCGACGCCGGTGGGCGCGGTCGCGATCGGGTCGTGGATGTTGATGGCCGACTGCTGCCGCTCGACCGGCTTGACCTCGTCGACGAGGGGCTTGGGCTTCTCGCGTTCGAAGGTCTCGATCGACCCCTTGATCGGCTCGTCGAATGGCGGCGTCGTGGGGATCACATTGAACGCCGCCAGCGCAAGATAGGCGCCGAGAGCGACATGGACGCCGACCGAAAGCCCGACGGCCATCGCGGCCCCGGCGGAGAGTCGCCGACGGCGCTCCGTCCCGGGGTGAAAGGGAAGCACCTGCTGAGCGACCATGACGACCCTCCCTGGGTCCTGTTGTGGTTGACGTAGCGTCAATCCGATCATGTCCGCTGGCAATAGAATTCTCAGACTGCGCGGCTCTTTCAACGAACGTTCGTTTATTCGGGCCGGGCGAAGCGCACCGGCCATCATGGTTAACCGGCGATTAACCATGGCGCCCCAGGACTCACGCCATGGCGGTACAGGGAATCCGTGGAGTCGTTGAAGCGGCTATACAGCGCGCGTCGCAGGCGACGGGCGTTGATTTCTCGTTCCTGATGCGCACGGCCAGCCGCGAGAGCGGATACAATCCCTCCGCCAAGGCCCCGACGTCCTCGGCTGCCGGCCTGTTCCAGTTTGTCGAGCAGACCTGGCTGGCGACGCTCAAGAAGCATGGATCAAAGTACGGCTACGCGCGCTATGCCGACCTGATCACCGTCGGATCGGACGGTCGCTATCGCGTCAACGGGGACGAGGCCCGCAAGGCGGTCATGAACCTCCGGTTCGATCCCCACGCCGCGTCCCTGATGGCCGGGGAGCTGACGTCGGATCACGCAGCCTATCTCGCGGGCAGGATCGGTCGCCAGCCGACCCCGGGGGAACTCTACGCGGCGCACTTTCTCGGTCCTCAGGGTTCAGCGCGCCTGATTTCGGCGACGCGGACCAGCCCCGGCGGCAGCGCCGCGGCGCTGTTCCCGGAGGCGGCGGCGGCAAACCGGTCGATCTTCTACCGCGATGGCCGGCCGGTGACGGTCGCCGAGGTCTACAACAATCTCACGCGCAATGCCGGCGACGGCGGGGTTACGCCGCAGGTGCGCCCCGACCAGGGCTTCGTCCAGTATGCCGGCGCGCGCCGCTCGGACCAGGCGTCACGCCAGCAGGACGCCCTCGTCGACTTCATCCTGCGCGGATCCCAGGGCGTGGACGGCAGCGGTCTGGGCGGCGGCGGCGGGGCAGGCGGCGGCCGGAGCCTCGGCTCGTCGCTGCTGACGGCCGAGATGCTCCGCGTCCTCTCGGACGCCGGCAAGGATCGCTAGGCTACAGCCTTGCTTGCCCGCAGCGCCGCGATCTCGCTTTCCGAGTAGCCCAGTTCAGCCAGTACGGCGTCCGTATGCTCACCGAGCGACGGTGGGCCGGACTTCGGCGTGTCATCGTAACCGGAGAACCGGGCGGGCGAGGCCGGCGCGCGGAAGCTGCCGCCCTTGCCGTCCGGCGTCTGGACAAAACAGCCGGCGGCGTCGGCTTGCGGATCGCGCGTCAGTTCGCCCGGCGTCTGATAGGGCGCCCAGGTGATGTCGTATTCGTCCAGCCGGGCGGCGATGTCCTCGTAGGCGAAGGCGCCGAACGCCGCGTCGAGAGTTTCGACCAGTGCGGGTGCGTTCTCCCTGCGGGCGCGGCTGGATGCGAACAGGGGATTCTCGACCAGGTCGGACCGGCCGACCGCCGCCGCGATCTGCGGCCAGTCCTTGCCGCCTGTGCGCACCAGAAGGCAGACCCAGCGTCCGTCGGCCGTCTTGAAGAAGTTGGCCAGCGGCTGCACGGCCTGGGTGCGCGGCCGCGTCGAGGCGAGCTTTCCGAAGCGCAGCTGGATCGCCATGTCCGAACCGATCGAATAGACGCCGGTGCGCAGCAGGGAGGTCTCGACCAGCCGGCCCACGCCGGTCGTATGGCGCTCATGCACGGCCGCCAGGATCGCTGCGACCGTGCTCAGCGAGGTTATGTGATCACCCATGGCCGTCCGGATGGGGAAGGGCTCGACGCCCTTGGGCGCGGTGATCGAACCCACGCCGGCGCGCGACCAGAAGGCCGCCACATCCATGCCGGCACGGTCCGCGTCGACGCCCTGCAGGCCATAGCCGGTGAGGCTGCAGTAGATCAGCGCCGGCTGCCCCGCATGCAGTGAGTCGAAGTCCAGACCGGCCCGCTTAAGCGCGCCAGGCCGGACATTGGTCAGGAAGATGTCGGCCGTCTTCACCAGGCGAAGGGCGGCCTCGCGGCCGTCAGGCGTGGAGATGTCCAGCACCACGCCGCGCTTGCCGCGGTTGTCCAGTTCGAACACCGGGTTGCCGTGTTCGGGGCCGGACAGGCCGTCGAAGAAGTTGCGCATCGGATCGCCGGCCGGCGGCTCGATCTTGATCACCTCCGCGCCCCAGTCGGCCATGATCCCGGCCGCGCCCGGCGCAGCGATATAGGTCGACAGTTCGACGACTCTCAGGCCTTCCAGCAAACGCCTGTCCTCCCGCTTGGTCTGTTGTTGCGGACATCTTGGCGGGCCGGGCGAGGGCGGGGAAGGGGTCACGCCACGGAACGCGTCGCCGTTCTGGCTTCGCCGCGGACGCGCGCCGCGGCATCGGCGACCGCGCGGGCCACGCCGGCGACCGTCACAGGCTTGCGCAACACAGCGTCACAGCCGGCGTCGAGACATTCCCGGGCTTCGTCGGCGTCGCCGCCGATCACCGCGATGATCGGGGCCGAGGCGACGAGCGTCGGCAGGGCCCGGATCGCCGCGGCCGTCGCCGGACCATCCATCTGAGGCATCCGCCCGTCGAGCATGAGCAGGTCAAAATCAGCCAGCTGGGCCAGTTCCAGCGCCCGGCGGCCATTGTTGGCGCCGACAACCTGGTGGCCGAGCTGTTCGAGAATGGCGCGCAGCATGGCGGCGTTCAGGGCGTCATCTTCCGCCACCAGAACGCGCAGCGGCCGTCCGGGCGGGGATGGCGGCGCAGGCGCGGTAAAGGCTTCGCCATCCTCGCCGTGGGCGATAGCGGCCTCGTTCCAGGGCAGTTCCAGCGTGAAGCAACTGCCGACCCCCGGAGCGCTCTGACCGGTCAGGGCGCCGCCCATCAGTCCGGCGAGCTGGCGGGCCAGCGACAGGCCAAGTCCGGCGCCCGGGATGCCTGCGCCCGTGCGCTCGACGCGTCGGAACGGCTCATAGGCCAGTTCCAGCTCTTCGGCGGAAAGGCCAGGGCCGGTATCGGCAATGGCGATGGCGATCAGGCCGTCGCGCCGCTCGATGCGAGCCTCGATACGGCCCCGGACCGTGTACTTGACCGCGTTGCCGATGAGGTTGGACAGAACCTGGCGAGTGCGGGTCAGGTCGCCGATGACAGCGCCGGAGCCGGCGCCTTCGAGGTCCGGCTCGACATGCAGCGCCAGCTCGACACCCTTGGCTGCGGCGTGCGGCCGGTTCAGCAGCACCAGGTCACGGGTCAGGCGGACCGGATCGAACGGCTCGCACTCCAGCGCCAGTCGGCCGGCCTCGGCGGTTTCGGAATCCAGCGTCGCATTGAGCACGGAAACCAGGTCCTGGGCGGCATCGAGCGCGGCGGCCAGTTGTTCGCGCGAGGGCGCGGCGCGGCCGCCCTGGCCCACCGCGGCCGCCAGCACATGGGTGACGCCGGTCAGGCCGTTGCGGATTTCATGGCTGAGGGTCGAGACGATGTCGGACTTTGATCGCGCCAGCCGCTCGGCCCTTTCGAGCGACATGGCGCGCTCGCCAATAAGGGCCTCCCGCTCGGCCGCCATGTCGAACTGCCCGCGCAGCAGGCGATTGAGGATCAGGCACAGGGCCATGGTCAGGGCCAGGGCGCCCCAGGCCAGCATGCCCTCTGGACGGCTGTCGGCATGGCGAAACAGACCGATCAGCGGCGCCGCAGCCGCGACCGGCCCGACAATCAGCAGGCCGGCCAGCGATGGCGCGGTGAAGAAGAAGCAGGCGACGGCGCCCGCGACCGAGACCATAAGCAGCGCTTCCCGCGCCGGACCGGCGCCCTCGGCAAAGGCTGCGATCTGCGCACAGGCGCCCGACCACAGCAGGCCGGCGAGAATCTGCACCCGCGCTCGCCGCGCGAGATCCTGCCCGCTGTCGGTTCGGATCCAGTTCACGACGGCGTAGAATGCGCCCCAGTTAATCGCGAACACGGCGAAGCTGGCGGCCATCCAGACGCTGTTGGGCGCGAAGCTGCCCGCCCAGACGTAGATCGGCAGGCTCACGCCGAAGAGGGCCAGCGCATAGGGGAGCAGGCCCCGCTGTGCCTCGAGCGACTGCAGGGCCACGGCGTCGCCGCCGCGAACGGCGCGGGCGGTTTCAGGCGATGCTGACACGGTATTCCTCTCGGACACGCGCGAACCCTAGCACCGGGATATTTGCGGGCCGTGAAGGAGGAGAGTTAATCCCCGGTCAGTAATCGTTAAGCCTAACAATCGATGATCGAGGCAGCGTCGGCGAAGCCGGGCGGGGATCGATATGGGCACGACACGGGCGGCACTGACGGATGTGGATCTGCGCACCCTCTTGAAGGGCGCAACGGCGGACGAACGGGCCGTGGCCGCGCACAAGCTGTGCCGGACCATCGACCGCGAGGCGCTCAGCGACGAAGAGCGGGTGATCGCCGCCGACATCCTGCGGGTTATGGCGGCGGACGCCGCGGAACTGGTGCGGCGCGCTCTGGCGGTGACGCTGAAGTCGTCCGACGTTCTGCCGCACGACGTGGCTCTGAAACTCGCGCGGGATGTGGAGTCCGTCTCCCTGCCGCTGCTGAATTTCTCGCCGGTGTTCACCGACGACGATCTGGCCGAGATCGTCCGCCTGGGCGGGCCGGTGCGGCAGGTGGCCATCGCCAAGCGTCCCCAGCTATCGGAAAAGGTCACCGGCGCGATCGTCGACTACGGCGGCGCGGTGGCGGTTGAGGCAGCGTGCGCCAACGACAACGCGACCTTCTCGGAAAACGCGCTGCAGCGGGCGCTGGACCGGTTCGAGAAGTCCGAGCAGGTGCTGGCGGCGGTCGCCTACCGCAACGCCCTGCCGCTGGCCATCACCGAGCGCCTGATCAGCATGGTCGGCGACCAGGTTCGCGATCATCTGCTGAATCATCATGCCCTGTCGCCCGAGACAGCGCTGACCATCGCGGTCGGCGCGACGGAGCGGGCGACGGTCGACCTGGTCGATCAGGCTGGCCGCGCGGCTGATCCCAAGGCGTTCGCGGCGCATCTGAACAAGGTTCAGCGGCTGACGGCCTCGCTGTTGCTACGTTCGCTGGCGCACGGACACATGACCTTCTTCGAGTGCGCCGTCGCCGAACTGGCCGGCGTGCCGCATCACCGCACCTGGCTGATGATCCATGACGCCGGACCGCTCGGGCTGCGCGCCATCTACGACCGGGCAGGGCTGCCAGCGCGGTTGTTCACGGCCTTCCGGGCTGGTGTCGACACCTGGCATTCGATGGAGTTCGACGGAGGTCTCCGCGACCGGGAACGCTTCCAGGAGCGGATGCTGCAGCGTTTCCTGACCCAGCCCCAGGGCACGGCGCGCGATGACGTCGACTATCTGATCGACAAGATGGACCGCATCTCCCGCGAGAGCCGCCGGACCGTTGACGTTGCGTGAGGCTTGCCGAACGGGTGTTTGAGGCGCGATCCTGTCGCCCATGAGTGAACCCGTCGCCATCCGCCCCGCCGCCACCATCCTGCTTGTCCGTGATGACCCGACCTTCGAGGTCCTGATGGTCAAGCGGCATCACCAGATCGATTTCGCCTCGGGCGCCCTGGTGTTTCCGGGCGGCAAGACCCACGCCGGGGACCACGACGAGGCCTGGGCCGACCATGTGACCGGCTGGGACGCCACGCCGGCCGAGAAGCGCCCTCTGCGCATCGCCGCCATCCGCGAGGCCTATGAGGAAGCCGCGATCATCATCGCCAACGACGCCGCCGGGCGTCCCTTCACCGGCGACGACCGGGCAGGGGCCGCTCGCGAATCGGTCTCGAAGGACGAGCGCCCCTTCCTTGATCTGGTCCGCGAACTGGATATCAAGCTGGACCTGCCGGCGCTGACCACCTTCGCCCGCTGGATCACGCCGGACATGATGCCCAAGCGGTTCGACACCTGGTTCTACCTGGTGCGGGCCACGGGTGAGCAGCTGGCCGTCTGCGACGGCTACGAGACGGTCGACGCCGAGTGGATTCCGCCGGCCCAGGCGCTGGAGCTCGAAAAGGCCGGCGAACGCACGATTATCTTCCCGACACGCATGAATCTGCAGCTGCTTGCAGAGGCCGCCAGCGCCCAGGACGCTATCGATCGCGCCAACGCCCGCACTCTTGTGCCGGTGCTGCCGGTGGTGGAGCGCCGCGAGACCGGCGCTGTTCTGGTCATCCCGCCCGACGCCGGCTACGGCCCCGTGATCGAGCCGATGAGCAACATCAGGGCGTAGGCTTCCCGTCTGCTGAAGCGCCGGGACGGGAACGGCGGCGCTCCGCAGTCGTTGCGCCCGCATGGCCTTTGAAACCGACCGCCTTGTCTTCACGCCGGATGACGTCGACCTGGCCCGTTCGCCGCTGCGGCAGGGCCTTCCGCCCGGATCAACCTTTGTCCTGGGCGCCTTCAATCCGGGCCTCGCCGTTCTGCCGTCCGGTAATCTTCTGATGATGGTCAGGGTGGCCGAGGCGCTGCGCGAGCCGATGACCGGTCACGTCATCCGCGCCATCCGATGGACAGGCGACCGGGGCTACCATCTCGTCGAATGGCCGCTGACCGGCGTGGATGTCAGCGATCCACGCTTCTTCGCCCTGACCGGTGAGGTCAATCACACGATCGGGCTGACCTCGTTGTCCTGGTTGTTGCCGGTGGAACTGACACCGGACGGCCTGTCGGTGAGCGCGATTCACTACGACCGCGCAATCGGTCCCCGTGCTGCGTGGCAGGCCTATGGCGTCGAGGACGCCCGCATCAGCCGGGTTGGCGAGACCTGGTACATGACCGCCTGCTCGATCAGCGCCGAGCGCCAGTCAACGGCCCTCTACACCTCCGAAAATGCTCTCGACTGGACGCTTCAGGGGATGGTCCTTGATCACCAGAACAAGGACATGCTGCTGTTCGAGGGGCTCATCGACGGGGCCTTCTGGGCGCTGACCCGGCCGCTCGGCAGCCTCTACTTCGCGGTCGCGCCCGACAGTGAGTATCGTGGGGGTCCCTCCATCAACCTGGCGAGATCGCCCGATGCGCTGCACTGGAAGCCCGTCGAAACGGGCGGCATCCGGGCGCGAAAGGCCTGCCGCAACAGCGCGAAGGTCGGTGGCGGGGCGCCGCCGGTGCTGACGCCCGACGGCTGGCTGGTGCTTTATCACGGGGTCGAGGCCGGCGGCGCGGTGGGGACCTACCGCACCTTCTGGGCGTTGCTGGACGCGGACGACCCGACTCGTGTCCTGCGGCTGGAGGACGAAGAGGCAGTGCTGGAGCCCGCGCCGCGCCTGACCGATCCACTCAAGGCGCAGATGTATCTCCACGGCGTGGTGTTCACGACAGGCCTCGCCGACGGCGGCGACCACTGGATCGTGCTGTCAGGCGAGGCTGACCTCGCCTGTCGAGTCACGCATGTTCCGAAGTCGGCGTTCCGCTAGGCCGCGATCTTCGCGACGCGGTCTTCCAGTTCCTCGACCAGCTTGCGGCCGACGGGATGATCCTCGGTGCGGATGTTGCCGCGAACCGACGCCTTGATGCCGTCGATATGGGCGTCCACCAGGAACAGCGGCGCCTCGAGGCGCGATTCCGGATCGTCGATCAGCTTGCACAGTGATCCGGCGATGCGGGTCACCAGCGGGAACTCGTAGGTGGCGCCGAGACCCTTCAGGTCGTGGGCGCGCAGATAGAGACCTTCGGCGGTCTCGATGGTCAGGCCTTCGGCGCGAATGCGCTGGCGGGCCGTCTCGAGCTTCACCAGCTCGTCGTTCAGCCATTCACCGAAGTTGCCGGACAGGCTCTTCAGCGCGGCCTCCGCCTTGGCGATCGCCGCCGGGTCGATTCCCCCCAGCCGGCCGCCCACCTTGAGGCGAAGCGTGTTCGGGGCCTGAATGACCTGAACCGTCGAATTGTCGCTCACTCGTCGCCTCCCTGGCGTTCTACGGGGCAACGCTAGGCGATCTGGGTTAACAACGGATGAGACGACCATTTTCGAAAAGCGCGACCTGCTATCGCGTCAGGCGGAGAACTGTTCCGCCAGGACCCGCTCTTCCAGACTGCGTCCGGCGTCGAACAGCATCGACAGGCTGACCGCCCGATCTTCCGACACATGGACTTCCAGCACATCGCGGATTTCGACGTTGTCGGCCACCGCGCTGACCGGGCGCTTGTCGGCCTCCAGAACCTCGAACGTCACCCGCGCCGTGTGCGAGAGCAGCGCGCCACGCCATCGGCGGGGGCGGAACACGCTGATCGGCGTAAGGGCCATCACGCGAGCGTCGATCGGAATGATCGGACCGTGCGCCGAGAGATTGTAGGCGGTCGAGCCGGCAGGCGTCGAAACCAGCGCGCCGTCGCAGACCAGCTCGCTCATCCGCACCTTGCCGTCGATGGAGATCCGCAGCTTGGCCGTCTGGCGGGTCTGGCGCAGCAGCGACACCTCGTTGATCGCCAGCGCGCGATGCTGCTTTCGCTTGGTATCGATGGCGACCATGGTCAGCGGATGGATGACGGCCCGTTCGGCGGCATTGATCCGCTCCAGGAGGCTGTCCTCGCTGTATTCGTTCATCAGGAAGCCGACCGAGCCCCTGTTCATGCCGTAGATCGGCTTTCCGTCGGCCATCGCGCCATGAAGTGTTTCCAGCATGAAGCCATCGCCCCCGAGGGCGACGATGACCTGGGCGCTGTCGCCAGCGTCGCCGTAGCGGTCGATCAGCCGGACGCGCGCATCCTGCGCCTCGGGGCGATCGCTGGCGACGAAGGTGACGCGGCTGGTGTGTGGCTTGGTGCTGAACATCGGCCGCGAGCAAGGCCTTATGCCGCAGGGCTTGTCAAACGGTCGAGACGGCCTTGCGGAAGGCGACGCCCGCGATATCGGCATCGAAGGGGCCGAACGCGCCGGTCGCACGGCGTCCGGCCTCTGCGCCCCCGCCCGGGCGACCCTGGTTCAGGTTACGCACAGCTTCGAGGATGGTCGGAAAGGCGCCCCGGTCCACGCCGATCGCCGCACAGGCCAGCGCAAGCAGTTCCGGCCGGTCGCTGTCGATGGCCCGGCGGATATGGTCGTGCTCGAAATTCCCGAGCCGGGTGATGGCCGCGATGAACAGGGTCAGCCGTCCCTCGCGCAGCGATCGCAACAGGAAACTGGGCCGCAACTGGCCAGCGTCACTGAGTTTGTCGACGAGGCGTTCCTCAAGCGCCACACGCTCGGCATCCGACCTCGCCTGGGCGGGCGGCTTGCCTTCGACCGCGGCGTGCGCCTCGCGCACGCTCTGGGCCAGGGCAGCGTCCAGATCGGCGGGGTCGAGTCTGAATCGCGCGACCAGCGAGGCGCGCAGCGACTGGCCGACCCACAGGTACAGCTTCTGGGCCATGTCGGATGACAGCCGGGGATGGCGGGCGAGCGGCGAGCGCAGCGCAGCAACGCCGCGCGAATGATCGACCAGGCGGTCCATGGCGGAGGGCGTCACCTCGGCGGTGTCATTACCGGCGAGGGCGGTCATCACCGCGGGCTCCTGCTGGCGAAGGATCGCCTCAACCACGGGCGCCCCGAGGCGACCGCGGCGCGCGATGGCGATCTGGTGGTCAAGCGTCGACTCGACGAGCAACCGGATCAGGTCATGGTCCTGCAGCACCGGGCTGGCCGCGATCACGGGCGCGGCGATCTCGATGTCGTCGAGCGCCAGCACATTGACCAGCGCGGCGGGGACCCAGGGCGCGGGCGCGATCTTTTCCGCCAGCCGACGACGGATGTCCCGCTCGGCCTCGGCGACAATGGTCATGAACACCGAGCCGATGAGTTCGCGTACCTGCGGCTGGGCGACTTCGTCGATGTCGGCCCGATCGCACAGGGCGACGACGGCGTTGAGCAGGCGCTCACGGTCCGTGGGATTGCGGCTTCGCGCCAGCAAAAGGAGATCGGCGGCGTCTGCGGCGATGGTCACGTTGGCCCCGTCCTGACTCGCGGACTAAGAAGCATGACCCTGCTCCCACCCCGTGAAAACATGCTTAAACGACGGGAAGATCGTCAGGGGAGTCGAATCGTATGGCCGATCCGTTGATTCTCGCGCTTGACCAGGGGACGACCAGCACGCGCGCCATCCTTTTCGACGTCCAGGGCAGAGCGCTCGCGGACGCCAGCCGGCCACTGCAACAGAGCTATCCGAACGATGGCTGGGTCGAGCACGACGCCGACGAGATCTGGACGGCGAGCGTCGAGGTGATGCGCGAGGCTGTCGAAAAGGCCGGCCGGCCGCTCGCCGACATTGCCGCCATCGGGGTGACCAACCAGCGCGAGACGGTGGTCATCTGGGATCGCGACACGGGGCGGCCCATTGCACCGGCCATCGTCTGGCAGGACCGCCGCACGGCCTCCGCCTGCGATCGGTTGATCAAGGCCGGGTCGGAGGAACGGGTGACGGAGGTCACCGGCCTGCTGCTCGATCCCTATTTCTCAGGAACAAAGATCGCCTGGCTGCTGGACCATGTCGGCGGAGCCCGCCAACGGGCGGAACAGGGGCAGCTTCTGTGCGGAACCATGGACAGCTGGGTCATCTGGAAGCTGACCGGCGGGAAGGTCCACGCCACGGACGCCACCAACGCCTCGCGCACCCTGCTGTTCGATATCGGCGCCCAGCGCTGGTCGGACGAGATGTTGCAGCTGTTCGATGTGCCCGCCGCCCTGCTGCCCCGGGTTCTCGACTGCGCTGATGACTATGGGCACACCGACGCCTCGATCCTCGGCCATCCCGTTCCAATTCGCGGTGTCGCAGGTGACCAGCAGGCCGCGCTGATGGGGCAGGGATGTGTACGACCCGGCGAGATGAAGGCAACCTACGGAACGGGCTGTTTCATGCTGCTGAACACGGGTCAGCAAAAGGCGCTGAGCCGATCGCGGCTGCTGACCACTGTGGCGGCGCGGGTGAAGGGCAAGACGACCTATGCGCTCGAGGGCTCGATCTTCGTCGCCGGCGCCGCAGTCCAGTGGCTCGGCGAGGAACTGGGCATAGCCGGCGGCCCGGCTGCCGCCGAGGCGCTGGCGCGCACCGCCAAGGCCGACAGCGGCGTCGTGGTCGTGCCCGCCTTCACTGGCCTCGGCGCGCCCTGGTGGGACGCCGGCGCGCGGGGCGGAATCTTCGGCCTGACGCGGGACTCCGGTCTGGCCGAGATCGCCGCCGCAACGTTCGACGCCTGCGCTCTGCAAACCCGCGACCTGATCGAGGCGATGCGCGCGGATGCGCCGCACGCGTTCGGATCGAAGGCCGAACTGCGGATCGACGGCGGCATGTCCCGCAGCGCGTGGTTCTCTCAGCGGCTGGCGGACCTGACCGGCTTCCCGGTCTGCCGCTCCAGCTTCCAGGAAACCACCGCCCTCGGCGCGGCCCTGTTCGCGGGTCTTGGCGCGGGTCTGTTCAGCACGATCGAGGAGGCCGCCGCCGCTCGGCCGGATACCGAGTCCGTGACCCCGAGTGATGACACTCGCATGCGCGAGACCGCCTACGCCCGCTGGCTCGATGCAGTGCCGAGGGTGCGGTCCTGAAGCGCCGCATAGACCTGCTCCTCGTCGAACGCGGCCTGTTCGAAAGCCGCGCCCGGGCCCAGGCGGCGATCGCGGCTGGCGGCGTCTCTGCGGAGGGCCGCAAGGTCAACAGGGCCTCCGAACTGGTGGAGGAGACGGCCGCGTTGGTCGCCGAGCCGGCCCATCGCTGGGTCGGGCGCGGGGCGCTGAAGCTGGATCACGCGCTGACGCTCTGGCCCGTTCAGGTCGAGGGTAGGGTGGTTCTCGACGTCGGCGCCTCGACCGGCGGATTCACGCAGGTCTGCCTCTCGAAAGGCGCGGCGCGGGTCTATGCGGTCGATGTCGGCCGGGATCAGTTGCACCCCTCGCTGGCGGGTGACCCGCGCGTGGTCGAGCTGTCAGCGACGGATGCGCGCGTGCTGAACGCCTCCCTGATCCCCGAGTCGCCCGGCCTTGTCGTCACCGACGTGAGTTTCATCAGCCTCGCCAAGGCCCTGCCGGCGGCGCTGGCGCTCGCGGGTGAGGGCGCAGACCTCCTGGCGCTGGTCAAGCCGCAGTTCGAAGTCGGGCGTGACCACGTCGGCAAGGGTGGCATCGTCAAGGATGCGGCCGTTCGCCAGGCCTCGCTGGACGCCGTCGTCGTCTGGCTTGCGGGGCAGGGCTGGTCGCTCCGCGAGACCGCCGACAGTCCGATCACCGGCGGCGACGGCAACCACGAATTCCTGCTCTGGGCCTGCAAGGGCTGACACAGAAAAGGCCGCCCGCTTTCACGGACGGCCATTCTGAATTCAGTTCGGTCGAACGATCAGTCGACGACCTGATAACGACCGCTTGAGTCGCGGCAGACACGCACGAAGCGCTTCTGGACGCGGCCGTCGGGCAGGTAGATCGGGCTCTCGGCGAGAGAGCAGTTGTCGGCGGATGGGGCGTCGGCCACCGGACGGGCGTAGCCGTCGCTGTAGCCGTAGCCATCATCGTAACCGTCATTTCCGTAGCGCGGGTCATAGCTGCCCTGGGCATAGCCGCCGCGACCGTCGTCGTAGCCGTAGTAGCCGTCCTGGACAGGCGGTTCGGTAAAACCCTGCTGGTAGGAGCCAGGCTGACCCGGCTCGCAGGCGGCGGAGGTCTTGCCGACGTTGGCGCCGATCACTGCGCCAAGAATGCTGCCGATGACGGCGCCTTCGGTGCGGTTGCCGCGCGCCGCGATGTTGCCGCCCGCGAGTGCGCCGATGCCGGCGCCGACGAGGGCCCCGCCCGTTCCGCGGCCGGTCCGCTCCCGCTGACAGGCGTCGTAGCGGTAGCCGCCGTCATATCCGCCGGCGCCCGGGGAATAGGACTGGGCGGAAGCGGTGGCCGGAACCACCGCCAGGCCGGCAAGCATGGCGAGTGCAGCCAGGCCGGCGGCGCCGCGGGTCAGTGTGGAACGGTTCGTCATTGGGCTCTCCCTTGTCCTCGATATTGAAAGACCGCCTGGCGATCGGGCTTACGCCCGGCCGCTCGGCCGCCAGTAGCCGTCACGGGCGCGGCACACCTCAAAACCGTGCCAGCGACCGCCATAGTACTCCTGAACCCACTTGCAGTTGTCGCGACGGGCGCTGACCCGGCGGGGATAGGAGCCGCATTTGAAGTTTCGCCTGGCGATCTGGTTGCCGGCGACCGCGCCGACCGTGCCGCCGAGCACGGCGCCTTCGGTCTTCACGCCTTCGCTGGCCACGGCCGCGCCGAGCACGCCGCCGATCAGGGCGCCGGTGACGGTGCCCTTGTTGCCGGCCTGTTTGCGCTGATAGCTGCAGACATCGCCACGGCCATAGCTGCGCGCCGATTGCGCGTCGGCAAACGTCGGCGCCGCGAACACCGGAGCGGCGATGGCGAGAGCAGCGGAAAGAGACAGAATGGTGCGCATGACACGCTCACTTCGCTTCTGAGGCGAGTATGACTCGCCGTTGATGGTAAGAAGATGGCGGATCCAACCTGAACCGTCGTTGAGCGACCCGTTCATCTTCGTTCATGTGGCGGAACGATTGCCCGCCGCGTCGCATCGCAACAATGCTATCGGGGGCCGTGGGTTCCGTTTGGAGTACCGGTTGACCGATCTGATCGACATTACCGTTACGGGCGTTGGTGCGCAGGGCGACGGCCTTGCGCCCGGCCCGTTGTTCGTACCGCTGACGTTGGGCGGAGAGCGCGTCCGCGCGCGCCGCGATGGACAGCGTGCAGAACTGGTCGAACTGGTCGAGGCCAGCGCCGAGCGGGTTGCGCCGCCCTGTCCCCACTTTGGCGTTTGCGGCGGCTGTGCGCTGCAACACTGGGACGCGGCCCCCTATCTGCTCTGGAAGGCCGAGCTGGTGCGGACCGCGCTCAGCCACGAGCATATCGAGACCGAGATACTGCCAACCTTCGCGTCGCCACCCGGATCGCGCAGGCGGCTGGCCCTGCATGCCCGTGGCGGCAAAGGCGGGGTGAAGCTGGGGTTCAAGGAACGTCGCAGCTGGTCGCTGGTGGATATCGACACCTGCGTCATCGCCGACCCGCGGCTGGTGTCGGCGCTGCCGGCGCTGCGACAACTGGCGCGCCCGTTCCTCGAGCACCCCAAGTCCGCCCCGACCCTGCATGTGACCTGGACGGCCACCGGCATCGATGTCGACGTCACCGGGGTTGAGCGAAAGAGCGGGGGCCTGTCAGCAGACGCCCGGATGCGCGCGGCGGAAGCGGCTTCTGCCGGCGACTTCGCCCGCGTCACCCTGGCCGGCGAGATGGTCTATCAGGCGCGCCAGCCGATGGTGCGGCTGGGTCCGGCCACCGTGGCCTTGCCGGCCGGAAGCTTCCTTCAGGCCGTTCCGCAAGCCGAGGCGGCGATGGCGGCGTTCGCGGTCGAGGCCGTTGCCGGCGCCAACCGGGTCGCCGACCTCTACTGCGGCGTCGGCACCTTCACCTTCCGCCTGGCCATGGTTGCGCCGGTGCTGGCGGCGGACTCGGCCGCGCCGGCGATTGTCGCCCTGCGCGCGGCGACGGCCAGCGCTCCCGGGCTCAAGCCGATCACCGCCGAGGCCCGCGATCTGGCCAGACGCCCGATGCTCGCCCAGGACCTGGCGAAAGTGGACGCCGTCGTCTTCGACCCACCCCGCGCCGGCGCCTTCGAACAGTCCGGCGAGATCGGCCGCAGCAAGGTCTCGCGCGTGGTCGGGGTGTCCTGCAATCCGGTGACCTTCGCGCGGGACGCCCGCATCCTGATTGATGCCGGCTTTACGCTTGAGCGCGTCCTGCCCGTGGACCAGTTTCTTTGGTCACCGCATGTGGAACTGGTCGGGGTGTTTTCGCGGTAGTCCGTTGGGGACATGTACCGAAGGTACGTGTCCCCCAATCGAGCCGCGGGTTCAGGGGACACGTACCTGCGGTACATGTCCCCTAGCCAAACAAATCCATCTGGTCCCCCGCCTTCGGCGGAACGCGGAACGCCGCCACGTCCAGCGCCTCCCTCGGCCGCTCCAGCCCGTAGCGCTTGCGCGCCGCCCGGAAGCGCGCCGCGACCAGGTCGGCCAGCGGTCCTTCGCCCCGGCCGCGCACGCTCCAGTCGGCCGTGTAGGCCTTGCCCCGCCGCATCTGGCGGATCAGCGACATGACCCGTTCGGCCCGGTCCGGGTGGTCCGTCTTCAGCCACTCCTGGAACAGGTCGGCAATCTCGAGCGGCAGCCGGACCATGACGTAGCCGGCCGCCGTGGCGCCGGCCGCCGCCGAGGTTTCCAGAACCTGCTCCAGTTCGTGGTCGTTGAGCCCGGGAATCACCGGTGCGAACATCACTGTCACCGGGCAACCCGCGTCCGTCAGGGTGCGCACCGCATCCAGGCGCCGCTGCGGCGTCGCCGCCCGCGGCTCCATGCTGCGGGCCAGTTTGCGGTCAAGGGTGGTGATCGAGATGGCCGCCCGCGCCAGACCCGCCTTGCCCATCTCGCCAAGGATGTCCGCGTCTCGCCCGATCAGGTTTGACTTGGTGATGATCGTAAGCGGATGCCGGAACCGTTGCAGCACCTCCAGCACCTGGCGGGTCACCCGCAGCTTGCGCTCCAGTGGCTGGTAGGGGTCAGTGTCGGCCCCGATCTGGATGTGTTTCGGCCTGTAGCTCTTGCGCGACAGTTCGGCGGTCAGCAATTGGGCCGCCTCGGGCTTGAAGAACAGCCGGGTCTCGAAATCCAGCCCCGGCGACAGGCCAAGGTAGGCGTGACCGGGGCGCGCGAAGCAGTAGATGCAGCCGTGCTCGCACCCCCGGTAGGGGTTGATCGACCGGTCGAAAGGGATGTCCGGGCTCGTATTGCGGGTGATGATGGTCCTGGCCTTGTCAGGCAGGGCCACGGTTGTCAGCTGCACCGGCTGCGGATCTTCGACTGTCCAGCCGTCGTCGAAGTCCTCGCGCTGCGCGGACACGAAACGGCTTGTGGCATTGCTGCGCGCGCCACGGCCTTTCACCGATGGGGTCGGGGGAGCCATGCAGGACCTGACCACAAAGGGGGGAACAAAACAAGAACTCTTGACCGTGGCGGTGCGGCGCGCTCCAAGACGCCATGATCTCTGTCATCGTCCAGACCCTGAACAACGAACGCACACTGTCGACCTGTCTCGCGGCGCTGGTGCCGGCGGCGGTGGACGCGATCGTTACGGAGGTCTTCGTGGTCGACGGCGGTTCAGGCGATGGGACTCTGGCAATCGCTGAGGACGCCGGAGCGAAGCGGGCGGCGACGGTTGAAGCGGCCGTGGCGGCGGCAAAGGCCGACTGGCTGCTGCTGTTGCCGGCGGATCTGCGGCTGGAGACCGGCTGGGACGCCGAGGCGGCTGCGCATGTCCAGAACGACGGCGGACGATGCGGCCGGTTCCGCTCCGCGCAATGGTGGCCCGTTCGGCTGGGTGACCGGCGCGCCTTGCTGGTGCGGAAAGACCGGCTCGGAGGCGCGCCGGGGCGGATCAAGAGGCTCGATAGCCGGGCCTATGCCATCTGACTGTCATCCCGGACGGCCCGGAGGGTTGATCCGGGACCCGGATTGAATCCCATCCAGCCTGTTTGAGGCAGAATCCGGGTCCCGGTTCTCCGCTTCGCTGCGGTCGGGATGACAACGGGATCTATCTGTCCAGCCGGATGTCGATGATCCGTTCGCCCCGCGCGACTGCGTCCAGGGTGTGGGTCTCGCCGCCGAAGCGCCGCTTGTAGGTCCAGTAGGCGACCATCACCTTCTCGACGTAGTCGCGCGTTTCCAGCGCCGGCATACTCTCCATCACCAGCAGACTGTCCGCCCCCGGACCGACCTTCTTCAGGGTGTTGAGAACGGTGCCCGCGCCGGCGTTGTAGGCGGCCACGGCGCGCAGCATGTCATAGGCTTCCGGACCGCCGCCGAGGGCCCGCTCCATGAGCCAGGTGAAGTAGTCCTGTCCGACCCGCAGATTGGTCGGGCCGTCCAGCAGGGGCAGGGGATTGACCAGCAGTTTGTCGTCGCCGGCGGCGCGGGCGGCCGCGACGGGCCGCACCTGCATCAAGCCCATGGCGCCGGCGCCGGACACCGCATAGGCATTGAAGCGGCTCTCTTTCCAGACCAGCGCGTAGACCAGCGCCCTGTCGAGCGTGAAGCCGCCCTCGGGCCAGAGGTCTGGCGTCGGATAGTCCTCCGGGCCGCGACGGCGGGGCGGTGCGCGGCGCGGCGAAGGTGGGGGCGTGGCGTCCGCGGCCGTGGTGATCGGAGCGTTCAGGGCGAGGATCAGCGCCTGCCAGAGTTGCCGTTCAGCCGGCGTCTTCGCCAGCGTCAGGCCGGCCCGCAATTCCAGGCCGGCGTCGGCGGCGCGTCCGATCTGCATCAGGGCTGCGGCCCGGCGCGCTCTCGGATCGGTCTTCACAAAGCTGTCCACCGCCGGCAGGGTCGGGGTGGTCGCGGCGCGGTCGAACCCGTAGCGGCTGATCGCCGCGAGCATCGCCGGCCGCGTGGGGGAACCGCCGTCGCCCAGCTGCAACCCCTGGAGCTCCAGGCTGCGCAGGGCGACCATGCCGTAGAAGGTGTGGGGCGTCTTTGCGGCCATCCGCAGGAACGCCAATGCCTGGTCCGCTTCGCCCAGCATGGTCGAGGCGCGTGCGGCCCAGAAGGCGCCGCCCGAGCGGAGCCAGTCGTCCACGTCCTCGTCGATCGCCACCGCGCGGAAGAAGGCGCGGGACTCCTCGTATCGCCCCAGCCGCCACGCCGCCAGACCCGCCACCCATCGCTCTCCGGAGGCCGGAGCGAGCGCCAGGGCGCGGGCGGCGTCGCCGGAATAGTAGGCTTCGCGTGCGGCGCGTCCGCGGTCGGGACTGGCCGGGCCGCCGGCGAGGCCGGCGGCGCTCTCCACGCGCCCCCAGACACGGGAGACTTCCATGAAGGCCGGCGGCTTCGGCGTGGCGGCCGCGGTCGGCTTGCGTTTCAGGGCCAGGGCATAGATCCGCTCGGCGCCGGGCAGATCGCCGTAGGCCCGAAGCCAGGCGTTCAGCTCCGACCAGGTGGCGGTATAGCCGGTTGGATGCATCAGACGCTGCAGCATCAGGTGTCCGGCGAGGCTGCGGTCACGGGTTCGGGCGAAGGCTGTGTCGGCAGTGTCGAAGTCCGCCCGGGCCGAGGCCGCGAAGGCGTCGCGCCAGGCGCGCTCGTCCATCGGCGACAGCACCTGCGGCCCCGCCGCCAGCGCCGTGCCTGCTGAAAAGATCGCCGCCGCCATCATGGTCAGAGCCACGATCAGCGCGCGCGGACCCGCCGCCATGCTGTCTGCCGCGCGGTCCTTTGCAGACAACGCGGTCCCTTACCCGATGCAGACCGCAAACTAGACCCAAGCGCACCCTGGGGAAAGGCGGTTCGCGTTTCAGGGAGGGCTGGTCCTTTGCTCACGAGCCGCTTATCTCCGCTCCATCGCCGGGGGACCCTGAGTGCAGCCGATCATTTCCATCGCCGGATTGTCCAAGACCTACGCCGGCGGTTTCCAGGCGCTGAAGGGTGTTCATCTGGATATTCGCCAGGGCGAGATCTTCGCCCTGCTCGGGCCCAACGGAGCCGGGAAGACAACGCTGATCGGGATCGTCTGCGGCATCGTCAACGCGACGTCCGGTACGGTGATCGCGGACGGCCACGACATCGCCCGCGACTATCGCGAGGCCCGCACCAAGATCGGACTGGTGCCGCAGGAGATCAGCACCGACGCCTTCGAGACGGTCATCGCCACGGTCAAGTTCAGCCGCGGCCTGTTCGGCAAGGCGCCCAATCCCGCCTACATCGAGAAGATCCTTCGCGACCTCAGCCTGTGGGACAAGAAGGACAACAAGATCATGACCCTGTCGGGCGGGATGAAGCGCCGGGTGATGATCGCCAAGGCGCTGAGCCACGAGCCGAAGATTCTGTTCCTCGACGAGCCGTCCGCTGGCGTGGACGTCGAGCTGCGCCGCGACATGTGGCTGATGGTCCGGGCGCTGCGGGACAGCGGCGTGACCATCATCCTGACCACCCACTACATCGAGGAGGCCGAGGAGATGGCCGACCGGATCGGGGTGATCAACAAGGGCGAGCTGGTCCTGGTCGAGGACAAGGACGTGCTCATGCGCAAGCTGGGCAAGAAGCAGCTGACCCTGCAGCTGCGCGAACCGCTGGCGGCGCTGCCAGCGGCGCTGGCGGGCGAGGCGCTGGAACTGTCAGCAGACGGAACCCAGCTGGTCTTCAGCTTTGACGCCCAGGCCGAGGAAACCGGCATTGCCGGCCTGCTCCGGCGGCTGGGCGAGGCGGGCGTCGACTTCAAGGATCTGCGCACCGAGGAAAGCTCCCTCGAGGAGATCTTCGTCAATCTGGTGAGGGCGCAGTGATGAACTTCCATGGCGTGAAGGCCATCTACCGCTTCGAGCTGGCCCGCTGGTTCCGTACCCTCATGCAGTCGATCCTGGCGCCGGTCATCTCGACCTCGCTGTACTTTGTGGTGTTCGGGACGGCCATCGGCAGCCGGATGACAGCGATCGATGGCGTCAGCTACGGCGCCTTCATCGTGCCCGGCCTGATCATGCTGGCGATCCTGACCGAGAGCATCTCCAACGCCTCGTTCGGCATCTACATGCCCAAATGGTCGGGGACGATCTACGAGCTGCTGTCCTCGCCGGTCTCCTGGCTGGAGACCGTGATCGGCTACGTCGGCGCCGCGGCGACCAAGTCGGTGCTGCTGGGTCTGCTGATGCTGGCCACGGCGCGGCTGTTCGTGCCGTTCGAGATCGCCCATCCGGTCTGGATGCTGGGCTTCCTGGTCCTCACGGCGGTGACCTTCAGCCTGTTCGGATTCATCATTGGTCTGTGGGCGGACGATTTTCAGAAACTGCAGATCGTTCCGACGCTGATCATCACCCCGCTGGCCTTTCTGGGCGGCAGTTTCTACTCGATCAGCATGCTGCCGCCGCTCTGGCAGAAGATCACCCTGTTCAACCCCGTCGTCTATCTGATCAGCGGGTTCCGCTGGGCCTTCTACGGCAAGGCCGACGTCAACATCGGCATCAGTCTGGCCGCCATCCTCGGCTTTCTGATCGCCTGTCTCCTCGTCATCCGGTGGATCTTCCACACCGGCTACAAAATGAAGGTCTGACCGCGCATGTCCGTCTCCCCCCTGTTCGCCCCGCTGACCTTTGCCCACGGGCCGGCGATGAAGAACCGTCTGATGCTGGCGCCGCTGACCAACACCCAGAGCCATGCCGATGGCCGGATGTCCGACGAGGAGTTCAAATGGCTGACCATGCGGGCCGAGGGCGGCTTCGGCCTGACCATGACCTGCGCGGCGCATGTGCAGCGCATCGGACAGGGCTTCCCCGGCCAGATGGGCTGCTGGTCGGATGATCATCTTGAGGGGCTGACGCGCCTGGCCGCCGCCATCAAGGCGCAGGACAGTGTGGCGGTGGTCCAGCTCCACCATGCCGGCATGCGCTCGCCGGCCGAACTGATCGGCGAGGCGCCGGTCTGCCCGTCCGACAATGAGGAGTTCAAGGCCCGCGCCCTGACCGGCGCCGAGGTCGAACAGCTGATCCAGGACTTCATCGCCGGCGCCGTCCGCGCACAGAAGGCCGGCTTCGACGGCGTCGAGATTCACGGCGCCCATGGCTACATCCTGGCCCAGTTCCTGAGTCCCGAGGTCAACCTGCGCACCGACCAGTGGGGCGGCTCGGCGGAAAACCGCAACCGGATCGTCATCGACATCCTCAAGGGCGTGCGCGCGGCCTGCGGCGAGGACTTCCAGCTCGGTCTGCGCCTGTCGCCGGAGCGGTTCGGGATCGTGCTGGCCGAATGCCGCGATCTGGCCCAGCAGCTGATGACGCAGGGCCTGATCGACTATCTCGACATGTCCCTGTGGGACGTGCGCAAGGCGCCGATGGACGCGGCGTTCGCCGGCCAGAGCCTGATGGAGGTTTTCACCAGCCTCGACCGGGGCAACGTGCGCCTGGGCGTAGCCGGCAAGGTGATGGCGGCTGCGGACGCGGAGTGGTGCCTGGAACAGGGCTGCGACTTCGTCCTGATCGGTCGCGGCGCCATCATCCACCATGACTGGCCGAAACTGGCCGCCGCCGACGCGGCGTTCCGGCCGAACGCCCTGCCGGTGACCCGCGAGCACCTGCAGGCTGAGGGGCTGAGCGACCGGTTCATCACCTACATGCAGGCCTGGAAGGGCTTCGTGGCGGAGGAGGCGGTTCCCGCCTAGGGCGCTTCCCTGGCCGGGCTCCAGTCGTAGAGCTGCGCCTTGAACGGGCGGCCGAAGATGTCGGTGGCCGGGGCGAACGGACCGTTCGCGCGGACGGCGGCGCAGGCTGCGACGTCGCCAGCGTCGGCGCCCGATGTCGTCTCGATCGTGCAGGCGCTGACCGCGCCGGACGCCTCGACCATGACGTTGAGTCGAACGCGGGCCAGCGAGTCGGCGGACAGGGCGGCGGCGACCGCCGTCCGCGCCGCCTCGCTCGCAACCGGCCGACCGCTCCACTTCTGGACGGGTAGCAGGGCGCGAGGCTTGCCGTCGAACAGCACGAAGTGAAGCTGCATGCGGCGCTGCCAGGGCCTTTCAAACCTGGAGACGTCGTAGCGCCCCTTCGCCGCCGCCTTGCAGGCGCGGGCGTCGAAGGCGGCGTCCCCTGAGGACTTCACGATGCGGCATGCCTGTCGCGGGTCTTCCGGTGAATACTCGATGCCTGCCCAGGGCTCGGCCCGCGCCGCGGCCGACGTCGGACCACCCGGCAGCAGGTCGAGCTTTGCGACCGTGGCCACTTGGCTGTCCCAGGAGGGCGGCCATTGCCCGCCGGGCGGCGGCGGCGCCGGAGACGGCGCGCTGACCACCACCAGAGGCGTTTGCGGGGTCAGGCTCCGAACGACATTGATCGACAGGATGAAACGGTCTGTCACCGCTGCGCCGGCGTCGTCGATGGCGGGCTTCACGCGCGCCCGCGCAGAGATCCGGTCGCAAAGCCCCTCGAAAAGAGCCGCGTCGCCGTAAGGCCGCTGAAGTTCGCAGGCGGAGACCCGTCCCGTGGGTTCGATGGTCAGCTTCACTGCCACGTTGCCCGAGGCGGCGGTCCCGGCCGCCGCCAGCACGACCATCGGATCACTGTCCGGCAACCAGTCGCTGACCGGGCCGACCGCTGTCGCGCGGCGCAGGGGGCGGGCCTCGCCGGCCGCGAGGTAGACCGGGTAGCCGTATACAGCGACAAGCGGGTAGGTCTTCTGGTCCACCGCCGGCGGTGTCAGCGCCGGTGTGGCGGTCGCCGGCGCCAGGAGCGCGGCGCCCAGCAGAATGCAAAGTCCAGGGCGTCTCATTGCTCGCCTTTTCCGCTTCGTTACTCAGGCCGCCCCGGTCGATCCAGCCGCTCGGTCAGGGTCAGCAGGTCCAGCCAGGCCTTCTTCTTCGCCGCCGGCTGGCGCAGCAGGAAGGCCGGATGCAGCGTCGGCAGGGCGGGCAGCACCGTTCC
>CAIOHT010000100.1 GCA_903858185.1 uncultured Caulobacterales bacterium
CCGCCGAATTCGCTGCCGGGGCGCTTGGTGATCAGGTTGATCGCGCCGCCGGTCGTGTTCCGGCCGTAGAGCGTGCCCTGGGGACCGCGCAGCACCTCGATGCGCGCCATGTCGAAGAACTCGTTCTGCGGAAGGTAGCCAATGGCGGCGCCGTTGACGAACGACTGCACGCCCAGATCGGACGAGCCGAGCGCGTTGGTGCCGATGCCCCGCAGCGTGAAGCGGTCATTGCCGGTCAGAACGGCGTTGGGGATCGAGAACTGGATATCCGTGGCGTCTTCAATCTGGGCGCGATCGAGCGTCGCTTCCGAAAAGGCGCTGACGGCCAGTGGCACGTCCTGCAGAGCCTGCTCGCGCTTTTGCGCCGTCACGATGATCGCTTCGACCCCGGTCGCCGCCGGCGCGGCCTCCGCTGCCGACGCGGCCGTCGGGCCGAAAATCGCCGCCGCGCACAGGGCCATGACCGAGGCGCCGGCAAGCATGCTCGTTGAACGTGATGTCCAGGTATTCATTGGATCCCTCCCCTTCGGCGGGCGCTGACCGCACCGCTATTGTATTGTTAGTCAATAGAGGTAAGCGGGCGGATGCGAACGCGTCAAGCGTTATTATTCACCCCGTCAATAGCGGTGCTGACGGATAGCGCCAGCAAGCCAGGGGGCCGATTGACGGCTGCCGTGATCGGAGTATCGCTATTGACGCAACTTCCAACAGAGAGCGGGACGCACGCCTTGACCATCAGCGTCACGATTGCAGCCTCGGACGGCTGCCGGCTGCATCTGAAACGGGGCGGATCAGGGCCGGTGATCGTGCTGTGTCACGGTTTCCCGGACTACTGGCGGGGATGGCGGGCCCAGATCGACGCCCTCAGCAGACGGTTCACGGTGATCGCGCCCGACGGCCGCGGCTGCAATCTGTCCGGCAAACCGGTGGAACTGTCCGCCTATCGGCTGGAAAGGTTGACGGCTGACCTGGACGACATTCTGGACCGGCAAGCCGGCGACAGGCCCGTGCTTCTGGTCGGTCACGATTGGGGCGGCGCCGTGGCTTGGTCCTATGCGGCCACGCGCCCGGAGCGACTCGCCGGCCTGTGTGTGCTCAGCGCGCCGCATCCCGCGATCCTTGCGGCAGCCCTGCAAGACGACCCGGCCCAACGGCGGGCGTCAGCCTATATGCCGCGCCTGAGAGAGCCTGGCGCCGAGGGTCTGTTCGAAGCTCACAACTACCGCGCGCTGCGCGGCATGCTTGATCGTCTCCGGTCCAAGGGACTTTCTGACCATGCCGATGAAGCCGCCTATATTGAAGCTCTGGCGCGCCCCGGCGCCCTGACCGGCGCGCTCAACTGGTACCGCGCGAACCCGATGGAGGCTGGCGCGCCGACCGTGGCGACGGGACCGGTGACCTGTCCAGTAGAACTCTTATGGGGCGATCAGGACGAGGCGCTTCTGCCCAGCCTGGCTGAACGCCATCGGTCCCTGGCGCCAGATCTGACGATCCGGATGTTTGAGGGCGCAGGCCACTGGCTGCAGCGCGAACGCGCAGAGTCCGTTAGCGCCGTGATCGCCGCCTTCGCCGACAAGGTATTTATGGCTGGGCGGAAGGATCCCGTCGCAGGCTGAAGCCGAGCGACCAACGCTTCGAGAACCCCTTGGCGACACCGCCGGACGGCAACGGCTTCAGATAGTCCGCTCGATCGGTGTCGCCCTTCAGTGTTAGGTCCAGAAATGCGACGATGAAGTGGGCGCTGATGGCGCGAAGGCGGTCCTTGCGCCAGACGGGCTCCTCGAAGCCCTCAAACGAGGAGAAGGCTGTTCGCGCCGCCGCCGGGGCGTCAGCGCCAACGAGGTTGTGACGGGCGTTGGCGAAGACCAGCATCCGCCGGTCCGTCCCGGTCAGCCCTTGATAGATCCGCTGCGCGCCATCGGCATAGCCAGCGACATCGTCCTGGTCGCCGACGATCAGCAGCGTCGGCGCCGTAACGCGCGACAGCGCCGCGGTCGACCAGCTCCGGTTCTCTGTCTGACCGCCCCACGGCGCGATCAGCACCAAGGCCTTTAGGCCCTCCGCCGGCTGCGCCTGGCCCTCGGCCTGATTGGTTAGCAGGTCGCCCGGGATGCGGCGGTAGAAGGGGCTGGCGGTATCGTAACCCGCACCGGCCGTGGCCAGCGCGCCAAAGCCGCCCATGGAATAGCCGATCAGCGCCAGACGGTCGGGATCGAACGCCCCCGCCAATGCAAAGTCCGGGTCGTGGGCCAGCCCGCGCAACCGCGCGATGACGGCCTGCTGATCGCGAGCCCGGTTCGCCGCGACGTGCGCGAAGGACAGGGCGAAGCCCCCCGCGTCCTGGAACGGCGGGTCTTCATGATCGATCGCCGCGACGACATAACCACGGGACGCCAGGGTCTCGGCGAGATCGGCGGTATAGGTCGCCCAGCCGCCATACCCGTGGGAGAAGACGACCAGTGGCGCGGCAGTTTTGAGCGGCGCCGCGCCTGGCTGCGCACAGCCGGGAATCTCGAACACGGCGTCCGGCTGACCCGGGCGGCGGACGTGCCCCTCATAGGCCTTCGGCGCGACCGCGCTGGCGCCACCGGCGGCTGGGTACCAGACGGTGACCTTCAGCGTCCGGTCCGTCCTGACGATACGGCCTGTCAGCAGGTTTGACGCCGGGAGGTCCGGTCGCCCCGCAACCGTCACCGGGACGGTCATGACGCCGACGGACGCAGCGCCGGCGCGGGCCAGCTCCGGCGCGTCGACCGCGGCCCCGCAGGCAAGCGCCGACGTCGGGGTGGAGAGGAGAACCGTCGCGAGAAGGGGCAATATAAGGCCGTGCATGGAAGGCGTCTCCGGCGTGTCTTGGTCAAAAAAAGCCCCGGCGCGAGGCCGGGGCGAGAAGCCTTTGCGCAAGGCGGATCGAGGACAGGCGAGGTGGAGGCGCTGTGGCCAACCCACCTCCGGGCTACGTCGCCAAGGTGCGGTTTCCCGCCGCCGCCGTCAACTATTATATTAATCGTCAATAATGAATTGCGGGCGGATCAGCCGGCGGCGGCGGCGCAGTCAGCCAGGCGGGCGGCGACCTGCTCGGGGGACAGGCCCGGGGTGTAGAGCTCCGATCCCAGGCCGAAGCCCGCAGCCCCGGCAGCGCGCCAGTCCGCCATCTGCGTCGGGCCTACACCGCCGACCGCGAGCACCTTCACGGCGCGGGGAAGTACGGCCTTCAAGGCCTTGAGATGCCCCGGTCCATAGGTCGACGCCGGAAACAGTTTGAGAAACCGGGCTCCGGCGGCGACGGCGCCGAAGGCCTCGGTGGCGGTGGCTACGCCCGGCAAGGACTCGAGACCCAGCGCCAGGGTCCGGGCGATGACGGCGACATCAGCGTTGGGCGAGACCACGAAGCCGCCGCCGATCGCGTGCAGCGCCTCGACCTGATCGCCGGTCAGCACCGTTCCGGCCCCGACCGCCATCGTCTGGCCGAAGCGGCGCACCAGGCGACCAATGCTCTCCAGCGGATCGGGCGAATTGAGCGGGACTTCCATCGCCCGCACGCCGCCGGCGTATAAGGCCTCGCCCACGGCCACAGCCTCGTCGGGGGTCACGCCCCGAACGATGGCGATCAGGGGCAGGGCATCGAGCGCCTCGTCGATCGTCATGGGCGGATTCTTTCCACAAGGGCCATCAGGCCGGTGAGCGCGGCGGCGTCGCCATCCAGGATCTCGCTGGCCCGCCCCCGTCCGGCCAGGGCCTGGCGATAGGCGGCGCACAGGGCTGTGTCACCGATCAGGGTCACCGGCATGTCGGTGGTCGCGCCAAGCAGCCGGGGCCCGGCCGCCACGTCGGCGCCGATCAGCAGACCCGACAGGAAGGCGGGCTCCTGCCCCGGCGAGAGATCGCCCGAGAGTCGCCGCGCGCGAACGCCGAACAGGCGGGCGGACAGGTCGTCCCCCTCCCCGGCCGCGACCAGGCCGGCCGCGAAGCCGGCGGCATCGCCGGGATCGCCTTCGGCCGCGAGAACGCTGTGAGTGTTGAGCACCGCGAACAGTTCGCCGGTCATTACGGTGACGAAATCGATGATCCGCCCGTGCTCGACGCGCACCCATTTCGCATGGGTGCCGGGCAGGCACAGGAGGCGCGGCTCCGTCGTCCGGGCCAGCGCGCCAAAGACCTGGAGCTCCTCGCCGCGCATCACATCCGGACCGTGATTCGCGACGCGGGTGCGAACGCCCGGCGCAATCCAGACGCCAGGGGCCGGCCTGACGACCGCCGCTTCCAATGATCCAAGGGTCGCCGGACAATCGACATAGGGTGCCGCGGTCCAGCCGAGATTCGATCCCGCCATACCGCCGAGCAGAACCGGCAGGCCCTCAGCCTCCAGCGCGGGGCGAACGTCGGCGTCCAGCCGCGCCTCGACCTGGCCGGAGCCGATGCGCGACACGCCGAGAGGGAAGCTGGCCATGGCGCGGGCGACGCCGTCCTCGACCCGCCAGGCCCTGACGTTGGTGGTGCCCCAGTCGCAGAGCAGCCAGGCCGTCACGTCCGACCGCCGTCGATGACCAGGTTCTGGCCGGTGATCAGGGCGCTATCGTCGGCCGCGAGGAACAGCACCAGCCGGGCGACGTCGTCCGGCTGGATCCGCCGCTTGAGCGCGACCTGCTCCATCCAGGCTGCTTCGGCCTCGGGCGTCAGCCAGAGGGCCAGCTGGCGTTCGGTGACCACCCAGCCGGGCGAGACCGCGTTGACCCGGATGCCGTTGACGCCCCACTCCCGCGCCAATGACTTCGAGAGTCCGATCACCGCCGCCTTGGCCGCCGTGTAGGCGCTGAGGCCGGCCGGCCCCAGCAGGGCGTTGATCGAGGAGAAGTTGATGATCGCCCCGCCGCCGGCAGCCTTCATGCCCGGCTCGACGGCCCGCGCCGCCAGAAAGGTCGGGTCGAGATTGACCGCCAGCCCGGCCCGCCAGGTGGCGACGTCGGTCTCCGAGGCGGGACGGCGCTGGTCGTTGGCCACGTTATTGACCAGCACCCTGATCGGCCCGCGTCGGATGGCGGCGTCGCCGATCGCCGCCTCAAGGGCGTCCGCCCGGGTTACATCGCAGTGGGCGAACTCGACGTCGCCCCCCAGCCGCAGGGCGAGCGCTTCCCCCGCTTCGCTGGCGATGTCGATGAAGCTCACCACGGCGCCCTGACCGGCGAAGGCCTCGACCAGCGCCGCGCCGATGCCCGTCGCGCCGCCGGTGATAAAGACGTGTCGCCCCTTCAGGCTCGGGTAGCGGGCGTAGACGGACATCAATGCGACTCCCGGCTCACCGTCTCGCCGCTGGCGCCGACGAGGAAGTCGAGGTCGCAGCCTCGATCGGCCTGCAGAACCGTGTCGACATACAGCTTCGCCCAACCCCGGACGTAGGGCGAGGCCGGACGGGCTAGGCCCGGGTCCGCCCGGCGCCGCTCTAGTTCGGCCTCGTCGACCATCAGCGTCAGCTGACGCGCCGGACCATCGAGCGCGATGAGGTCTCCGTCCCGGACGAGCCCGAGAGGCCCGCCGGCGTCCGCTTCCGGATTGACGTGCAGGATGACCGTGCCGAAGGCCGTTCCGCTCATCCGGGCGTCGGAGATGCGGACCATGTCGCGCACGCCCTTCGCCAGCAGCCTGGCCGGCAGGGCCATATTGCCGACCTCCGGCATGCCCGGGTAGCCCTTCGGCCCGCAGCCCTTGAGCACCAGAACGCAGGTTTCATCGACGTCCAGATCCGGGCTGTCGATGCGCGCCTTGTAGTCCTCGATCGACTCGAACACGACCGCGCGGCCTGTGTGGATCAGCAGTTCCGGTGACGCGGCGCTCGGCTTCATGATCGCCCCGCCAGGGCTGAGGTTGCCGCGCAGCACCCAGAGTCCCGAGTTCGCCGAAACCGGCGCCTCCAGCGACCGGATGACCTCGGGGTTGTCGCAACGGGCCATGTCGGCGATGTCCGCCTGGGTGACCCCGGCGACCGTGACGGCCCCGCCGCGCAGGTGCGTACCGAGGGCCTTGAGCACCGCCGGCACGCCGCCCGCGTAGCAGAAGTCCTCCATCAGGAACCGGCCGGACGGCATCAGGTCGACGAGCAGGGGAATATCCCGGCCCAGAAGATCAAAGTCGTCCTGCGTCAGTGGCACGCCCAACCGGCCGGCCAGGGCGATCAGGTGCAGCACCGCGTTGGTCGAGCCGCCGATCGCCGCGTGCGTCAGGATGGCGTTCTCGAACGCGGCGCGGGAGGCGATCGCCGACATCCGCACATCGTCGCGGACCAGTGACACGATGCGCCGGCCGGTCAGGTGGGCCAGGGTCGCGCGGCGCCCGTCCACCGCCGGCAGGGCGGCGTTTTCCGGCAGGCTGAGGCCCAGCGCCTCGACCAGGCTGGCCATGGTCGAGGCCGTACCCATGGTCATGCAGACGCCATGGCTACGCGACATACCGCGCTCGGCGGCCATGAAATCGGCCAGCGTCATCTCGCCCGCCCGGACGGCTTCCGAGAACTTCCAGACGTCGGTGCCCGAGCCGATATCCTTGCCGCGGAACTTGCCGTTGAGCATCGGCCCCGAGGAGACCACCATGGTTGGCAGATCGACGCTGGCCGCGCCCATCAGCTGGCCGGGCGTCGTCTTGTCACAACCGCCCAGCAGAACGACCCCGTCGATCGGATTGCCGCGAATCGACTCCTCGACCTCCATCGCCAGCAGATTGCGGAATAGCATCGCGGTCGGCCGCATCTGGGTTTCGCCCAGCGACATGGCCGGAAACTCGAGCGGGAGCCCGCCCGCCTCCCAGACACCGCGCTTCACATGGTCGGCCAGATCGCGCAGGCCCGCGTTGCAGGGCGTCAGCTCGGACCAGGTGTTGCAAATGCCGATGACAGGTCGGCCGTCGAACGCGTCGTCCGGCAGACCCTGACTTTTCATCCAGCTGCGGTGGATGAAGCCGTCGCGGTCCAGTTTTCCGTAGGTGCGTGCGCTTCGCAGCGGCTTGCGAGACAAATGAGAGCCTTCCCTGAAGGTCGCGACCCAAACCTAGCCCCGTCCGGAATGGCTTCTATTATACTATTCGTCAATAGTCGGGCCAGACCTCGCCGCCAGCTGCTTCGCGCCGCCAGTGATGATCTGAACGCACATCTCCTCGGCCGTGGGGATGTCGACCTTCCCTTCGGCCACCAGTTTCCCGGCGCGGTCGGTCATGGCCATCAGCATCTGGACGGCGAGCAACGCCATCTCGCGGCTGAACCCGTACTCCCGCCGCGTCTCGCGGACAAAGTAGCGGACGGTGCGCTCAAGCCCCGCAGCGGACTCGGCCTCCATCAGTCGGGCCACCGACGGATCGGCGAGCAGGGTCTGGATCAGGGCGCCGCGCTCGCTGGTGTGCTCGAGATAAACCCGGGTGGTTTGCCGGATCAGCTCTTCGTAGGACTTCGCCTCGAGCGCCCGCTCCATGCCGCGGCTGTCGAGGTCGGCCTGCTCCCGGTGCAGCAGCGAGGCCAGAAGAACCTCCCTGCTCGGGAAGTAGTTGTAGACCAACGCCTTGCTGACGCCGCTTTCGCGCCCGAGCCGTTCCATCGACACCGCTGATAGCCCCTCCTCCAGAATGAGCTGCGCAGCGTCATCCAGGATCTGGGAGCGACGGACTTCCGGGGCCAGTCGGGTGCGTTTACGGGGTTCAGCGAGCGTCATTCAGATCATCCGGCGATAGTCCGCCATCATCCCGCAATGTGCGCCGGGCGCAACGGCCCGTAGCGCGTCATCGTCACTCATCCCGGGCGCCAGATCGAAACGCCGGCGGGCGGGAGCTCCCGACCGCCGACGAGGAACACCGCGTCATCAGGGGCGGGGGCCAGGCGCAGTTGGGGCGCGTAGTTGACCGCAAGGACGAGATCGCCCCGACGACTGACGCGGACGCCTTCGGCCAGGAGCGCCGCCGCAAGTCCCGCGCGATCCGCCGCATCCGCCAGGACGACGTCCAGCAAAGCCGCGTCCGGCGAACAGGCGAGGTAGTCGCATCGGCCGGACCGAAGCCAGGCCGGACCGCCGTCATCGAACCGGCCGAGGACCCGTGCGTCCGTCTCGATGTCCTCGCGCCAGGCGTCGCCGGCGAAGACCCCGGCCGCAGTCGTCACCGGCAGGGGCGTGCCGGGGCGCAGGCTTTCGACGCGCAACACCCGCATCGGCAGGAGCGCCGACAGGTCGCCGGGCGGCAGGCCGGCGGGGATATGCAGATCGGTCGTCTTCGAGCCCGCGCGGGCGCCGAAGACCGTGACGGCGCCGCTGCCCACGAACGCGGCAAGCGCCTCGGGCGACAGGATCGACAGACAAGGTGCGACCACAAGGGCGTAGGCGGTCAGGTCGACGCCCGGAGGCACGATGTCCACGTCCAGCCCCCGACCGCGCAGCGCCGAGTACCAGGCAAAAGCCTCCTTCAGCGCGCGGAAGCCCTGCCCCTGGGGCTGGATTCCGGTGACCCAGTCACTCTCGTACGAGAAGACCAGAGCCACCGGAGAACGACCCCGGGGCCCGACGTCACCGACGCGTGCGAGATCGGCCGAGACCTGGCGCGCCTCGCGGCCACCCGTATCCTCGGTGCGGTCCGGCCGGTTTAGGCCGGCGTGCATCTGTTCCTGGGCGAACGGCGCCTGGCG